>NZ_VITO01000020.1:0-125029 GCF_007828025.1 Nitrospirillum bahiense
ACCCCATCTGCGACCTCCTGTCCAACTCACTGAGAACGTTGGAAAGTCGCACTTCGTTTTTGAGTCCACCCGCCTACATACCAAAAACCGATAAGCAATCTTATGGAAAATAACATATGCCATTGGAAGGGACCCCGTTTCCGGCGGTCCCTTCCAGGCACTTCAGCTTATGCGATCCAGGATCACTGCGCCGGCTGAACCATCAGGCTGATCTTCTGGATCGTCAGGCCAGCATCGGCGTTCATCGTCGGCTTCTCGCCCGTGCCCTCGCGGCCGGTGGTGGCTTCGAAGCTGACGGTGACGTCGGACAGGCTGGCCTTGCCGCCGGCGACCTCGCGCAGGGCGTCGGTGACGTCGAAGTCGTCGGTCTTGGGCGCTTGGTGTTCGGCATGTTTGGCGGCCGCAGCACCCGACAGGCTGAAGAAGCTGATGGTGCCCACCTGCACCCGCTTCTTGGGATCCTTGCTGTTCTCCAGGAACACGTCGAACATGGTGCCGGGGTGCGCCTTGTAGCTGATGCCCTCCAGGATCAGATGGGTCTCGGTGGCCGCCGCGTTTTGCGGAGCCAGCGCGAACGCCTGCAACCGCGCCTTCTCACCGCCCTGGGGCATGGTGATCTTCACCTTGGTCTTGGCCTGGGTCAGTGCCAGCGGCTGGGAGGGCGCATTCAATGGCTGGGGCTCCGCAAGCAGGCTTTCGGTGGCTGGCCCATTGGGGGCCCCATTGGGCGGCAACGGGTTGGGCGGCTGGTCGGCGGCCTTCACCGCCGCGGCGGCAAGCGCGACCGTCGAACCGGCACTGGCCACCAGCGTCTCGCCGGCGCCGCGGGCACAGTTCGTTTCCTGCTCATATTTGTAGTCGACGATGGTGCCGTTGAACAGATCGCGGACCGTGACGGTGAATTCCTTGCCGTTGGTGTCGACGAAGGAATAGGGCTGGTTCAGGAAGGCGTCGGTGTCCGGGTTCTGGTGACCGCCGATGTTGCTCCAGCAACTCCACATCCGGTCGATGTTGGCGTGGTGCGACCAGAACACCGGATCATTGGAGGAATAGGGCACCGAGCCCATGTCCACCACCGGGCAGGTCACGCCCACGGTGCAGTGGACATAGCCGTGCACCCTGCCCTCGATATAGTTCTGGTAGGCGGTGAACTGCTTCAGCTTCAGCGCGGAATTGATGTTGGTGGAGCTGCCGTTCAGCGTGGCCTTGCCCGTCAGCCAGCCGGGCGCGCGACGGGCCTCGTACAGCGGGTTCGGCTGGGTCTTGCCCGAGCCGTCGACGTAGGTCTTGTCGATGAAGGCCGCCGGCATGGCCAGTTGGGCCGGGTTGCTGTAGTCCCAATACGGCAGGCGCAAGGTCGGATCGCCCGAGGCCGCCTGCAACTGCTTCTCAAAATACAGCAGGTACAGGCGATGCCAGGCGAAGAACCAGGGCGTGCCGTGCTGGCAATTCGCCCACACGTCCTTGGCCACCTGGTCCGGCGGGGTCGTGTCCTGGATGCCCTTGAAATAAACCAGGTACTGCTGCGGCAGGCCCTGCGTGTTCTCGGCCACCGTGCCGAAAGGCGAATCCGGGCCGAAATAGCCATGGATGTTGGCCCAATACTCCCAGCTGGTGCGGTACACGGCGCTGGTGTGGTCGGCGCTGTTGCGGGATTTCATGACGGCCACGGCCTTGCGCAGGCTGGCGACCTTGGCCGGATCCTTGGCGAAGTCCTGCCAACTGAGGCGGATGCCGCCCGGAGACTTGGCCGCCTCCGCGTTTACCTCGGCATTGGACAGGGACGGGACGGCGAATGCCGTGGCGATGGCCAGGGCCGCCGTGCCGATCAGACGACGGGCGGCCCGCGATGATGGGATGATGCGCATTTCACAACCCCTGGGTGAAATCGATGCGCGATTCATATCTCGAGCCACGGGCTTTGTCACCCCAGATATACACGTATTAATAGCGGATGAATAGCCAAAATCTGAGCGTTTCTGCGCAAAATGGCGGTCTGCGAACTGTCGCCAATCCGGAAGACATACTCTTTTTACGCGTACCCAAAAGCGGGAGCCACGCGCCCTCCGGAACCACGCCGACGCCTAAGGGGTTGAAGGCGCGGGGAAGATTATGGAGAGGAATGGCCATGCCCAGTGACATCACGCGATCGACGGTCCAGGGGACACCGGTGCATCTGACCACCGTGGAAAGCACGACCACCGAGGTTGTGCGCCACCCCCTTTATCCCATGCTGGTCCCCTTCCCCAGCGTCTGCTTTGTCGGCGCCTTCTTCACCGATCTCGCCTACTGGGGCACGGCGGAAATGATGTGGGCGGACTTTTCCGCCTGGTTGCTGTTCGCCGGCGTGGTGCTGGGGTGCCTGGCGCTGATCGCCGGCTTGGTGGACCTGGGGCAGCGCCGTTATGTCGTCACCCAGGCGCCCATCTGGCCGCACGTGCTGGGCAACCTGGTGGCGCTGGGCCTGGCCATCCTGAATTGTTTCGTGCACAGCCGCGACGCCTGGACCTCCGTCGTGCCGCAGGGCCTCATCCTGTCGGCCCTGGTGCTGATCGTCGTGCTGACCAGCAACTGGATCGGCTGGTCGGTGCTGGTCTACCGCCGCCGGGTGGTGGAGGTGCGGCCATGAAGCGGCATGTCCTTCGCCTGCTGGCCCTGGCCGGTGTGGCCGCCTTTGCCCTGAGCGCGTGCGACGACGGCAGCAAGGGCACGGACCCCAACGCTCAGATCGGCGCCAACCCCACCCTGCCCAAGCAGCAGCAATACCTGCTGCCGCCCATGAAGGTGGCCAAGGTGGTCGGCTGGAAGGATGGGGAAAAGCCGGCCGTGGCCCAAGGGTTGAAAATCCAGGCCATGGCCACCGGACTGCACCATCCCCGGTCCCTCACCGTGCTGCCCAATGGCGATGTGCTGGTGGTCGAATCCGTGGCGCCCAAGGGTGAGCCTATAAAGCGCCCCAAGGACCTGATCATGCATTGGGTGGAATCACTGGCCACGTCCGGCGGTGAAACCAAGGACAGCAACCGCATCACCCTGTTGCGCGACGCGGATGGCGACGGCGTGCCGGAATCCCAGAGCATTTTCCTGGACCACCTCAATTCCCCCTTCGGCGTGGCCCTGGTGGGCAACGACCTGTACGTGGCCGACACCGACGCCATCATCCGCTACCCCTATACCGAGGGCGACACCCAGATCACGGCGGAGGGCACCACCCTGACGCCCCTGCCCGGCGGCCCCATCGACCATCATTGGACCAAGAGCCTGGTTGCCAGCCAGGATGGCACGCGGCTCTATGTCGGCGTTGGATCCAACAGCAACATCACCGAGAACGGCATCGAAGCGGAAAAGAACCGCGCTGCCGTCTGGGAGGTAGACCGCGCCACCGGCCGCTGGCGCATCTACGCCGATGGCCTGCGCAATCCCAACGGCCTGAGTTGGGAACCGCAGACCGGCACCCTATGGGCGGTGGTGAACGAGCGCGACGAGTTGGGGCCCAATTTGGTGCCGGACTACATGACCTCAGTGAAGGATGGCGGCTTCTACGGGTGGCCCTACAGCTATTACGGCCAGAACATTGACCCGCGGGTGAAGCCGCAGCGCCCCGATCTAGTCGCCCGCGCCATCGTTCCGGACTATGCCCTCAGCACCCACGTCGCCCCCCTGGGCATGGTCTTCTACACCGGAAACACCCTGCCCAGCAGCTACCAGGGTGGCGCCTTCGTGGGCGAGCATGGCAGTTGGAATCGAAAGATTCCAAATGGATACAAGGTGATTTTCATACCGTTCAGCAACGGCCAGCCCAATGGTCAGCCGGTGGATGTGGTCACTGGCTTCCTGGACCAGGACGGCAAGGCTCACGGCCGCCCGGTGGGCTTGGCGGTGGACAAGACCGGGGCCCTGCTGATCGCGGACGACGTGGGCAACACGGTCTGGCGGGTGACGGCGCAATAGCCGCAGCCCGCAGTTAGGCGGCGACAAATGGGCCGGATGGCGGCATAGCTGGGCGATCATCGCTCAGCCGTGCCCGTCCCCAACCTGTGCCGCCGCCATGCCCATTCTCTCCCTCACCGATGCCCGTACGCTGACTGTCGAGGCGCTGACCGCCAACGGCACCTTGCCTGCCGCCGCCGGCAGCGTGGCCCGCGCCTTGGTGGCGGCCGAGGCCGACGGCCAGGCCGGCCACGGCCTGGCCCGCGTGCCGTCCTATGCCGCCCAGGTGCATGCCGGCAAAGTTGACGGCGGGGCCGTGCCCCGCCTGATCCAGACGGCCGCCGCCAGCCTGCGGGTGGACGCGGCCGGCGGCTTCGCCTATCCCGCCGTGGATATGGCTGTCGATGCCGTGGCCGCCCTGGCGCGCCAGATGGGCACGGCGGGCGCGGGCATCCACGCCTCCCACCACATCGGCCAAGCGGGCCTGGTGGTGGAGCGGCTGGCGGACCAGGGCATGGTGGCGTTGATCATGTCCAACACCCCGGCCGCCATGGCGACGGCAGGCGGGCGGCGGGTGATGCTTGGCACCAACCCGTTGGCCTTCGCCGCGCCGGTGGCGGGGCGGGCGCCGCTGGTCATCGACATGGCGCTGTCCCTGGTCGCCCGATCCAAGATCGTGGCGGCGCAGAAGGCCGGGCGTCCCATTCCGGCCGACTGGGCGGTGGACGCGGATGGCGACCCCACCACCGATCCGGCAGCGGCGCTGAAGGGCGCGCTGGCTCCCATCGGCGGAGCCAAGGGGGCGGCGCTGGCCTTGATGGTGGAAATCCTCTGCGGCGCGCTGGCCGGTGGGCGGTACGGTTGGCAGGCCAGTTCCTTCCTGGACACCCAGGGGCCCAACCCCGCCGTGGGCCAACTCATCATCGCCTTCGATCCCACGGCGTTCAGCGGCCCCGACTTCGCCGGCCGCATGGGGGAACTGGTTCAGGCCATCGTCGCGGATGGCGCGCGCCTGCCGGGCGACCGCCGCTTGGCCGCCCGCGCCCGGGCACAGACCCAGGGGCTGGAGGTGCCGCCGGCGCTGCTGGAAGAACTCCAGACCCTGGCGGCCGGCGGATAAAAAGAGGGGGACCGGCAGCGGATGGAACCGGTCCCCCTTCCCTGACGGCATTATCGCGTCGCCCACAGGGAACTGCATGAATTCAACGTCTTAGAACGACACTTTCACACCGCCATAGAAGGTGCGCGGCGCACCCAGGGTCAGGGTGCGGGCGTCGCTCAACGAGCGGCCCAAGATGTCGCTGGCGCCGGCCGTATCGAAATAGGTGCCGTAGCTGGCGTAACGGCGGTCGAACAGATTGTTGACGCCGCCGATCAGCTGGATGTTGGACAGGATCTGGTAGGAGGTGCGCAGGTCCATGGTCCAATAGGGTGTCAGCTGGGAATTCTGGTTGGCGTCATCCCCCACCAGGTACTGGCTGCCATAGTACTGCACGGCGCCGCCCAAGCTCCACGCGTCGGTCACCATCACGTCGCCGCCCAGCTTCACCTGGTGGCGGGGGATGCCGGGGATGCGGTCGCCGCTGTGCACGGTGATGGTGCCGTTGTCATCCGCCTGCGGGTTGTTGGGGGAGGCCAGCACGCCGTCGAACTGATAGGTGGCGTCGACGAAGCTGTAGTTCAGGTAGACCTGCCAGCGCTCGGCGGCGAAGGTCAGGCCGGCGTCCACGCCCTGGCGGCGGGTTCCGGGCACGTTGGTGTAATAGCCGCGGCCCTGGATGCTGCTGGCCAGCGCCACGATGTCGTTATCGCTATCGGTGCGGAACAGGCCCACGGTCCAGTCCAGCCGGCCGGAGAGGATGCCCTGGGTCCCGCGGACGCCGGCCTCGTAGGTGTTGGCCACCACCTGGCGCAGCGGTGGATCCGCCACCAGGGAGTTCTCCAGCAGGCAGGGGCGCAACGGATCGGCGCAGTCCAGCTCCAGCGGCGTGGGGGCGCGGTTGGACTGGGAATAGCCGCCATAGACGCTGACCCCACCGCCCAGCTGATAGGTCAGCCCGGCCTGCGGGTTCCAGTGGGTGTAGCGGTTGTCGCCGTTCAGTTCGGGCGCCGCCCCGCCCCGGTCGCGGGTGCCGATGTCGGCCACGTTCAGGCGCAGGCCGGCGGTGAGCGACAGGGCCGGCGTCAGGTCCAGCGTGTCGGTGACATAGGCGCCGTAATAGTCGGTGGTGCCGGACAGCCAGACGGGGGCATAGCCCAGGTTGCCCAGGGTGCGGATGATCAGGCCGGCCCCCGGGATATCGCTGGCGTCGCCGCCTTGGGTCGTCACCGAGAGGTCGGGGTTGATGATGCCCAGCGTGCTGGTGGCGGTGAAGCGGATGTCGCTGTGATCGATGCTGCCGCCGGCGGCGAAGCGGTTGCCCAGGCCCATCAGCGGCCGGTCGCTGGTCAGTTGCAGCGACCCGCCCACGGCGGTGGTGTCGGTGGCGCTGCGATCCAGGGTGCCGTAGGTCGCGTCGCGGTCGAAAGCGAAAGTGTGGCCGGCCAGGTCGGTGATGACGAATTGGTTGCGGAACGCGGTTGTCTTGCCGCCCGCCGGCGTGCCGAAGGCGTCATCCTCCAGGCAGAGCTTGCCGCCGTAGGAGGAGCGCGCGCTGCAGCCTTCGAAATCGCTGTCGTTGCCGTCCACATGCTTCTGCCCGAAATGGCGGCCGTAGACATTGCCCTGCAGGGCCCAGCCCGGGGCGATGTCGATCCTGCCGTTCAGGGCCAGCATGCCGCTGTCGTTCTTGGTGGTCTGCGGCCAGGTGTAGACGGCGGTCTCGTCCGCCTGGATCATTTCCAGCGGCGTGGGCCCCACGACGCCCAGGCTGGACCGCGCGGCGGCGGCGATCAGGTGCACCTCCGCCGTTTCGCTGCGCCAGCCGGCGTCGCCGTAAAAGCGCTCGACGTCGGACGCCGACTGCTTGCGCCAGCCATCATCCTTCTCCGCCTCTGCCGCCAGATACAGGCTGAAACCACCGGACTGCCAGCCGAACTCGGCCGAGCCCTGGATCCGGCCGTTGCTGCCGCCCAGCAGCTCGGCGTTCGCGCCCTGGAAGGTGAAGCCGTTCTTCATCTCCAGGGTCACCGCCCCGCCCAGGGCGTTCAGCCCATAGGCCGGGTTGTTGGTGGCCAAGGTCAGGCGGTCGATCGCCACCTCCGGCGCCAGGTCCCAGTTCACCGTGTCGCCGAAGGCCTCGTTCAGGCGCACGCCATTCTGATAGACGGCGATGCCCTGGGGCGTGCCCTGCAGGGGGGAAACGGTGAAGCCGTGGTAGCGGACATCCTGGAACAGGGCGTTACCCTGGGTGTCCGACAGCGCCAGCCCCGGCATCCGCTGGGCCATGCCGTCCAGGATGGACACGGAATGCAGGCGGGCCAAGTCATCCGCTGACAGGGTGCTGGCGGCGGCCGGCACCTTGTCCAGCGGTACGTTGGCGCCCGGCAGAGGGGTCACACCAATGACGATGATGTCGCTCAAGGTCGGCGGCGCGCCATCGGGGGCCGGGTCGGGCTCGGCCGCCAGGGCCAGGGTGGAACAGGCCAGGGTGGAACAGGTGGTGCAGAGCAGAGCCAACAAGCCGGCCGGAATGTTTTTCATTATCGGGGCGCACCGGTAGGATGGAGCTGACCTTAGGCTAGCCCCGGGGCCCAGGACCGGCCATAGGCCCCCTTCCCGATTTTCCCGGGAAAAATTCCCGATATCACGGCCGTTGTTGCACCTGGCCCCCAAGCGCCTGTTAGATAGGGGTGGGAGGCGCCGTCCGAAGGTGGGCGGCCACACATTTACCGGCCACTGGGGAACCAACCTCATGTCGCTACGCATCCGCCTGGTCCTGAGCATCGCCCTGTTGCTGCTGGTCAGCCTGGCCACCGGCGGGGCCGCCGCCTGGCTGCGGGCGGAGCGGTCCGTGCGCACGGAGATGGAGGCGGCCCTGTCCGTGGGACAGCACACGGTCGGCAGCGCGCTGGCCCACCTGGCCGGCCGACCGGCGCCGCAGGACCGCAGTGACGAGGACATTACAGTCCTGCTGACCCGGCTGGTCGGTGCCTTCAATGGCGACCGCCACCTGAAAGTCAGCCTGCGCCAGCCGGGCGGTGGGGTGGTCGCCAGTTCCCGCCTGGCCGTGCCCGACCATCCGGCCCCCGCCTGGTTCGTGCGATCGCTGGACGTGCCGCAACTGAGCGCCGAGGTGCCCCTGCCCGGCTTTTCCGGACAGGGCCTGTGGCTGCGCCTGGAAACCGATCCCTCAGGCGAGGTGTCGGAGGTGTGGGGCGAACTGGGCGACGACGCGGTCATGATGCTGCTGTTCAGCGCGCTGGCCCTGCCTATGGTCTATTGGACGCTGGGCCGGGCCCTGCGCTCCATCGACCGGCTGTCCAAGGCCTTCGCCCAGGTAGCGGAAACCGGCATGGAGACGGCGCGGCCGGTGGCGGAGGCGGGCCCGCCGGAACTGCGCCGCCTGGCCGTCGGCTTCAACCGCATGATCGAGCGCCTGGCGGCGGCGGAGGCGCGCAACCGCCGCCTGCACGAACAACTGCAGACCATCCAGGAAGAGGAGCGTGCGGATCTCGCCCGCGACCTGCATGACGAGGTCGGCCCCTATCTCTTCGCCATCAATGTTGACGTCACCGCCTTGATGGCGGCGGCGGAACGGGCGGGTGACGCCGCGATGCGCGACCAGGCCCGCTCCGCCCGCGAGGCGGTGACCCATGTGCAGCAGGAGGTGAAGGCCATCCTGGCCCGCCTGCGCCCACCGGGCCTCAGCGACCTGGGCCTGAGGGCCGCCCTGGAGAACCTGGCGGCCTTCTGGCGCGCGCGCCGGCCAGACGTGGCCATCGCCGTCACCGTGACGCCTGTCGCGCACCTGGGTGAGGCCGGGGACACCGCGATCTACCGGGTGGTGCAGGAAAGCCTGAGCAATGCCATCCGCCACGGCCGGCCCAGGTCCGTCAGCGTTGGCGTGACGTCCTTGGCCGGCGGCATCACCATCGACATCGCGGATGACGGCGACGGACTGCCGGCGGACGCGCCACCCAGCACAGGCTATGGCCTGCGCGGCATGGCGGAACGGGTGGCGGCCCTGGGCGGCAGCCTGACGGTGGCCAACCGGCCGGAAGGCGGCGTGCGTGTCCACGCCGTGCTGCCTTCGGCCGCCGGCATATCGGCCGTGGCGACCCCGGAAGCGGCGTGATCAGGATGACGGCATCAGGAATGACGGCCCCATGAAGCTATTGCTTGTCGATGACCATGCCATTGTGCGCTCCGGCCTGCGGCGCTTGCTGGCCCCCCTGCCCGGCGTCGCCATCGCCGAGGCCGCCACGGGCCGCGACGCCCTGGCCCGCTATCGCGAAGACCGGCCGGACATCGTGCTGCTGGACCTGAACCTTCCGGGCGTGGGCGGGCTGGAGTTGCTGCAACGCCTGCTGATCGAAGATCCCACGGCCTGCGTCCTGGTGTTCAGCATGCATGCCGAGGCGCTGTACGCCTCGCGCGCGCTGGCGGCGGGCGCCAAGGGTTACATGAGCAAGAACGCCGACCCGGAGGAATTGCTGGCCGCCATCCGCCGCCTGGCCGAGGGCGGTCGCTATGTCGAAAACGAGATCGCGCAGGAACTGGCGGTCCACGGCATGCCGGCCAGCCATCCGGCGCAGCGCCTAACGGAACGCGACCTGGAAATCCTGCGCCTGCTGGGCGAAGGCCGGGCCCTGGCGGAAATCGCCAGCGAACTGGGCGTGGGCTACAAGACCATCGCCAACACCTGCACCGCCATCAAGGCCAAGCTGGGCGTGGCCCGCACCGCCGACCTGATCCGCCTGTCCATTGAAATGGGCGTGAGCTGACCGGCCCGCTCGCGCGTATGCTGAACCGGATGCAAGCGACGCAAGGGGGTGATGTGATGTTGACGGGACGACAGGTCGCAATTCTGGTCCTGCTGGGGGGTATGTTCTGGCTGTTGGCGCTGGCCTACCTGCGCGGCCTGCCCCAGCTTCTGACCGATCCCTTCTGGAATCCGCTGAACTTCGCCAGTACCGTCTCGGTCGCGTGGACGGCCGTGTACCTCATCCGGCGGCTGGCGGGATTGGCACCGGAACAGCTGATGGCGGGCGTGGGTCTGGTGGGCGCCGTGGTCATGGTCGCCGACGGCCTGGTCCTGAACTGGTTCCCCCGGGTTTACGGGCCCAACGATACCGTCAGCCGCCTGGCTGGCGCTTGGCTGCTCTGGGGTTATGGCTTCAGCTTGGCGGCGGCCCTGCTCATGGCGCGGACCGCGAAGGGGGCCGCCACGTCCGGCGACGGCTCCCCTTCCCAGCCCCGTGCCGCCGTCACGCCGCCTTGATGGTGGCGACGAAGCCGCTGACCACCGAGCGCAGGGTGTCGGCCTCGCGGCCCAGCACGTCGGAGGAGCTGAGCACGCTGCGCGCGGCGCTGCCCGTCTCATCGGCGGCGGTGCGCACGCCGGTGATGTTGGACGACACCTCTTGCGTGCCGACACTGGCCTGCTGAACGTTCCGGGCAATCTCCCGCGTGGCGGCGCCTTGTTGCTCCACCGCCGAGGCGACGCCGGTGGTGATCTGGCTCATGCTGGCGATGGTGTTGGTGATGCCATCGATGGCGGCGGCGGCGCGCGCCGTCTCCTCCTGAATGGCGCCCACCTGGGCCTGGATCTCCTCCGTCGCCTTGGCCGTCTGGTTGGCCAGGGCCTTGACCTCGCTGGCCACGACGGCGAAGCCCTTGCCGGCTTCACCGGCGCGCGCCGCTTCGATGGTGGCGTTCAAGGCCAGCAGGTTGGTCTGGCTGGCGATGTCGGTGATCAGCTTCACCACGTCGCCGATGCGCTGGGCCGCACCGACCAGGCCGTCGATGGACTGCTTGGTGGTTGAGGCTTCGCGCACCGCCGCCTCGGAGGTGGTGGTGGCGCCCACCATCTGGCGGGCGATCTCGCTGATGGACTGGTTCAGTTCCTCGGCCGCCGCCGCCACCGTCTGAACGTTGGCGGAGGTCTCCTCCGCGGCGCCGGCCACGGTGTTGGACAGGCTGATGGTATCGCCCGCCGAGAGGGTCAGGCTATCCGCCGCCCCGCGCAGTGAGCGTTCGGCCCCGGAGAAACCCGCCACCACCTGGTCGATGGAGGTGGCGAATTCCCGGGTCGCCGCCTCCAGGCGCAGGCGGCGCTGTTCCTTGGCGGCTTCCTCCTCCCGCTGGCGATCGGCCAGGATGTCGGCCTCCTTGGCATTAACCCGCAAGGTCGAGATGGCGCCCGCCATCTCCCCGATCTCATCGCGGCGTTCCGTCAAGGGGACGGCCAAGTCGTGGTCGCCGCCGGCGATCTTCATCACCACCTGCGTCAACACCGACAGCGGGCCGGTGACCCGGCGGCCGACCAGCCAGACGATGCCGCCCAGCACGCCGCCGGCGGCCAGCAGCAGCAGGGTGACCAGCAGCAGGGCCCGGCTGGCGCTGGCATGCTGCTCATCGGCCAGGCGGGTCGCCTCGGCGATGGCGGCGTCGCGAATGCCCAGGATCCCGGCCAGTTGGGGCACGCTGGTCTTGCGGTATTCCGTGACGTCGACGGGATAGGGTGTGCCGGCGGCGCTGGCCTCCAGCACCTTGGCGCGCATGGCGCCGAAGATGCCCTTATACCCCTGGCGCGCCGCCTCCGCCGCCTTCACCAGGCTGTCGGGCGTGCCGGCCAGGGCCAGTTGGCCGTCCAGCCGCCCTTCCAGGTCGTCCAAATGCCCCTGCATGATCTGAACGTCGCGCGTGGCCTGCGGGCTCATGGGTTTGCCACTGTTCAGGGCCTGCAACAGCATGGAGGACTGGCGACCGGCATAGTCGCGGTAGGACCAGGCCATCACGGCGATGTTGGCATAGTGCCCCGCCTCCGGCGCGCGCTGCAGCAGCGACCGGCTGGTGGCGTTCAATTCGGCGCCAAGGTCCGCCATGATGGCGAACATGCCCTTGACATAGGTGTCGATCTCGCCCGCCGGGCGATCCGCCACCGGTTTGGCCACCAGGGCATCGACGATGCCGCGCTGGGTGGCCAGCCGGCCGTCCAGCGTGGACATGACCGCCTTCAGGCTGTCCTTGGTATCGAAATCCTCGGTGGCCAGCAGGTCAGCCAGGGCCTTGCGCACGGCATCAGACTTGGCGCGCTGCTCCTTCATCGGCGCCAACGTCGCCGGATCGGCGCTGCCCAGCGCCACCAGCGTGGGGCCACGCTCCACCGCCAGGTTCTCCGTCATGCGGGTCAGCGCCGCCATGACGCGGGCCAGGCCTTGGGCATCCGCCGCCGCAGCCGCCACCCGCCATTGCTCCACCGCCACCACGGCGCCCAGCACCAGCATCAGGACGGCAACGCCGCCCAGGCAGGATGCGATCAATTTGCGTATGGTCATCGGACGTCTCCCCTCACGGTCCCAGGGGCGTCCGGTCCCGCACCCGACGAAACCGCGCCCCGCACCACGGCCGCCATCCCGCAATGGCTAGCCGTAGTGGTTAATCCCTACCGTGAGAATTAGGACAAATCCTTGAACAAACGGTTAAGCACCAACGGCGCCGGCTTTTGGCGCGGCGGGCGTAGATCGTCGCCGGCGGCCACCTGGCGCCCCTGGCGCGTGGCCCTCACAGCCTGGCCCAGGGTGCGGGCGGCGTTGCGCACCTCTTCCTGCACCGCCTCGTCCGCGTCCAGCTCCTGGTGGTTGGTGGCGTAGGGCTTCCAATAACCGATGTAGCGGTCCAGCTCCGCCTGGGGCCCTGCCGGCACCATCCGCATGAAGCGCAGCCAGTCCGACAGGCTGCGCCTCACATTTTCCGCCCCCTCCACGTCGCCATGGACGATGACGGAATATAGGCGCCCGGCCAGGTGGCGGGGATAGTCCCAGCCCGCCAGCTCAACCGCCTTGGCCCGCTGGGCGTCCTTCCCCTGGGTCAGGGTGGGGTCGGGATTGCCACCGTCGGCGCAAACCAGGCGATCCATCATGAGCTTCACCGGTGAGGACACCTGATACCAATTGACCGGTGTCACGATCATCACGCCATGGGCCCGCACCCACATGGGGTAAATCTCGTTCATCCAATCCTGCGCCTGCCCGAGGGAATAGTTGGGGTAACAGGAACAGGGCCAGTGGCAGAGCGGGGCGGCGGTGGAGAAGCACGCCTTGCACGGATGGATATGGCGGCCGTACTCCGCGGCCAGGCGATGCAGCTCCAGCACCTCCACCACCATGTCCGGGGCCGCCTCCAGCACCGACCGCGCCAAATCCACCAGGCGGTGCGACTTGGACATTTCACCTGGACAGGTGTGCTCGCTGCGCGATGAGCCGCTGATCAGCAGGAACCGGTTGGGCCCGGTGGCATCGTCGTGCTGAGCCTGGGCCGCCGCGATGGCCTCATGGGCCGCGATCCAGTCGATCGCCAGCTCGTAACCGGGATCATGGAAGCCGGGGCCGGCCTTGCGGGTGCGCGGGCTTTTGCGCTGGTGGCTGTAGGCGTCCCAGGCCGCGGCGGCGATGCGGTCCAGTTCCCCGCCCAGGGCATCGAATGCCGGATCCTGGAAGGGCGCCAGGAAGCGGCGGCGGAACTCCGCCTCCTCCAGCCTGGGGCTGGGGGTACCTTCGCGGGGTTGGGTGGGATCCGGCATGGCATCCATCACAGCGGGGAAACCCGCACAACCGGCGACGGTGACGGCCGGTTCCGGCCTCAGGTCACCAGCCGGCGGCGAAGCAGGCGCCAGGGATTCGCGTACCACAGCAACGCCAGGACCAGCAGGACAGAGCCGCCGGCCACGGCGCCGGCCATGGCTGAGCCCAGGATGAAGCCGATGGTGACGGCGGCGTCGGCCGCCATGCCCGCGCCCAGGGGCAGGGTCGCGGCCGTGACCAGGCGGCTGGCCACCGTCAGGAAACGGGGGCTGGCCTCACCGGCGTAAACCAGGCGGTGATAGGCGGCCGGCGCCATCAGCAGGATGATGGACAGGGCGACGCAACCCAGGGCGGCCGCGTGCAGGGCCTTTTCCGGGGGCGACAGGCTGGCGAAGGCCTTGGTCAGGACCACGGCCAGCTGAAAGCCCAGCATGGCCTGGGCGCCCGGCAGGATGGTTCGTGCCTCCGTCATCATGAAGGTGATCTTCTGCGCCACGTCGGCGGTCTCATCCCCGCGCAGATCAGCCATTTCCCGCTCCTTCCGGCCATGACGCGCCCGCGCCAGCATCCCCCAGCCCAGCCAGGCGCCCAGCGCCAGGGCCGCGAACGCCAGGCCCCCAGCCACCCCCGCCGCCGTGCCATAGACTTGCTCGGCACCAATCAACACGTCCAAGCCCAGGGACAGGGCAAAGGGCGGCAGGGCCCAGTCCGCCATGCGGCTGGTCATGTGCGCGACGCCCCGTGTCGCCTGGTGATCGCCGTAAAGGGCGTGATGGATGCCCGGCGCCATCAACAGGCCCACCGCCAGGATCATCAGCAGCAGGCCGGCGATGTTGGCCGCCTTGGCGTGGTCCGGCAGATCGGCGAACAGCTCCTGAAAGACGGCCTGGAACTGGAAGCCCACCAGGACCTGGCAGCCCAGGGTCAGCATGCGGAGTTCATCCAGCCCCGCCTTCACCTTGTGCGTCAGGTCCATGGCGTTCTTTGGCGGCATCACGATTGTTACAGGTGGATGAACGCCGCAGGCCGGCGCTTGTTCCTGCCGCGCCAAAGCCTCGCCCTCCCTCAGGCGCGACAGGACGCCGCAGGCCGGGAACCAAACCGGCCGGGCGCCGGTTCAGGGGGCGGCTCGGTTCCGTTCACGTTCCGAAGCCCAACATCCGAATAAGGGGACCCCTGCCCCATGCCCCAGATTTTCACGGCATCCGCCGATACCTGGTTGCGCGCCGGCGTGCTGCTGGCGGCGCTGGGCATATTGGTCACGGGCCTGCTGTGGGATGGGGCCATCGGATCCAGCTATATCACCGCCGTGGGCTGGGTTCGGGACCAGCCGGTTCCCTTCAGCCACAAGCACCATGTGGGCGATGTCGGCATCGACTGCCGCTATTGCCACACGACGGTGGAAACGGGGCCGCACGCGGGGTTTCCCGCCACCCACACCTGCATGACCTGCCATTCCCAGCTGTGGACCAGCGCGCCGGCCCTGGCGCCGGTGCGCGACAGCCTCGCCACCGGCACGCCTATCCGTTGGCAGCGGGTGGCCCGCCTGCCGGACTACGTCTATTTCAACCACAGCATCCATGTGGCGCGCGGGGTGCCCTGCGTCACCTGCCACGGGCGGGTGGACCAGATGCCCCTGATGATGCGCGCCCAGCCCTTCCAGATGCGCTGGTGCCTGGACTGCCACCGCGACCCCGGACCGCACCTGCGCCCGCCCGACCAGGTGACGCGCATGGACTGGCGCGCCTGGGATCGCGAGGGCCACGCCGACTACGGCCCCCACCAGGCGGCGCTGTTCGGGATCAGGCCCGAGCGCATGACCGACTGCACCCTGTGCCACCGGTGACGCCCATGGACCGCACGGCACGCGACACCGTCATCCAGGCCCTCAGCGGCCGTACCGGCACCGGCCTCTGGCGCAGCCTGGAGGATCTGGCCGATACCGCCGCCTTCCGTGACCTGCTGGCGGCTGAGTTCCCGGCCCTGTTGCCGTCGCTGGCACCTGGCGGGTTGAGCCGCCGCGCCGCGCTTAAGGCCGTGGCCGCCAGCCTGGCGCTGGCCGGCCTGACGGGCTGCGACGGCCGGCCGGATGAGACGGCCCTGCCCTATGTCACGGCACCGGAGGGCGACGTGCCGGGCGTCGCACGCCACTACGCTACCGCCGTGCGCCTGGGCGGTTATGCCCAGCCAGTTCTGGGCAAGACCCACAGCGGGCGGCCGGTGAAGCTGGAGGGCAACGCCAGCCACCCCGCCACCGGCGGCGGCACCGACCTGTTCACCCAGGCGGCCCTGCTGGATCTTTACGATCCCGACCGCTCGCAGGGTCCCCGCCACAGCAACCAGCCCACGACCTGGGCCGCATTGGATACCGCGCTGAACGGGATGGCGCGGGCGGCGGACGCCAGCCAGGGTGAGGGCCTGCGCCTGCTGATCGGCCCCACCACCTCCCCCACGCTGGTCCGCCAGATCACGGCTCTGGCCCAACGCTGGCCCCAGGCGCGCTGGCATGTGCTGGACCCGATGGGTGACGCCTCGCGGTTGGAGGCGGCGCGCCTGGCTTTCGGCCAGCCCTTGCAGGCACACCCTTTGCTGGATCAGGCGGACGTGATGGTGTGCCTGGACGACAACCCGCTGGGGCCGGGGCCCGCCCAGGCCACGCTGGCCCGGCGCTGGGCGCGGCGTCGCCTGGCGAGCCAGACCGGCCAGGGTGCCTGCCGGCTGTTCGTGGCGGAACCGACCCCCACCCTGACCGGCGCCCGTGCTGACCTGCGGCTGGCGGCCGGGGTACAGCGGCTGCCGGCCCTGCTGCAGGCCCTGGGCGGTGAGACGGCGGATTTGAGCCCGCAGGAAGCCCGCTGGGCGGATGAGGCCAGGGCGGCGCTGCGGGTGCATCCCGGCCGCTCGCTGGTCACCGTTGGACCCTGGCAAGACCCGGCGCTGCAGGCCCAGGCCTTGGGCTTGAACGCCCGGCTGGGTGCGCTGGGCGGCTGCCTGCGTTTCACCGGGCCGCTGGTGGCCACAGCCGCGCCATGGCATGACCTGTTGCGGGACATGGCCGAAGGCCGGGTGCGCGCCCTGCTGGTCCTGGACGCGAACCCGGCCTATGCCGCCCGCGAGGCCGCCACCTTCCGCGACGCCCTGGCCCGGGTGCCCTTCAGCCTGCATGCCGGAACGCTGGTGGACGAAACCGCCACGGCCTGCCACTGGCATGCGCCCCTGGCCCATGATCTGGAAAGCTGGGGCGACGCGCGCGCGGTGGACGGCACCGTCAGCCTGATCCAGCCCCTGGTGCGCCCGTTTTACGACGTGCGCGGGCGCCACGCCCTGCTGGACGGCCTGATGGGCGGCGGCGCCACGGATCGGGAGGTGGTGCAGGCCACCTGGCGTCCCACCTGGGGCAATGACTTTGAGCGGCGCTGGACCGACGCGCTGGTGCGCGGTTTCATTCCCGACAGCGCCCCCGCTTGGGTGACGCCCCCGCCCGCCGCCCTTCCGGCCGACCTTCCCACACCCGCCAAGGCCGTAACCTCCAGCGGCCTGACCCTGCTGGTCCGGCCGGATCCCACCCTGGGGGACGGTGCATCCGCCAACAACGCCTGGCTACAGGAAACGCCCAAGCCGCTGACCAAGGTCACCTGGGGCAACGTCGTGCACATCAGCCCCCAGCTGGCAGCCGAGCGCGGCCTGAGGAATGGCGATGAGGTGCGGGTGACGGCGGGCGACGCCAGCATCACGGGTCCCGTCTGGGTCCTGCCCGGGCAACAGGCGCTGACCATCACCCTGACGCTGGGCTATGGCCGGCGCCTGCCCGGCCAGACGGCGGATGGCCTGGGCCACGACGCCTATCCCCTGGTGCGGGGCCCGGTGTCTCTGGAGGCCACGGGCCGCCGGCGGGACGTCGCCAGCACCCAGCGCCACCACGCCATGGAGGGCGGCGACTTCGTGCGCACGGTACCGGCGTACCACCCCGCGGTGCCGCATGAGGAGCCCACGCCCAGCTTCTACCCCGACGCGCCGCGCGAGCGTCCGTCCTGGGGCATGGCCATCGACCTGGACCTGTGCATCGGCTGCAACGCCTGCGTCGTCGCCTGCGTGGCGGAGAACAACGTGCCCATGGTGGGGGCGGAGTTGGTGGCCATGGGGCGGGAAATGCATTGGCTGCGCGTCGACAGCTACCACGCGGGCGACCCGGCGGCGCCTGCCACCTATTTCCAGCCTGTGCCCTGCATGCATTGCGAACAGGCGCCGTGCGAGATGGGCTGCCCCGTCAACGCGGCGGTGCACAGCCACGACGGCCTGAACCTGCAGATCTACAACCGCTGCATCGGCACCCGCACCTGCTCGTCCTACTGCCCCTACAAGGTGCGCCGCTTCAACTGGTACGATTATACCGCAGACGCGCCAGAATCCGTGAAGGCCCAGCGCAATCCGGACGTGACCGTGCGCCAGCGCGGCGTCATGGAAAAGTGCACCTACTGCGTCCAGCGCATCAGCGCCGCGCGCATCCAGGCCAAGCTGAAAGGGGGGGCCATCCCCGACGGCGCCATCGTGCCCGCCTGCCAGCAGGCCTGCCCCACCCAGGCCATCACCTTCGGGGATATCACCGACCCCAACTCCGCCGTCAGCCGCCAAAAGGCCAGTCCCCGCAATTACAGCCTGGTGCCCGAGGCCGGGACGCGGCCGCGCACCACCTACCTCGCCCGCATCGAGCCCGCCCCCATCGACAAAGATGGGGGCCCCGCATGACGGACATGACGGACACCCAGCGGGCCGCCGCCTACGCCCACGTGACGGCGGAGGTGACGGGCATCCCCCTGCACTATCCCCGGCCGCGCGCCTGGTGGCTGTGCTTCCTGCCCGCCTGCGGCCTGCTGGCCCTTTTCTTCACGGCGCTGGGCGTCCTGCTGTGGAACGGCGTGGGCGTGTGGGGCCTCAATATCCCCGTCAACTGGGGCTTCGACATCATCAACTACATCTGGTTCTTAGGCATTGGCCATGCCGGCACCCTGATCTCGGCCATGCTGTTGTTGCTGAACGTCCACTGGCGCAATTCGCTCAACCGTTTCGCGGAGGCGATGACCCTGTTCGCGGTGGTCTGCGCCGGCCTCTACCCGCTGATGCATCTGGGCCGGCCCTGGCTGTTCTACTGGGTGGCCCCCTATCCCAACAGCATGACGCTGTGGCCGCAGTTCAAAAGCCCGCTGACCTGGGACTTCTTCGCCGTCCTGACCTACCTGACCGTCTCCGCCCTGTTCTGGTACATCGGCATCGTGCCGGATCTGGCGGCCACGCGGGACAGGGCTCGCAGCCGCCTGGCCCAGGTGCTGTACGGGCTGGGCGCCCTGGGCTGGCGCGGGTCCGCCCGGCACTGGGCGCGCTGGGGCCAGGCCTATCGCCTGACGGCCGCGATCGCCGTGCCGCTGGTGGTTTCCGTGCATTCGGAAATCTCGCTGTTGCTGGCCGCCGGACCGGTGCCGGGATGGAGTTCCACGGTCTTCCCGCCCTATTTCGTGCTGGGGGCCGCCTTCTCCGGTTTCGCCGTCGTCTCGATGATCGCGGTGGTGCTGCGCGGCGCCCTGGGGCTGCAGGATCTGGTGCGCCCCCTGCACCTGGACATGCTGGGCCGCCTGCTGTTGGCCACCGGGCTGATGACCGCCTACGGCTACGCGGCGGAGGTGTTCGACGCCCTCTATGGCGGGGAAAGGCCGGAGCTGTCCCTGCTGGCCGACCGGCTGACCGGGCCATTCGCCTGGAGCTATTGGGGCGCCGTCATCGCCAACTTCGTTCCGCTGCAGCTGTTGTGGTGGCGGGGTGTGCGGCGCCACCCGCTGGCCCTGTTCCTCATCGGCTTTTCCGCCATGGTGGGCATGTGGTGCGAACGCTTCATGCTGCTGGCCACCAGCCTGCATCACAGCTGGGTCCCGTCCAGCTGGCGGCCCTACACCCCCAGCTTCTGGGAGGTGGCGCTGTTCGCCGGCATGCTGGGCGTGTTCCTGGTGCCCTTCCTGCTGTTCGTCCGCTTCCTGCCCGTCATCTCCGCCTTCGAGGTGAAGGAAGCGCTGTTCGAGGAAAGTGAAGAGAAGGGGGGCGGCCATGCCGGAGCGTAAGGCCCCCCTGCCGCCCTTCGGCGTGATGGCGGAATTCGACGACGCCGAACACCTGGTGGATGCCGTGAAACGGGCCAGGAACGCGGGCTTCCGTCGGCTGGACGCCTACACCCCCTTCCCGGTGGCCGACCTGACGGAGGCCTTGGGCATCCAGGACAACCGCGTCCCCTGGCTGACTCTGGCCGGCGGCGTTATGGGTGCCGCCACCGGTTTCGGCCTGCAGGTGTGGAGCAACCTGGACTATCCCATTCCCGTGGGCGGCCGGCCGCTGGTGGCCCTTCCCGCCACCCTGCTGATCACCTTCGAGCTGACGGTGCTGGGCGCCGTGCTCAGCGCCATCCTGGGCATGCTGGTGCTGAACCGCCTGCCCCGCCTGCACCACCCGGTGTTCGGGGTGCCGGATTTCCACCTGGCCAGTTCCGACAAGTTCTTCCTGGTGATCCTGGGCGAAGACGCCCGCTTTGACGAGGCGGCCCGGTTCCTCGGCGATCTGGCGCCCGTGCGGGTGGTGGGCGTGCCGCAGACGGAGGGGCCGGAATGAGATACCTGCTGCTGCTGGCCTTGTGCGCGGTCCTGATCATCCTGCTGGTCGGCTGTGATGAGATGACCCACCAGCCCCGTTACCAGGCGGCGGGGCCGGGCCGGCTGTTCCCCGATGGCAAGGCGATGCAGGCGCCGCCGGCCGGCGCGGTGGCGCAGGACGACCCCGCCCGCGCCGCCGCCTTGGACCGGCGCCCGGCCATGAGTGCTGCGCTGCTGGCACGCGGGCGCCAGCGCTATGACATCTATTGCAGCCCCTGCCATGACGTCGCCGGCACCGGCCACGGCGCCGTGCCGGCCCGGGGCTTTCCGGCCCCGCCCAGCCTGCATGAGCCGCGCCTGGTACAGGCGCCGTCCCGCTATTTCGTAGAGGTCATCACCAGCGGCCACGGCGTCATGTACAGCTACGCCGACCGGGTGGCCCCGGCCGACCGGTGGGCCATCGCCGCCTACATCCGTGCCCTGCAACTCCACCGCGACGCGCCGGCGGACGCGCTGGATGCCACGGACAGGGCCAAGCTGGATGGGGGGCCGCCTTGACCGCCCGCCGCTACTTCCCGGCCGTCTGCGGCCTGCTCCTATGCGGCGCCGTGCTGGCCTATGCGGCGGTGGAGCCCGCCGTGGCGCTCGGCGGATGGCTGGCGGCCTTCGCCTTCTGGAGCGGCCTGCCCATCGCGGCGCTGATCCTCCTGGCCATGACGCGCCTCATCCCCGGCGTATGGCGCCAGGGCTTGGCGCCGGGGGCGGAAGCCGCCCTGCCCCTGCTGGCCTTGGCGGCGCTGGCCCTGCTGCCCCTGCTGATCGCGCCGCGTGTGCTGTACCCCTGGGCGGATGAGGTCATGGCGGGCTTTCGCGGCTGGTACCTGTCGTCATGGCCGTTCCGGCTGCGCGGCGTGCTGTTTTTCGCCCTGGCCGGCCTGCTGGCCTGGGGGCTGGTGCGGCGGCGGCCGGCGGTGCCGATGGCCATCCTCACCCTCATCCTGCTGGTTCCCTTCCAGGATTTGGTGGCCACCGACTGGCTGATGTCGCTGGATCCGGACTTCCATTCCTCCGGCTTCGGGCTCTACATCCTGTCCATCCAGATGGTGACGGCACTGGCCGTGCTGATCCCCCTGCGGGTGATGGCGGACAAGACGGCGCCAGCGGGGGTGCTGGCGGGGGTATGGCTGACGGCCCTGATGCTGTGGGCCTACCTCGCCTTCATGCACTATTTCATCAACTGGTCCACCGACCTGGCGCCGGGTGTGCGCTGGTACCAGCGGCGTGGTGAGGGCGCCTGGGCCGTGGTCGAGTACGCCGTGGCCATGCTGGGCCTCCTGCCCCTGTTCCTGTTGTTCTTCCCGCCCATCCGCCGCAGCCGCCTGGCCCTGGCCCGCATGGCGCCCTTCGTGCTGTTGGGCAAGGTGCTGGAAACGGCCTGGCTGGTGCTGCCCGACCTGCCCCGCGACCAGGGCCCCGCAGGGGTCGCTGGCGTTCTGGCGTTGCTGGGAATGGGCCTGCTCAGCTGGGTCGGCCTGCGCTGGCGGGAGGTGCGGGCATGAACCGGACGCCGGAAACCCAGGCTCCCGAGCCGCGCGATATGTCCCCCCGCGTCGTGCTGTGGTCGGCGGCGGGCCTGGTGGCCTCCGTCGCCGTGGCGCTGGGCGTCGTGGCCGGGCTGATCCATCTGCTGGGCCATGGCCGGGGGCCGACGCCAGTCACAGCCCCGCCGCCCGTTGCGGGCGTCCCCCTGGATGAGGTGCCGTACCTTGGCGGCGACCAAGTTCGGGCGCGAGCGAAGGCCGACCTCACCCACTATGGCTGGGCCGACCGCGACGCCGGACGCGCCATCATCCCCATTGACCGGGCCATGGATCTGCTGGCCAGGAAGGGTTGGCCGGATCCGGACGACAAGGACACGGAGGCGCCGGAATGAGGCGCGCCCTCGCCCTGATCGCCGCCGCGTTCTGGCTGGCGGCTTTCGACCCCTTCCAGGCGGCGGGCATCGACCCGCTGCTGGGCAACCGCATCCCCCTGGATGGCACCTTCCGTGAGGCCGACGGCCGGGCGGTCAGCCTGGGCGGGCTGGCGGACGGCAAGCCGCTGGTCCTGGTTCCGGTCCTGCATCGCTGCCCCAACATCTGCGGCGTCACCTTGGCGGGCCTGGCCCAGGCCATCCTGGCGCAGCGACTGCGCCCTGGCCGCGATTTCACACTGGTGGCCTTCGGTATCGACCCGCGCGAGGGGCCGGCCGAGGCCAGCGCCGACTTGGCCGATCTGCGCCGCGCCTTCCCCGCCGTGCCCGCCGACGGCATCCACGCCCTGACCGGCACAGGGGAGCAAATCCGGGCGGTGACCGGCGCCCTGGGCTACCGCTACGCCTGGGATGACCGCATCGGGCAGTACGCCCATGTGGCGGCAGTGGCCGTCCTGCGTCCAGACGGGACGCTGAACCATTGGCTCTATGGCCTGTCGCCCGCACCCGACGCGCTGCAACAGGCCCTGGACGAGGCGGCACAGGGCCGGGCTGGCGACTGGGGCCAGCGCATCCTGCTGCTGTGCTTCCACTACGATCCCATGACCGGGCGTAATGGGCCCCTGATCTGGACCCTGCTGCGCATCCTGGGCGCCCTGGTGGCGCTGGGCGGCGGCGGCTGGATCGCCTGGTCCCTGTGGCGCGACCGCCGCCTGGTGAAGTCATGAACCGGCTGCTGACCTTCTGGGGCGGCCAGGCCTCGCACCACGCGCATCAGGTGGACACGCTGTTCCTGGGGTTGGCGGCCCTGGCCGTGTTGCTGTCGGCGCCGGTGTTCATCCTGATCCCCTGGTTCGCGGTGAAGTACCGGCGGGGCAAGCCGGCCGACCGCACCCATGCCGCGAACCGCAGCGTCTGGCTGGAGGTGTCGTGGGCCGCCATCCCCTTCCTGGCCACCCTGGCCTTCTATGTCTGGTCCACCCGCCTGTACATCGATCTCTACCAGCCGCCGGCCGAGGCGCTGGCCATCAACGCCGTGGGCAAGCAGTGGATGTGGAAGTTCCAGCACCCGGGCGGCCAGGCGGAAATCAACGAGTTGCATGTGCCGGCCGGCCGGCCGGTGGTCGTCACTCTCGCCTCTCAGGATGTCATCCACAGCCTGTTCGTGCCCGCATTGCGCCTGAAGCAGGACGTGGTGCCGGGCCGGTATACCCGCCTGTGGTTCACCGCCGACACGCCCGGCAGCTACGCCTTGGTCTGCGCCCAGTTTTGCGGCGCCGACCACGCCGTCATGGGCGGCCGGCTGGTGGTGCAGACGCCGGCCGACTATGCCCGCTGGCTGGAGGGCATGGGCACCGACGGTTCGCTGGCAGCGCAAGGGGCCGTTCTGTTCCGCACCCGGGGCTGCAGCGGCTGCCATGGTGCGGCCAGCACGGTGCACGCCCCGCCGCTGGAAGGGCTGTATGGCCGGCCGGTGCCCCTGGCCGATGGCAGCGTGGTGACGGCGGACGACCAATACCTGCGCGACAGCATCCTGCTGCCGCAGGCCCAGGTGGCGGCGGGCTATCCCGCCATCATGCCCACCTTCCAGAACGTGCTGGGGGAGGAAGATGTGCTGAAGCTGGTGGCCTACATCAAATCCCTGGCGAACGCGCCACCACCCACGAAGGATCACGACGACGGGGGATCGCCATGACCGAGGTCAGCTACCTGGAGCATGGCCACAGCCTGAAGTCCTGGTTGTTGACCACGGACCACAAGCGCATCGCCATCCTCTATTTCCTGTCCATCACCTTTTTCTTCTTCGTGGGTGGGGCGGCGGCGGCGCTGATCCGCATCGATCTGCTGACGCCCGAAGCCGACCTGATGAGCAACGAAGGCTACAACCGCGCCTTCACCCTGCATGGCGTCATCATGGTGTGGTTCTTCCTGATCCCGTCCATTCCCAACACCTTCGGCAATTTCCTGGTGCCGCTGATGATCGGGGCACGGGACCTGGCGTTTCCGCGCCTGAACCTGCTCAGCTGGTACATCTACATGCTGGGCGGGCTGTTCACCCTGGCGGTGCTGGTGCTGGGTGGGGTGGACACGGGCTGGACCTTCTACACCCCGCTATCCTCCATGTTCGCCAACGGCAACGTCATCCTGGCCGCCACCGCGATCTTCGTGGTGGGGTTCTCCTCCATCCTCACGGGCCTCAACTTCATCGTAACGGTGCACCGGTTGCGCTGCCCGGGCATGACCTGGGGCCGGCTGCCGCTGTTCGTGTGGTCGATCTACGCCACCTCGCTGATCCTGGTGCTGGCGACACCGGTCCTGTCCATCACCCTGGTGCTGATCGCGGCGGAGCGGCTGTTCGGTGTCGGCGTCTTCAACCCGGCGCTGGGCGGCGACCCGCTGCTGTACCAACACCTGTTCTGGTTCTACAGCCATCCGGCGGTCTACATCATGGTGCTGCCGGCCCTGGGGGTGATCAGCGAGCTGGTGTCCACGGCGGCGCGCAAGCCGGTGTTCGGCTACCGCTTCGTGGCCGGATCCTCCATCGCCATCGCCATCATCGGCTTCCTGGTCTGGGGCCACCACATGTTCGTGGCGGGGCAATCCATGTACGCCAGCGCCGTCTTCAGCTTCCTCAGCCTGGCGGTGGCGGTGCCCTCGGGCATCAAGGTCTATAACTGGACGGCCACCCTGTATAAGGGCCACATCGCCCTGGACCCGCCCTTCCTGTTCGCCATGAGCTTCATCGGACTGTTCGTGGTGGGCGGCATGACGGGCCTGATCCTGGCCATGCTGGCGGTGGACGTGCATGTGCACGATACCTATTTCGTCATCGCCCATTTCCACTACATCATGGTGGGCGGCACGGTGTCCGCCTACTTCGGCGCCCTGCATTACTGGTGGCCCAAGATGATGGGCCGCTGGCTGCCCCTGGTGTGGGGGCGCCTGTCGGCCATCTTCATTTTCCTGGGCTTCAACCTGACCTTCTTCCCCCAGTTCATCCTGGGCTATCTGGGCATGCCCCGGCGCTACCACGTCTATCCGGCGGAGTTCCAGACGCTGCACGTCCTGTCGTCGGCCGGGGCCAGCGTGCTGGGCCTGGCCTATCTGCTGCCCTTCACCTACCTGCTCTATTCCCTGCGGCATGGGGAAAAGGCGCCGCCCAATCCCTGGGGGGCCACCGGGCTGGAATGGACCGTGCCCTCGCCCCCGCCCCAGCACAACTTCCATGAATTGCCCACCGTGGATGGACCGCCCTACCAGTACCCGGTGGAACCGGACGCCAAGCGGGAGACCGCCCATGGCTGACGCCGCCCCCAGCCGACAGCGCGACACCACGCTGATGGGCATGTATTTGTTCCTCGCCAGTGAGATCATGCTGTTCGGCGGGCTGTTCGCCGTGGCGCTGGCCCTGCGCCTGCTGCACCCGCAGGAGGTGGCGGCCGCGTCACGTCGCCTGCACTACGGCATCGGGGCGGCCAACACCGTGGTGCTGCTGACCTCCAGCCTGGCGGTGGCCCTGGCCGTGGCGGCGGCGGACATGGGCAAGGTCAAGGGCACCGTGGCGGGCCTGCTGGCCGCCGCCGGCCTGGGGCTCGGCTTCCTGGCCCTGAAGGTTATGGAGTACGGGATGGAAATCCGTGAACAGCTGCTGCCGGCCTTCACCCCGGCCGAGGCATTCGACAGCCCGGCGGCCCACCTGTTCATGGACCTCTATCTGGTCGCGACGGCACTGCACGCCGTGCACGTGACGGTGGGCGTGGCCCTGCTGGCCGGCTTGGCCTGGCGCGTCCACCGCCGCAGCCTGGCCCTGCCGCGCGGGGCCACAGGCGTGGAGGTGGTGGGCCTCTACTGGCACCTGGTGGACGTCATCTGGGTCTTCCTCTACCCCATCCTCTACCTGGTGCGCTGAGATGAAGGTCGTGGCCCCCCTGATCGCCGTCTGGGCCGCCTTGCTGACCCTGCTGGGCCTGACCGTAGGCGCCAGCCTGGTGCTGACCGGCACGCCCAGCTTGGTGGCCAGCCTGGGCATCGCATCCGCCAAGGCGGCGCTGATCGCCTGGGTCTATATGCAGCTACGCCGTGAAGGCGGCCTCATGCGCATCATGGCGCTGGGGGCCGCCTTCTGGCTGCTGATCCTGCTGGGCTATCTGGCGCTGGACTACCTGACGCGTTGAGCGACGGGTCAGTGCTTGTGGGCTGTTCCGGGCGCGGCCATGCCACGGTGCTGGTCCGCCAGCATTTCCGCCGGCATGATGTTGGCCAGGGTCGCCTGCAGCTTGTTCTTCCAGCCGCTGACCACGTCGGCTTCACCCTTCATCAGGGCGTCGAAGCCGTCGCGGGCAACCTTGGCCGGATCGTCCTTCTTGGCCGTGCCGACCTCGGTATCCAGCAACTCGGCGCGGCGGAAGAAATCGGTGTCCGTCGGCCCGGGCATGAGACAGGAGACGGTGACGCCCGTGCCCTCCAGCTCATTGCGCAAGGCGTAGGCAAAGTTGTCCAGGAAGGCCTTGCTGGCGTTGTAGACGGCCTGGTAGCTGCCCGGGATGAAGCCGGCGATGGATCCGGTGATGAGGATGCGACCGGAATTCAGCGCCCGCATGTCGCGGCCTACCCGGTGGATCAGGTACACGGTACCGGTGACGTTGGTATCGATCACCCGCTTGGCCTTGATGAAGTTCTGATCCAGGAAGCCCTTGCCCAGGCCCCGGCCGGCATTGGCGAACAGGGCGTCCACCGGCCGGCCCTGGGCCTGGATAGTGGCATAAAGCGTATCGACGCCGTCCAGGGTGGCCAGATCGGCCTGCACCGCCTCGACGTGCGCGCCCAGCGCACGGAAGGTGTCGGCGGCGTCATGGATTTCGGGTTCATCGGCGGCGACCACCAGGTCGAAGCCGTTCTGGGCGCACAGCTTGGTGAGTTCATAGCCGATGCCGGTCGAGGCACCGGTGACGACGGCCAACAGGCGCATGGGCGCGCGGGAAGCAGCCATGGCGTTTCTCCTTCTTGGGGAATGGTTTCTTGGGGGATTGGCTTATGGGCGGTCAGGGCTTCATCACGACCTTGATGCAGCCGTCCTGCTTGTCGCGGAAGGTCTTGTAGAGCTCCGGCCCCTCCTCCAGCGATGCGCGGTGGGTGATGACGAAGGAGGGATCGATCTCCCCCTCCTCGATGCGCCGTAGGAGATGGGGCAGGTAGCGCTGGACCGGCGTCTGGGCCATGCGGAAGGTCAGGCCCCGGTTGATGGCGGAACCCATGGGGATCTTGTCCAGCAGGCCGCCATAGACGCCGACGATGGAGACGGTGCCGAAGTTCCGGCAGCACATGATGGCCTGGCGCAACACGTGAGGCCGGTCCGTTCCCATGAAGGTCGCGACCTTGATGCGGTCGACCACGGCGTCGAAGCCGCTGCCGATGTCGGGTTCCGTCCCCACGGCGTCGATACAGGCGTCGGCGCCCCGGCCCTGGGTCAGGTCCATGATGCGGTCGTAGATGTCTTCTTCCTTGAAATCCAGGGTTATGGCGCCGCCCTGCCGGGCCAGTTCCAGCCGCTCCGGCACATGATCGATGGCGATGACCCGCTCCGCCCCCAGCAGGTAGGCGCTGCGGATGGCCATCTGGCCCACCGGGCCACAGCCCCAGATGGCGATGGTGTCGCCCGGCTGGATGTTGCAGAAGTCGGCGGCCATGTAGCCGGTGGGGAAGATGTCGGACAGGAACAGCGCCTGCTCATCCGTCAGGCCGCCCGGAACCTTCAGGGGGCCGACATCCGCGTAGGGAACGCGCAGGTACTCCGCCTGGCCGCCGCTGTAGCCGCCCAGCAGATGCGAATAACCGAACAGTCCCGCTGGGGAGTTGCCCCACAGCTTGGTCGCCTTGGCCTTGTCGGGGTTGGAACGCTCGCAGGCGGAGTAATAGCCGCGCTTGCAGAAGAAGCATTCGCCGCAGGAGATGGTAAAGGGCACCACCACCCGGTCGCCGACCTTCAAGTTGCTGACGCCGCTGCCGACCTCGACCACCTCGCCCATGGTCTCGTGGCCCAGCACGTCGCCGCTTTCCATGGAGGGAATAATGCCGTCGTAAAGATGCACGTCCGAGCCGCAGATGGCACAGGCCGTCACCTTGATGATGCAGTCGCGTGCATGCTCAATCGTCGGATCGGGAACATGCTCGCATCGAACATCACCCTTGCCGTGCCAGGTCAGCGCTTTCATGAGGTATCCCTTCCATGTCGATCACGGATTGAACGGGAAGACCTCTCCGGCGCCGCGGGCTTGAAGCGAGGGTGGTTCCCCGAGTGCGGGATCAATCCGGACGGCACGGCGGGGTTCCGCTTATGGCCCGAAATTTACGCGGGCGGGACGGTTCCGGTCAGGCCAGTGCCCTCTGCCCCGCCACCAGGGCCAGCATGGTCGCCATGAAGGCGTCCTGCCGCACCGGCTTGGTCAGCACCGGGACGCCGGGATATTTGGCCTGCATGCTCGGCGACAGCATCTGACCGCTGTAGAAGAAGAAGGGAATGCCCCGCTCGGTCAGGATGTCGGCCACAGCTTCGGACGTTTCACGCCCCAGGCGCACGTCCAGGATGGCGGCGGTCAGGCGGGGATTGCGGGCGGCGACGATTGCCTGCGGCACGGTGGCGGCGCTGAGGATATCGGCACCCGCATCCCGGAAGGTCTCCTCCAGGTTGATGGCGATCATCACCTCGTCATCCGCGACCAGGATGCACGTGCCGGCCAGCGGCAGCTCGGGATCAGCTGTCGTCCCCATCCTGCTCTTCCTCCTCAAGGTCGATTTCCATGGTGCACACCAGGCCCGTGGGTTCGAAAAGCCGGGTCACGGTGGCCCCGGGCATACCACGTTCAATCAAAACTCCGCCGAAGCCGTGATGTTCCGGCGGAACGACGGCGGGGCCGTCGAATTCCCGCCAGGTCACCGTCAGGAAGGGCCGGCCCTCGCGGGTCACTTGGGTCCACGCCAGTTCCACCCGCCCGCCGGCGACGGAAAGGGCGCCGTACTTGGCGGCGTTGGTGGCCAGTTCGTGCAACACCAGGCCAAAGGGGGTTGCCAGGTGGGGCGGCAGCAGGACGTGGGCGCCCTCCAGCCGCAGGCGTTGCGGATCGGCGCTGATGTAGGCCGCCAGCTGGATGCGGGCCAGGGCTATCAATTCCGCCCCTTCCCATTGGCAATCGACCAGCAGGGTATGCGCCCGGGCCAGCGCGGTCAGGCGGCCTTCGAACAGGTCGACGAAGCGCTCGCTGGACCCGGCCGTGCGCAGGGTCTGGCGGGCCAGTGACTGCACCACGGCCAGTGTATTGCCCACGCGATGGCGCAGTTCGCCCAGCAGCAGGCGCTGGCGCCGTTCCCATTTCTTCCGGTCGGTGACATCGCGCGTGCTTTCCAGCACCAGCCGCCGGCCGCCGACGCTGATCATCTCGATCTGGCTTTCAACGGTCAGTACCCGGCCGTCCTTGGTGGTGTGCCGCAACTCGCCGCTCCAGGCGCCTTTTTCCGACAGGGCTTCGCGCACACTGTCGAAGCTGCCGTCCTCCAGCGTCGACCGCAGCAGTTCGGCCACGTCCTGGCCCTTCGCCTCTTCCCGGGAGTAGCCGTACAATTCCTCGCTGCCCCGGTTCCACTGGACGATGCCGTCGTCGAATTCCCAGACGAAAATAGGCGCGCGTGAGAATTCGACCAGGCGCATCTCCTGCTTCAGCCGCGCCTCGCTGTCGCGCAGGGCCTCTTCGACCCGGCGACGCTCGGTGATGTCGAAGAAGGTCACCACCACGCCGTCGATGCGGTCATCCACCGTGCGATAGGGCCGGATGCGGACCAGGTACCAGCCGCCGCCACGGCTCTGCACCTCATGCTCCAGCAGCGTCAACTCCCGCAGCACGGCGTGGGCGTGGTCCGCCAGCCGGTCATAATCCAGCTGGTGGGTGAAGTCGGTGATGGGCCGGCCGGCGTCGGTGGCGGTGATGTTGAACAGCTCCGTCACGCGGGGCGTGAAGCGCTTGATGCGCAGGGAGGGGTCCAGGAACAGGGTGCCGAAGTCCGCCGCCGCCATGAGGTTTTGCAGATCGCTGTGCGCGCGGGACACGCTGGCCAGCTTCTGCTTCAGTTCATTGTTGACGGTCTGCAGCTCCTCATTGGTGGATTGCAGCTCCTCCTTGCTGGTCTCCAGCTCCTCCGAGGTAGACCGGTACTCCTCGTTGATGGACTGCAGTTCCTCGTTGGCGGCCCGCAACTCCTCGTTCGTCGCCTCCGATTCCTCCCGCGTCGCCCTCAGGCGGTTTTGCGCCAGCTGCAACTCCTCCTGCAACTGGCGGATGGTCTCGTTGGTCGGCTCGCGGTTCTGGCCGCCCTCGTCTCCGTCGCCGTCCGCCCGCACCGTCTCGCCCTCGATGAACAGCACCAGGGCGTAGCGGCTGGGGTCGCCTTCCTCAAGAACTGGTTTGACCTGCAGATAGACCCGCTGGGGCTGGCCTTCAAACTTCACCACCAGCGGCCGGGTCAGCGTCGCCTCCTTCCGGTCGAAGGCGCGGTGCAACGCCGCTTCGAGGTCGAAGCGCAATTCGGGCCGGACCATATCGGTGGCCACCGTGGTGACGGGCCCGCCCGAGGGCTGCAGGAACCGGCCGGCGGTTTCCGACAGGTGGATGGCGCGGTGCGTCTCATCCACCAGCATGCTGGGCGGCGCCACGCGTTCCAGCATCTGGCGGTGCAGGGCTACGTCGCCGCCCGGCCCCAGGGGCCGGTGCGCGGGCGCGCCACGGCTGGGTGCCGCATGGTGGGCGCTGGGCATGATGGGCAGGGCCATCCGCCTTTCCCCGGTATTGGGGATCATGCGGTAGATGCGCGCGTCGCGGTCCAGGGCCCGAAACAGGCCGGGTGGACTGTCGGCGTTCTCCGACGCGCCCAGGAACAGGAAGCCGCCGGGGTTCAGCGCGTAGTGGAAGGTGGTGCAGACCTGGTGCTGCAGTTCCCGGTCCAGGTAGATCAGCAGGTTGCGGCAGGACACCATGTCCACCCGGGCGAAGGGCGGGTCGCGCAGGATGCTGTGGCTGGCGAACATGACCGTATCGCGCAGTTCCCGACGCACCCGGTAATGGTCGCCCTCGCGCTGAAAATAGCGGCGCAGATGCTCCTCGGGCACGTCCTGCTCGATGGTCAGGGGAAAGCACCCCTCGCGGGCTACGACCAGCGCATCGGCGTCCAGGTCGGACCCGAAGACCTGGATTTCAGGCCGCACGTCGCGTCGCGCCGCCTCCTCCAGCAAGAGGATGCCGATGGTGTAGGCTTCCTCACCCGTGGCGCAGGCGGGGACCCAGATGCGGATGGTGTTGGCCGCCTCCTTCCCTTCGAACAACTGGGGAACCACCATAGCCGCCAGCTGATCGAAGGCCCGCTTGTCACGGAAGAAGGTGGTGACCGAGATCAGGAAGTCGGTGAACAGGGCGTGGGCCTCGTCCGCATGCTCCCGCAGGTAGGTGTGGTACTGGCTTAGCGTTTCCTGTTGCGTGACCTGCATGCGCCGGATGATGCGCCGGGCGATGGTGGCACGTTTGTATTGGCTGAAATCATGGCCCACGCGCACCCGCACATGAGCCAGGATGCGGCGCATCATATTCTCGTCGTCGTCCGGCGCGGTCAGCACCTCGCCGTCCTTCCGGTTCCGCAACAATTCCGTCAGCTGCCGGGCCAGGTCGCGCACGGGCAGGACGAAGTCGGCGGCGTCGGTGGCGATGGCGTTGCGGGGCATGGAGGCGAATTCCGCCTCGTCCGGGTCCTGCACCAGAACGATGCCGCCCACCTCCTTGATGGCCCTCACGCCCACGGCACCATCCGCCCCGGCACCCGTCAGGATGATGGCGAAGCCGTCGCTGTGCTGCGCCGCCAGCGACCGGAAGAACAGATCGATGGGCGCCCGCTTGGCCCGCGGCTCGTCAAACGACAGGGCCGAGATCATGTGGTCGGCGATGTTGAGTGCGCTGTCCGGGGCGATGACATAGACGTGGTTGTTGCGCAGGTGCACCCGGTCGGTGACCTGCGAGACAGGCATGCGGGTGCGGGTGGCCAGGATCTTGGCCAGTTCGCTACGCCGTTCGGGATTCAGATGGATCACGACGACGAAGGCGGCGTTGGGTTCGTCGGGCAGTGCCTCGAATAAGGCCTGCAGCGCCTTCACCCCGCCTGCCGACGCCCCGATGCCGACGATCGGCGGATCGGTTTGCAACTCCACATGCCCCTCCAACGCCCTTTGCCTCATCACGCCGGCCGATCAGTCCAACCTTCCACCAGAGCGGTCATAAATCATTGAAACCATGGACAACCGCGCCCCGGGAACCATCGCCCCGGGCCCTGTGAAGAACGCAGCCCGGGCTGTGCCGCGCAAGAATGACAAAGGAACTATGCCCATTGCCGGCGCCTCAATCACCGAGGGTATAGGCCCGCACATAGTCGCCGATCTTGGTGCCGAAGGAGCCGTGTCCGCCGTCCACGGTGACGATGTATTGCCGCCCGCCTTGCTCGTAGGACATGGGGGTGGACTGGCCCCCGGCGGGCAGCCGGTCCTGCCACAGCAACCGGCCATCCGTCACATCGAAGGCCCGGATGGCATAGTCCATGGTGGAGGTCAGGAACACCACCCCGCCCGCCGTCACCAGCGGCCCGCCCAGCATGGGCACCCCCAGTTCCAGCGGTATCGGCACGGGCGCCATGTCGCGGATGGTGCCCACGCGGTGGCGCCACACCACGGTGTTGGTGCGCAGGTCGATGGCCGCCAGCTCACCCCACGGCGGCTGCAGGCAGGGGATGCCCAGGGGCGACAGGAAAACACCCAGGTTGGCGCCGAAGGGCGTGCCGTACATGGGCTGCACGCCCAGTTCCGTTCCCGGCGGATGCTGGCCGTTGGGCGCTGCCGGGTTATCCGTGCCGCGCGGCACCAGGCGGGAGACGAAGGGGATGGACATGGGGTTGGCGATGGCCACCTGCCGCCGCGGGTCGATGGCGATGCCGCCCCATTCGAACATGCCGAGGTCACCTGGGAAAACCAGCGTGCCCCGCACGGATGGCGGGGTGAACGGCCCGTCATAGCGCAGGCGTTTGAACAGGATGCGGCAGGCCAGCTGGTCGAACATCGTGCCGCCCCACATCTGCGCGCCGGTCAGCTTGTCCCGGGGGCGGAAGCTCAGTTGCGAGGCAGGCTGTGTCGGGGACAGCCGGTCGCCGGGGGCGGCCCCCTGGGGTACCGGCACCTCGGGCGCTGGCACGATCGGGTGCCCGTCCCGGCGGTCCAGCACGAAGATGTTACCGGTCTTGGCCGGGACATAGATCGCCGGCACGGATCCGGCCGGCGTCGCCACGTCCACCAGGCTGGGCTGGGCCGGGACGTCCATGTCCCAGACGTCGTGGTGCACATTCTGGTAGGACCAGCGCAGCTTGCCCGTGGCGATATCCAGCGCCACCAGGGCGCTGTCATAGCGTTCCTGCGCCGGCGTGCGGTTGCCGCCCCAGATGTCGGGGGAGGACGATCCCAGCGGCACATAGACCAGGCCCAGCCCCTCGTCCACCGCCGACACGATCCAGGAGTTGGGGCTGCCGGCGGTGAAATGATGGGTGGCCGACGGCATCTCGTTCGGGTCGGGGTTGCCGGCGTCGAAGGCCCAGAGCAACCGGCCGCTGTAGACATCGAAGCCCCGGATGACGCCCGACGGCACCTTGCCGGAGTAGTTGTCGATGACGGCGCCGCCCATGATCAGCACCTTGTCCGTCACGGCCGGCGGGGAGGTGCCCTGGTAGAAGCCCACCTGCTTCACCGCGCTGCCGCGCTTCAGATCGATCTGGCCATGGTCGCCGAAGCCGTCGCAGGGCCTGCCAGTTTCCCCGTCCAGGGCGAACAGCCGGCCGTCATCGGTGGGCAGGTAGATGCGGGTGGGACATTCGGCGGGTGCCGGCGTACCGTCCGCCGTGGTGGCCCCGGGCCGCGTGCGGTGGAAGGCCACGCCGCGGCAGGTCATGTGCTGGAAGCCCGGATTGCGCTGGACCTGCGGATCGAACTTCCAGCGCAGCGCCCCCGTGGCGGCGTCCAGGGCGAAGACGATCTGGTGCGGGGAGCAGGTGTAAAGCAGGTCGCCCACCTTCAGGGGCGTCACCTCGGTGGTGATCTCGCCGGGGTCGTTTGGGCCCGGCAGGTCGCCGGTGCGGAACTGCCAGGCCAGCTTGAGGCGCCCGACGTTCCCGGGGGTGATCTGGGCCAGGTCGGAATAGCGGTCGCCCCTGCCGCTGCCGCCATAGGCCGGCCAGTCGGTCGCTGCCTGGTCGGGGGCAGGCGCCTCAAGCCCCATAGGCCGCACCGTTCCCTGGATGGCGTGCCGATCATGCGCCAGGGCGACGCCAACCACCACCACGGCCAGCGCCAGTACGCCGCCCAGCACCAGCACCGGTCCCCTGCCCGCCCCACCCTTGCCCACTCCACTGGCCGCCGGCGACAGCCCGCGGGTGATGAAGGGCAACATCAGCCAGACGCCGAGGGGGACCAACACGTCGCCGCGCGGGGCCAGGGCCCAGAAATCGAAGCCCGCCTCCCACACCGCCCAGGCCATGGTGGCCAGCACCAGGGCGGCATACAGCCACAAGGCCGCCGCCCGGCGGCGCCACAGCAGGGCGGCGATCGCCAACAGGGTGATGCCGGCGATGGCGTAGTACGGGCTGCCGCGCAGGAGGATCAGCCAGGCACCACCGATCAGGAGATAAAGGCCGAACACCGCAATCAGCACCGCCGTCGCGACAGACAAGCGCCGGCCCCAGGCTGGGCTCATGGAGAGGACTTCCCGGCCTGGACCTTGGCGAAGTGCAGGGTCAGCCAGACGCCCGTCAGCAGCGCGCCCAGCGCCAGCACCGCGAAATCGAGCGTCAGCACCGCCATGACCGGGCGCACCGACCAAAGCAACAGGCCGGCGATGATGTTGGCGAAGCCCCACAGGAAGTTCACCAGGGGCGGGCTGTCGCCGGCGGCGGGCGGCTTGGCGAAGGGCGTGGGGAACGGCCGTCCGTGCAGGCCGGCAACCAGATGGGGAACGCCGTTGCACAGGAAGACCCCGGCGAAAAACAGGGAGATATAGTCCATGGCGGCCACAGCCTCCACTAGGGGCGACGTCCACCGGCGTGACTCCGGGGATCACGGCCCACAATCCGCCGCGACGGGAGAAGGTTCCGGAACGGCGGGCCGCCTGGGCCGCCGCCCTTACGGCTGGGTGCCCAACGCGGCCATCAGCGGACGCGCCTGGAAGACCGTCTTCAGGCAAATGCGGGTGGAGAAAGTCTTGACGCCCGGCAGGCGCGACAATTCTGTCCGCAGCAGTTGGTCCAGCGCCTCGACGTCGCGCAGCGCCACCCGCAGGACGTAATCGAACGGCCCGGCGGTGGTATGGCATTCCAGCACGGCGGGGACCTGGGCGATGGCCTCCTCAAACGCCTGGTGGCGCCCCAGGTCGATGGCCACGTCCACGAAGGCCAGCAGCGGCAGCCCCACGCGTGACCGGTCAAGCTCCGCCCGATATCCGGTGATCACCCCACCGTCCTCCAGGGCCTGCACGCGGTTCCAGCACGGCGTCTTGGACAGGCCCACCGTCTCGGCGATCTGAGCGAAGGACGCGCGGCCGTTGGTTTCCAGGATAGTCAGCAGGCGCTGATCGATCGCATCCATAGTCATTCTTCCATTCGTCGATTTTGCAGAACGATGTTCTTAACACTTCGCCAACACAAGCATCTTCGTAACAATGTTCCCCTTCGGGGGCGGTATGATCGGGGATAGGGAAACCTCAAGGAGACCTCGGGACATGCCCTTGGACCGTGCCGCCTGCGCAGCGCTGGATCGCGACGATCCGCTGGCCGAATTCCGTGACGCGTTCGAGATCGCCGACGGCGTCATCTACCTGGACGGGAATTCGCTGGGCGCCCTGCCCAAGGCCACGCGGCAGCGCCTGGCCGATGTGGTGGCGCGCGAATGGGGAGGTGAACTCATCCGTGGCTGGAACACCGCCGGCTGGATCACTCTGCCCCAGCGCGTCGGCGCCGGCATCGCCTCCCTCATCGGCGCGGAGGCGGATGAGGTCATCGCGGCGGACTCCACCTCCGTCAATCTGTTCAAGCTGGCGACGGCCGCCCTGGCCCTGCGGCCCGGCCGCCGGGTGATCGTGACGGAGCCGGGCAACTTCCCCACCGATTTCTATATCCTGCAGGGCGTGCGCGACCTGCTGGGCGGCCGGGTCGAGCTGCGGGTGGTGCAGCCTGACCGCATCGAGCAGGCGCTGGACGCGGATACGGCCCTGCTGCTGCTGACCCAAGTGCATTACAAGACGGGCCGCATCCACGACATGGCCCGGCTGACGGCCAAGGCCCATGCCGCCGGGGCATTGGCCCTGTGGGACCTGTCGCACAGCGCCGGCGCCATCGATGTGGACCTGAACGCGGCGGGCGCCGACCTGGCCGTCGGCTGCGGCTACAAATACCTGAACGGCGGCCCCGGGGCGCCGGCCTTCCTGTACGCCGCCCGGCGCCACCAGGCGCAGCTGCGCTCCCCCCTTTCCGGCTGGATGGGCCACGCGGCGCCCTTTGCCTTCGGCGACGACTATGCGCCGGCCCCCGGTATCGAGCGCATGCTCTGCGGCACGCCCCCCATCCTGGGCATGGCCGCCCTGGAGATTGGCGTCGGTATCATGGCCCGCGCCGATCGCCGCGCGGTGCGCGCCAAGTCCATGGCGCTGGGCGACCTGTTCATCCGGCTGGTTGAGGAGTCCTGCCCGGGTCAGTTCATCCTGCATTCCCCCCGCGACGCCCAGGCCCGGGGCAGCCAGGTCAGCTTCGGCCATCCCGAGGGCTACGCCATCATGCAGGCGCTGATCGCCCGGGGGGTCATCGGCGACTTCCGCGCCCCGGATGTGATCCGCTTCGGCTTCGCCCCGCTCTATGTGCGCTATGTCGACGTTTATGACGCGGCGGCCCACCTGAAGGACATCATGGACAGCGGCGCCTGGCAGGATGCCGTCTATCAGACCCGTGGAGCCGTGACGTGACCAAGATCGCCCGTCCCCATACCGCCGCTGTCGACCTGTCCGGGGAGGGGCTGCACACCGCCCCGCCCATGAGCTATGGCAGCTACCTGGGGCTGGAACAGCTGCTGGCCGCCCAGCATCCCCGGTCCGGCGAGCATGACGAACTGCTGTTCATCATCATCCACCAGGCGTCCGAGCTGTGGATGAAGCTGTCCCTGCATGAGCTGCGGGCGGCCTTGCGCCAGATCCAGGCGGATGACCTGGGGCCGGCCCTGAAGATGATCGCCCGCGTCAGCCGCATCCAGGCGCAGCTGATCCAGTCGTGGGAGGTGCTGTCCACCATGACACCGGCGGATTACAGCCTGATCCGCCCCCATCTGGGACAGAGCAGCGGCTTCCAGTCCTATCAATATCGCCACTTGGAATTCCTGCTGGGCAACAAGAACGCCGGCATGATGACGGTGCACCAGGGCGAGCCGGCCATCTTCGCGGCATTGGAAGAGAGCCTGAACGCCCCCAGCCTGTATGACGAGGCCCTGCGCCTGCTGGCCCGCCGGGGGTTCGACATCCCGCAAGAGAAGCTGGAGCGTGACTTCGCCCAGCCCTACGAGCCGGATGCCCGGGTGCAGGCCGCCTGGCTGGCGGTCTACCAGGACCCACACCGGCATTGGGAGCTGTACGACCTGGCGGAAAAGCTGGTGGATCTGGAATACCGTTTCCAGCAATGGCGCTTCAGCCACATGAAGACGGTGGAGCGCATCATCGGCTTCAAGCCCGGCACCGGCGGCACCGGCGGCGTCAGCTACCTGGTCAAGGCGCTGAGCCTCAGCTTCTTCCCCGAACTGCTTTCCGTGAGGACGGCGCTATGACCCGCATCTGGGACATCACCCAGCCCATCCGCGCCGGCATCCCGGTGTGGCCCGGCGACACCGCCTATCAGGAAGAACGCGTGTGGGCCCTGGGGCCGGGGTGCCCGGTCAATGTCAGCCGGTTGACCCTGTCCACCCACACCGGGACCCACGCCGACGCCCCCCTGCACTATGACGCCGCCGGCCTGCCCATCGGCACCGTCGACCTGGCGCCATACCTGGGGCCCTGCCGTCTTATCCACGTGATGGATGGCGATGGGCCGGTCATGCCGGCGGAGGTAGCGGACAGTCTGGCCGGCGCGCCGCCGCGCATCCTGCTGCGCACTTACCGGCGCTTCCCGCACGACCGCTGGGTCAGCGACTTCCGCGCCCTGGATGCCGCCACCATCGACCTGATGGCCGCCCATGGTGTGCGCTTGATCGGGGTGGACGCCCCATCCCTGGACCCGGAGACCTCCAAGGACCTGCTGGCCCACAACGCCGTGCGCCGCAACGGCATGGCCATCCTGGAGGGGCTGGTGCTGGACGAGGTGCCGGCGGGGGATTACGAGCTGATCGCCCTGCCCCTGAATCTGGCCCACGCCGACGCCGCCCCCGTCCGCGCCATCCTGCGCGCCTTGGCTTAGAATAGGGATCAGCTGTGCAGGCCGGGTGCCTCCTGTCCGGTGCTGGCCACATATTCGGTGTAGCCGCCGCCGTACTGGTGGATGCCTTCCGGCGTCAGTTCCAGCACGCGGTTGGACAGCGTGGCCAGGAAGTGGCGATCGTGCGACACGAACAGCATGGTGCCCTCGTACGCCGCCAGGGCGGTGATCAGCATCTGCTTGGTGTCGAGGTCCAGGTGGTTGGTCGGCTCGTCCAGCACCAGGAAGTTGGGCGGGTTGTACAGCATCATGGCCATCACCAGCCGGGCCTTCTCCCCGCCCGACAGGACGCGGCAGCGCTTTTCCACGTCGTCGCCGGAGAAGCCGAAGCAGCCGGCCAGCGCCCGCAGCGAGCCCTGGCCCGCCTGGGGGAACTTGGCCTCCAGGGCCTCGAACACCGTCTGCTCGCCATCCAGCAGCTCCATGGCGTGCTGGGAGAAATAGCCCATCTTGACGCTGCCGCCGACCGTGACGGTTCCTGAGTCCGGCTGGTCCGCGCCGGCGATCAGCTTCAGCAGGGTGGACTTGCCTGCGCCGTTGACGCCCATGACGCACCAGCGCTCCTTGCGGCGGATGGTGAGATCAAAGCCCTTGTAGATGGTGCGGCTGCCATAACCCTTGTGCACGTTCTTCAGCACCGCCACGTCATCGCCCGAGCGCGGCGCCGGCGGAAATTCGAACGTCACGATCTGGCGGCGCTTGGGCGGCTCGATCCGCTCGATCTTGTCCAGCTTCTTGACCCGGCTTTGCACCTGGCTGGCGTGCGAGGCGCGGGCCTTGAAGCGCTCGATGAACTTCAGCTCCTTGGCCAGCATGGCCTGCTGGCGCTCGAACTGCGCCTGCTGCTGCCGCTCGTTCAGTGCCCGCTGCTGCTCATAGAACACATAATCGCCGGAGTAGCTGGTCAGCGACCCGCCGTCGATCTCGATGATCTTGGTGACGATGCGGTTCATGAACTCCCGGTCGTGGGAGGTCATCAGCAGGGCGCCGTCGTAGCCCTTCAGGAAGCCTTCCAGCCAGATGAGGCTTTCCAGATCCAGGTGGTTGCTGGGTTCGTCCAGCAGCATGGCGTCGGGCTTCATCAGCAGGATGCGGGCCAGGGCCACGCGCATCTTCCAGCCGCCGGACAGCATGCCGACGTCCTTGTCCATCATCTCCTGGCTGAAGCTGAGGCCGGCCAGCACCTCGCGCGCCCGTCCCTCCAGCTCATAGCCGCCCAGCTCGTCGAAGCGCGCCTGCACCTCGCCATAGCGCTCGATGATCTCGTCCATGCGGTCGGCCTGGTCGGGGTCGGCCATGGCGGTCTCCAGGACGGCCATCTCCTTGGCCACCTCGCTGACCGGGCCGGCGCCATCCATGACCTCTGCCACCGCGCTGCGGCCGGACATCTCGCCCACGTCCTGGTTGAAGTAGCCTATGGTGATCTGCTTCTCCACCGACACCTGGCCGGTGTCCGGCAGTTCCTCACCGGTGATCATGCGGAACAGGGTGGTCTTGCCGGCGCCGTTGGGGCCGACCAGCCCCACCTTCTCACCCCGGTTCAAGGCCGCGGACGTCTCCATGAACAGGATGCGGTGGCCGTTGTGCTTGCTGATGTTTTCGAGGCGGATCATGGGGACCAGGTTCCAAAGGCGGGATTGGCCCCCTTATGCCACAGGATGCGCGACGCGATAGTGCCCGGATCGGCATACCCGTCCAGCGATGGGCCGGCACCCCGCACATCCTGGCTCCGAAAATTTTCCCATTGCCCATAACGGATTTTTGACGCCCGTTCGTCATCCAGGGAAAGGGCGCCTGAGTGCGCACGGAAAACCGAGGGAGGAAGGACGTCCGGTGAACAGAAGTGCGGTGGATCTATGGTTTGTGGAGGAAGTCCTCCCCTTGGAGGCGGCGCTGACGGGCTATCTGCGCCGCAAGTGGCGAGAGGCGTCCGAGATCCCCGATCTTCGGCAGGAGATCTACACCCGCGTCTACGAGGCGGCGACCGTGGCCATCCCTGAAATGACCAAACCCTTCCTGTTCATGACCGCCCGGAACCTGCTGATCGACCGCGCGCGCCGCGCGCAGGTGGTCTCCATCGAGACCGTCATCGATCTTGAGGACCTGGACGTGGCCGACACTGTGCCCGACCCGGAACAAAACGCCGGGGGCCGCGAGATCCTTCGGTTGCTGCAGGCTGCCATCAACCGCCTGCCGCCGCGCTGCCGCGAGGTGACCCTGCTGCGCAAGGTGCACGGCCTGCCCCAGCGTGACGTGGCCCGCCGCATGGGTATCAGCGAAAGCACGGTGGAGCAGCAGGTGGCCAAGGGCGTGCGCCTGATCGCCGACGCCATGGTCGACATCGTCCCCGAACCCGTGACCGGCCGCTTCGGCCGGCGCCCGCGCAAGGTGGGACAGCCATGATGGAGCATGATCCCATCGAGGAACAGGCGGCGCGCTGGCTGGCCCGTCAGGATGCCGGCCCGCTGGATGCGTCAGCCAAGGCAGGGTTCGACGCCTGGATCGCCACCTCCACCCGCCACCGCGTGACCTACCTGCGGCTGGAGGCGGCGTGGCAGCGGGCCGACCAGCTGCGCGCTACCCGCCAGGCCCCCGTCCTGCCCCCACCGCGCGCCGCCGTGGCGCGCGCGCCGTGGCGCCGCTGGGCGCCCATGGTGGCCGCCGCCGCGGCGGTGGCCCTGCTGGTCATCGTTCCCGCCTTGGATGACTGGGACTGGCCCTTCGCCGCCGGGCAGAAGTTCAGCACCGGCGTCGGCGACCGCTATACCGCCCACCTGCAGGACGGATCGCAGATCGAGCTGAACACCAACACGCGCCTGCGCGCGTCCGTCGACCAGACGACGCGTGAAGTGCGGCTGGACAAGGGCGAGGCCTTCTTCGAGGTGGTGCACGATGACAAGCACCCCTTCGTCGTCATCAGCGGCGACCTGCGCATCGTCGATGTCGGCACCAAATTCTCCGTCCGCCGCGACGGCGACAGGCTGGAGGTGGTGGTGGCCGAGGGCGCCGTCCTGGTGGAGGACATGGCCCATCCCAACGACGTGGCCCCCACGCTGGTGACGCAGTTGAGCGCGGCGGTGGCGCAGCCCAAGGCCATCCGAAAAAGCCCGCGCAGCGAGGAACAGGTGCGGGACTCCCTGGGTTGGCGCCATGGGACGCTGGTTTTCACCGACCGTCCCTTGCGGGAGGTGGCGGCGGAGTTCAACCGCTATAACCGCAAGCAGCTGGTGGTGCCGGCCGACGGGCCCATGGGCGATATCCGCATCGGCGGCAGTTTCGAGGCCACCAATGTCGACGCTTTCGCCCGCCTGCTGCACAGCGGTTTCGGCCTGAAGGTAATCGACGACGGCAGGGAAATAAGAATTTCAAATTGAGAATAGGGGATCCGGCACGGTCCTTCGTCATAGCCAAATACAACAATCCAGAAATGAGGGAGAAATCGTGCCAAACCCGAATATCCGTCACGCCCTTTCCGCCGCCCTTCTGACGACGGTCTGCTGGCCAGCCCTAACGCAAGCCGCTGAATCCATGGCGGCGCCGCAACCTGCGCGCGCGATCACTTTGGCGTCTGCCGCCGAAACGATGATCGACATCCCGGCTGGCGATCTGCGCACCGCGCTGGAAAGCTATATTCGCCAGACCGGCTCGCAGCTGATCTATAAGGCCGACGAGGTCGCCGGCATCAGCACCAAGGGCGCCCAGGGCCGCCTGTCCGCCCAGCAGGCGCTGGACAACATCCTGGCCAATACGGGCCTGACCGTGCACCGCGACCCCTCGGGCGCCGCCGTCGTCAGCCGCAAGTCAGACCGCGCCGCCACCGCGACCCCGGCCCTGCGCAATGCCGCCGCCCAGGGCGCCGCGGCGGAAGGCGCCGCCGCGCAGCCCCAGGTCGCCCAGGCCACCCCCGCCACGACCGGCACCGACGACACCGTGCAGATGGGCGGCGCGCCGGACCTGCAAGAAATCATCGTCACCGGCTTGCGCTCCAAGCGCAACCTGCTGAACGCCTCCGTCGCCATCACTGCGGTGAACGAGGCCGACTTGGCCCAAAAGGCGCCGCGCAGCACCGTCGACGTGTTGGAAATGATCCCCGGCATCTTCGTTGAGGGCACGGCCGGCCCCGTATCCAACAACTACTCGGTGCGCGGCCTGCCCGGCGGCACCCAGCAGTTCGTCCGCCTGATCGAGGACGGCATGCCCGCCATCTATGGCGGCCTGAACGATGACGAGGTGTTTCAGAACGACATCTCGATCGACCGGGTCGAGGCGCTGCAGGGCGGCAGCTCGGGCATCCTGACGCCCAACGCCGCCGGCGCCTCCATCAACTTCATCTCGCGCAAGCTGAACTTCGACGAGGCCGGCGGCATCGCCCGCATCACCGGCACCACCTATGGCGACCGGCGCGGCGACCTGTGGTTCTCGTCCCCCATCCCGGACCTGAAGGACACGGCCTTCGCCATCTCGGGCTATTACGACAGCACGCCGGGCGTGCGCAGCTCCCCCTTCCGGTATGAGACCTACCATGTGAAGGGCCAGCTGGAGCACAAGTTCGAGGACGGCTGGATCCGCTTCACCGTCAAGGACTGGGACGAGCACGACCCCTACTACGCCGACCAGCCCTATGCCTATAACAACGGCACCATTTCCAGCGTGCCGGGCCTGGACACGCAGTTCGGCAACATCATCGGCAAGGGCTTCGCCAACGTCAGCGTGCCGGACTCCTGCTACGCCAACGGCCAGTGCTTCCGCAATTTCAGCATGCAGGACGGCATCCACGCCACCGGCCACCAGTTCCGCGTGGATGGGGAGCGTGAGTTCGACCACGGCATCTCCCTCTTCGCCCGTGGCCGCTATACTGAGACGGATTGGGACTTCAACGGCGTGTTCGCCGGCAGCGGCACCGGCAACGGCGGCCTGGCGTCGGCCCTCACCTACCTGACGCCCACCAGCGCCTCGCCCATCTACGACCTGCTGCAGTCCGGCCTGGCCGCTTTCCCGGGCACCACGCAGTTCGGCATCCGCAACCTGACCAACGGCCAGGTCACCGCGGCATCCAATGCCGCGGCCCTGAACGCGCTCAACGGTAACGGCCTGTTGCAGCAGACCGTGCTGAACCGCCAGCTGGTGAAGCTGCGCGACTGGGGCAGCGATTTCGGCGCCAAATGGGACACCTCGGGCGATGGCTGGACCAACAGCCTGACCGTGGGCGGCATGATCTACGCCACCGACATCGCCAACGACCAGTCGGGCGTCTCTACCGTCATCAACGACGTGAAAAACCAGTCCAACATCTATGACATCGTGGCCATGAACAGCGCCGGCAACGTGCTGGGCACGCTGGGCAACAACGGCCTGATCTCCTACGGCAACTGGGGTGCGGGCATCAGCGCCACCCACCAGACGTCGAAGTCGGTCTATGTGAACGACGAATTCGCATGGAACCAGGACCTGCACTTCGACTTCGGCGTGCGCTATGAGCGCGAGGACACCGTCGGCGTGGCGGGCAACAGCTCGCCCCAGCCCATCCCGGCGGGTGTGGGCGGCATCGTCCAGGTAAACCCGAACGCCTTCAACGGCACCTACAACTACACCTCGGGCCATGAGTCGCCGGTGCACGTCACAGCCGGCGTCAACTACACCATCGCCCAGAACCTGTCGGTTTACGCCCGCTACGCCCACGCCTATCAGACCCAGGGCACCAACCCGCAGGCGGCCGCCCTGAGCCTGTACGAAGGCGGCGTCACCTATTCCGACTATGGCCTGACCGGCACTGTCCGCGGCTTCCGCACCGAGTTCAAGAACCAGACTTGGGGCGGCGGCGTCAATCCGGCCGATCCCAATCTGAACCAGGGCTTCTTCGCCGATTCCGAAACCAACGGCGTCGACGTCGACCTGTACTATCGCCCACAGTACGAGCCGCTGAGCGCCTTCGGCGTGCACGCCCAGGCCACCTACCAGGACCCGACGTTCAGCAACGTCAAGGTCGGCTTCATCGACGTCAACGGCACCAACATCGCCCCGCAGGTGGCTGCCTTCTACAATGGCAAGATCCCGGGTCGCACGCCGAAAATCCTGTACGCCGTCACGCCGGAGTACAACCTGCCCAACAACAAGGGCCAGATTTACCTGCGCTACAAGTATGTCGGCCGCATCTTCGCCGACAACGGCAACCAGGTGGAGCTGCCGGGCTACGGCGTCGTGACCATCGGCGCCATCTACAACATCACGCCGGCCATGACGTTGAACGTCAGCGTCGACAACGTGACGGATGAGCTGGGCCTGACCGAGGGCAACCCCCGCCAGGGCTTCACCCAGCAGGTCGTGAACGGCTACTTCTATGGCCGTGGCATCGTCGGCCCGAACGCCATGGTGTCCCTGACCGCGAAGTTCTGATCCGGCTTCCTCTTCCTCCCCTGAGGGCGGCGGATCAGTCTCGGGGCCCGCCGCCCGTTTTTTTTCGAAGGAGAGCGAAACCGTGTCAGATCGCCGGATCCGGAAGGTCGTCATCCTGGGGGGCGGCACCGCCGGATGGATGACGGCCGCCGCCTTGGCCAAGGTCAATACCCCGCCGCAGTTCGAGGTGACGCTGATCGAGTCCGATGAGATCGGCATCATCGGCGTGGGGGAGGCCACCATCCCCACCATCCACTGGTTCAACCGCCTGGTCGAACTGGATGAGGCGCAATTCCTGCGCGAGACCAAGGCCACCTTCAAACTGGGCATAGAGTTCGCCGGGTGGAACGGGGGCAACAGCCGCTATTTCCACCCCTTCGGCCGCTATGGCGGGCCGGCCGACGCCCAGATGTTCTTCCACCGCTGGATCCGCGCCACCCTGGGCGGTTTCCCGCACGGCCACCAGGATTATTCCCTCGCCACGCTGGCGGCCATGGCGAACAAGTTCGGCCCGCCCGCCCCCGACCCCAATTCCCTTTTCTCCACCCTGGGCTACGCCTACCATTTCGACGCCGGCCTCTACGCCGCCCATCTGCGCCGCCGGTCCGAGGTGCTGGGGGTGAAGCGGATCGAAGGCAAGGTGGAGCGGATAGAGCAGGATCCGGAGACCGGCTTCGTCACCCGCCTGACCACCCACCGGGGCGAGGTGGTGGAAGGCGACCTGTTCATCGACTGCTCGGGCCTCCGCGCCCTGCTGATCGAGGGCGTGATGAACAGCGGATTCGAGGACTGGTCGCACTGGCTGCCCTGCGATCGCGCCCTGGCCGTGCCGTGCGAGCGTGTCCCCGACCCCGTCCCCTATACCCGCGCCACCGCCCACGCCTTCGGCTGGCAATGGCGCATCCCACTGCAGCACCGCACCGGCAACGGCATCGTCTACAGCAGCCGGTTCGCCGGCGATGATGAGGCGGCATCCACCCTGATGGCCAACCTGGACGGCAAGGCGTTGGCTGACCCGCGCCTGATTCGCTTCCAAACTGGGCGGCGGCGGCGGTCCTGGGTCAAGAATGTCGTCGCCATTGGCCTGTCCAGCGGCTTCCTTGAGCCTCTGGAATCCACCTCCATCCACCTGATCCAGAGCGGCATCGCCAAGCTCCTGTCCCTGTTCCCCACCCGCGACTGTCCGGAGGAGACGGCCGGCCAGTTCAACCAGGTCTACGGTGCCGACGTCGAATCCGTGCGCGACTTCCTGGTGCTGCACTACAGCCGCACCCAGGGACGGGATGAGCCCCTGTGGCGCCACTGCCAGGCCATGGCCGTGCCTGAGGGGTTGTCGCTGAAGGAACGCCACTTCACCCGCACCGGGCGCATCGTGCTCTCGACCGATGAACTGTTCCGCGAAGCCAGCTGGTTCGCCGTGATGATGGGCCAGGGACTGCGGGCCACCGACTACAACCCGCTGCTGGACACCATGCCGGCGGACGAGAACCTGGCTTATCTGCTGCGCCTGCGCGAACAGATGGCCAAGGCCGCCGCCACCCTGCCCAGCCACGAAGAATATCTCCGCCGCGTGATGGGACCTGCCTGATCTTTCCGTTTTTCCACCCCGCCACCGCCCCCAGTCCCGGGGCGGCGCCCCCTGGTTCATGACCGCCTCATAGGACCCACCCATGCCGCGCCTTCCGCACCTGCTCTCCAGCTCCATCCTGGCCCTGACGCTGGCCTGGGCGCCGGCATGCTTCGCCGATAGCGCCGCTAAGCCTGCCCTGTCCTACAGCCTGACGGAGGGGCGGAACCTCAACGCCTTCGTGCGTGAGGGCGAGGTGGCGGCCCACCTGCTGCTGCGCTCCGGCAAGGACGCGCGCATCCTGGTGGCCTTTCCCGCCGGCAATAGCAGCGTGGGCCTGTGGCTGGACACGGCCGACACCGCCAGTTGGACCCTGACCGGCACACCCCAGCCGGTGACCACCACCGACGCCCAGGGCCGCCCCTTGCGCGGGGTGGTGTTCGAGGCCGCGTTGAAGGCCGACAGCGCCGTGCCCCGCCAGGGCGTGCTGTCCAGCACCCGGGTGCTGCGCGACTACGAGGCCCTGCATACCGTGCCCTCCCAGGTTCAGGTTCAGCCCGTCCGCACCCCGGATACGCTGGACTGGGCGCGCGACCGCCTGGACGGCCAGGCCGGCTACCGCCTGACGGTGACGGTGACCCACGGCCAACTGACGGACGGTGGGCTCAAGGCCGGTGCCGATGGCACCATCGGCCTGCGCGTCACGGCGCTGACCGGCGAGGCGCCGCTGACCCCGCTGGCCGGCGACCATCTGCTGAACAGCAGCGCCGCCCCCCAGCCGGCCAGCCGTGACGCCCTGACCTTCCTCAGCTACCAGGAAAAGCTGTTGGCCGGGTCGTGGCGGTTCAACACCTATTTCGGCCGCGACACCTTGATGTCGGTCATGCTGATGATGCCAGCCTTGCAGCCGGAGGCGGTGACGGCCGGCCTGCGCTCCGTCCTCGCCCGCCTGTCGCCCGACGGCCAAGTCGCGCATGAGGAGGATATCGGCGAGTTCGCGATCCTGGACCATCTGAAGGCCGACGGCACGACATCCGACGCGCCGGTCTATGACTACAAGATGGTGGACAGCGACTTCCTGCTGGCGCCGGTGGCGCGGGCCTGGCTGTTGGACGACGCGCGTGGCCGGGCGGCGGCCGCCGAATTCCTGGCCGCGCCCGATGGCCGGCAGGGGACAAGCGAGGCGGCGGGTGCGGCCCTGGTCCGCAATCTGCGCCGGGTGGTGGCCCAGGCCAAACCTTTCGCCGCAACCCCTGGCACCGGCAGCCTCGTGCGGCTGAAGCCGGGGCAGCAGGTGGGTGAGTGGCGGGACAGCAACACCGGGCTGGGCGGCGGCGTCTACCCCTATGACGTCAACGCCATCCTGGTGCCGGCGGCCCTGGAAGCGGCGGACGCCCTGCTGAAAGCCAAGCTGCTGGACCCCTGGCTGGACGCGGCGGCCCGTGCCGACCTGGCCAAGGCGGCGGACCTCGCCAAGGTGTGGCGGGCCAAGGCCCCGGCCCTGTTCGACGTGACGGTGGCGCCGGCGCAGGCGCACCAAGCCGTCGCCGCCTATGCCGCCAAGGCGGGCGTGCCGGCCGACGCGGCGCTGGCGGCCCTGCCCAAGGGCCCGGTGCGCTTCCACGCCCTGTCACTGAACGCCGACGGCACCCCCGTCACCGTCCTGCATTCGGATGAAGGGTTCGAGATGCTGTTCGGCCACCCCAGCCCCGCGGCGCTGAACGCCGCGGTGGAGGCCGCGGACCGCCCCTTCCCCGCCGGCCTGATGACCGGCATCGGCATGCTGGTCGCCAACCCGGCCTACGCGCCGGCGGCGACGCAGGAGCTGTTCCCGCGCACCGCCTATCATGGCACCGTCGTGTGGTCCTGGCAGCAGGCGCTGACCGCCGCCGGCCTGGCACGGCAGCTGACGCGCACCGACCTGCCGGCCACGACCCGGACCAGGCTGACCCGGATGCAGGCCACCCTGTGGCGGGACATCGAGGCTGCCAAGGGCGTGCAGAATTCCGAACTGTGGTCCTGGGACTTTCGCGACGGCCACTACGTCGTCGCCCCCTATGGCGCCGCCGGCAACGACGCCGACGAGTCCAACGCCGCCCAGCTGTGGAGCACGGTGTTTCTGGCCGTGCAGCCGCCGGGAGCGGGGCGCTGAGCCAGAACCAAACCCTATCCACTCAGTGGGAGCGGGGGTGGCGGCCAGGATGACGTATCAGTCCATCCGTCTGTAATGATCCGCCCCTGACCGACAGGTGGAATACCGCCATGCTGGCGGCGCGATAGGTAGAGCATCCGCATCCCAGATCTAAGCGCTGACCTTCTTCGGCCGGCCGCCACGCTTGCCATTCTCACGCGCGGCCGAGGCCTTGGCACCGCCCCGCGCCCGCCCGCCTTTGGCGCCCAGCATGGCTGCTGGCGAATGTTCCGCCATCCATCGCTTGGACCCCAGGATGCCCTCCAGCAGGGCGGGAACATAGAGGTCGGCGTCCAGGCGGGGGAAGTGCAGCCCCAGGCCGAACGCCTCCACCTCGATCTCTGCCAGGTCTGCCGCCGCAGCACCCGCCAAGCCCTCCACGACGTCAGGGGGGAAGCCCACCTCGATGCCGGTGGTCAGCAGCACGATCACCCGATTGCGGCCGGCATCATAATGAGCGCTCTCCGCTCGAGGGCCGCGCAAGCGTTCTTCACCCCGGGCCTGGGCCTCCTCGAAGGCGGCGGCGGTCAGTTCAGCCATGGATACGCCTCCATTCCGTTAGCAGGGTCTCTTGGTGTTCGGCGATCACCTGCAGGATCCGACGCGCCTCACGCTCGGTGCAGCCAATGGCCTCGCGCAGTTCCATCCCCACCAGGTTGATCACCACCGCCAGCCCCGGCCCCAGGACGTGGACATGCGCCGGCGGATGGTCGTTGGGATAGATAACGACGCGCAGGCCATCGATGCGCAGGATCGTGGGCATGACCTACCTTATCAAAAACCTAAGCGCTTGGGAATGGTACGCTGTCAGTTAGCCCCTCGATCAAGCTTCTCGGCAATTGCCAGACATGTCGAGGTCAAAAGGGGACGGCTCCGCGCCGAATAACGAAACCAAAATTACTAAAGTTCCGTGACAGCCCGGAATCTGGCCGCGTGCCGCGTCTTGGCTTCCGAGGGCGCCCGTCGTGGGCGTCCATGACGGAGCCGAAAGAAGACTATGCGACACACGATGCTCAAGGACGTCCTGCTGTGCGGCGCCATGGCCGGCGCCCTGCTGGCCGCACCGACCATCCATGCCGCTGAAGCCAGCGCCCCCGCCACCCCTGCCCCCAACGCCGCCGACGCCGGCGCGCCCGACGCCAGCACTGACGGGACGCTGGACGAAATCCTGGTCTTCTCCAACCGCGACCAGGCGGATACCGCCAAGATCCGCGCGTCCAACACCGTCGACATCATGTCGGCGGCGGAGCTGGAGCACACGGCCGTCCATAACGTGGCCGAGGCCTTGGGCCTGTTGCCGGGCGTAACCGTCAGCAACACCGGCCAGTCGGTGGCCGGCGGCATCGACGGCGCCTCGCGCGGTGAAGGCATGCTGGTTGCCATCCGAGGCATGAACTCCGAATTCGCCGTCGACCTCATGAACGGCGTGGAGGTGGCCCAGGGCCTGCCCTACAGCCGCAGCGTCCAGCTGGACCTGCTGCCGCCGTCCGGCCTGCAGACCATCGTCGTCAACAAGACGCTGGACGCGTCCATGAGCGGCGACGCCATTTCCGGCACGGTCGATTTCCGCACCCCCACCGCCTACGACTTCGCCAACCCGCTGCACTTCAGCATCCAGGGCGGCGCCCGCCTGGAAAGCCGGGCGCGCGACTATGGCGAGACCGGGCTGGGCGGCAACACCGCCGCCGAGGTGGCGACCCAGTTCGGCCGCGACCGGCAGTTCGGCGTCTATGTCAGTGGCTATTACGACAAGCGCTATTTCACCAACAGCGAGATGGCGGGCGTGGACAGCGCCCACAACGACGGCGGCTGGGGCTTCGCCGTCAGCAGCGCCAAGAACGGATCGACCAACCCGGCGGGCACGGACCCGGCGTCCAACCTGCGTCAGACCGGCATCAGCGTCGGCGTGTCGGACGGCAGCACCGAACGTTACGGCGGCAACCTGTCGCTGGACTGGCACCCGGACGACACCACCGCCGTTTTCCTGCGCGGCTCCTTCGCCCGCGAGAACGCGGTGCAGAACAGCACGCTGAGCCAGATCATCAGCACGGACAAGAGCTGGAACGCCCTGGCCAACGGCCTGTACGGCCTGAGCGTGGACAAATACCGCACCTCCGTCTGGTATGAGACCAACCCGGAGCGCGCCGACCTGTCCACCCTGCAGTTGGGTGGTGAGAAGAAGCTGGGCGCCCTGACCCTGACGCCCACCCTGTTCTTCAGCGCCGCCAACAACGACCGCCCCAACCACATCGAGGCGTCGTCCCGCATCGACCAGTACAGCAGCAGCGCCCGCTTCCCCAGCGGCATCGCCGGCATGGGCAGCAACGACGGCTATCCGGTGCCTGTGTTCAGCCCGGGCATGTATGATGCCCTGAACAACGCCGCCACCGCGCTGTGGGCCCGCCGCGCCGGCCAGCTGACCCAGCAGGGCAGCCACCAGGACAAGTACGGCGCCAAGCTGGACGGCCAGTACGACATGAACGACAACGGCCCGCTGTCCTTCATCAAGGCCGGCGTGAAGTTCGTGGAAAGCGACCGCGCGGTCACCAACCGCGACTGGACCAACCCCTATTTCTCGGCCCTGGGCTACCCCAACAGCACCTGGTCCAGTCTGGGCATCGCCAACGGCTATTATTCCTCCGTCTATCCCGGCCGCTACAGCTGGTCGGTGCCCAAGGTTAGCCAGCAGGCCCTGCTGGACTATTTCTACAAGCTGCAGACGGCCGGCAGCTTCGACACCTGCAACGGCAACTACGTCGACAACATGAACTGCAACACCCTGAAAGGGCGGGAGCAGGTGACGTCGGCCTATGTCATGGCCAACCTGCAGTTCGGCCAGGTGGAGGTCATCCCCGGCATCCGGTTCGAGCACACGGACATCCACAACACCTTCTGGCAGCTGAACAGCGACGGCAAGACCGTGGGCCACTGGGAAAACAGCAGCACCACCTACAACGAGCCGCTGCCCAGCGTGCTGGTGAACTGGCGCCCGGACAACGACACGGTCTACCGCGCGTCGGTCAGCCAGTCTTACACCCGGCCCGCCCTGGTGCAGCTGGGGGCCTCTTCCTCCGTGTCCATCAGCGCCGACACGGGTGTGAAGACCATCACCCAGGGCAATCCCAACCTGAAGCCCATCGAGTCCACCAACCTGGACATGTCGGGTGAATGGCACAACAGCCAGGGCGGCACGGCCTCGGCCGCCGTCTATTACAAGCGGCTGTCGAACTACCTGTTCGACAACGGTTCCACCCTGGTGAACCCCTTCAGCACCACCAGCAACCTGGTCAGCATCAGCCAGCCCAAGAACGGCGGCGACGGCGACGTCTACGGCATCGAACTGGCCTTCCGGCAGAAGTTCGACACCATCCTGCCCGGCTGGCTGTCCGGCTTCAGCATCGGCGGCAACGTCACCCGCCAGTGGTCGGTGGTCGACACCGGCATCAAGGGCCTGGACGCCGACCAGCCCATTCAGAACGCCCCCGGCTGGCTGGCCAACGCCACCCTGTCCTACACCGTGGGCGGCTTCTCCGCCGACCTCGGTTACAACTACACCGGTTCCTACCTGGCCTATTACGACTACCTGGGCCAGGGCGGCAGCTGGGACAACATGTGGGTCCGGCCGACCAACCGCCTGGACCTGCACGTGGGCTACAAGTTCGACAACGGCTTCGCGGTCGACGGCTCCGTCTCCAACCTCACCGGCGACTACACCTACTGGGCGCATATCGGGCACAACAACCTGACGCTGTCGAACATCGTCGACAGCGGCACCACAGCCCTGATGACCGTCAAGTATACCTACTGATCCGTTCCGCTACCGGGGGTGGGGCCGCCAGGTCCCGCCCCCATCCCGACCCCCGCGTCCCCGTCATCCGGAGCCTGCACATGGCGCAGCCCTCCATCATAAATCTGCAGCCTGCCGTCGCTATGACCTTGTCCGCGCCCATTAGCCGGCCGAGGGGAAAGATGGACAGTCAGGCCGATGCCCGGGCCAGGAGCGATGCGCCGTCAGCGTTCGACGGCGCGGAGTTCGAGGCGCACCAATCCGTGCTGCGCGGCTATTTCGCCCGCCGCGTGCGCCAGGCGCAGGATGTGGACGACTATGTCCAGGACGTCTATCTGCGCGCCCTGGCCGCCGCCCCCGCCCGGGGCGTGGACAACTGGCGCGCCTTCCTGCTGCGCGTGGCCAGCAGCCTGCTGGTCGACCGCTTCCGCCGCAGCGCCGCCCGGCACCAGGACGCCCACGACGGCCTGGACCAGGTGGCGGAGCTGGTCGACGACGGCGCCGCCACGCCCGAGCACACCGTCATGGTCCGGCAGGAGTTGGCCAGCCTGGAGGCGGCGCTGCGCGACGTCGACCCCCTGGCGCGGCATGCCTTTCTGCTGGTGCGGGTTGATGGGCTGAGCCACCGGGAAGTGGCCGGCCGCCTGGGCCTTGAGGTCAAAATGGTGTCTCGCCAAATCGAACGCGTCCTGGCCCACCTGGCCCGGACGATGGTGGAGACGGCGCGTTGACCTCCACCGATCACGATCAAGTCTTGCTGGAAACGGCCGCCGCCTGGCTGCGGCGCATACAGGCGGGGGAACTGGGGCCGGAGGGCCAGCGGACCTTCCGCGCCTGGCTGGCGACCGACCCCCGGCATACCGCCGCCATGGACCTGGTGACCCGTGCCTGGACGGCCAGCGGCGCCATCGACGACAAGGGCGCCCTGCGGCCCGACCTGACCCGCGCCCGTGGCCTGCGCCTGGCTGATGGTCAGACGCGGCCCCACCGCTCCTGGCGCCCCGTCGCTTGGATGCCCCCCGTGGGCGGCCTTGCCGCCGTCCTGGTCCTGGCGCTGGTCTGGCTGTGGAACGGCGCGGTCAGCGAGGCCGACTACGTCACCGCCGCCCACGACCATGCCCAGGTCACCCTGTCCGACGGCACCGTCATGCGCCTGGGCGGGTCCACCCACCTGCATGTGCGCATCGACCCGCTGGGTCGCCGCGTGGACCTGGCCCAGGGCGAGGCGGAGTTCCAGGTGACGCACGAGGCGCTGCGCCCCTTCCATGTGATGGCCGGGGCGCTCGAGGTGCGCGACCTGGGCACGCGTTTCACCGTTTCATCCCACGGCGGGCAGGTGCGCGCCGTGCTGCTGGAGGGGGCGGCCGAGATCCGCGACTGCGACAGCGGCCGGGTGCTGGCCAGCCTGGCGCCCGGCCAGCAGGTGGACCAGGACGGCCGCGGCCCCCTGCGCCTGGGCAAGGCCAATATAGACCAGGTCAAGGCCCGCCAGGACGGCCGCATGCTGTTCGATGACGTGCCCCTGGCCCAGGTGGTGCCGGAGGTGGCGGCACGAACCGGCATCGTGCTGCATCTGGACGACCCCGCCCTGGGCGCCATCCGCGTCAGCGGCAGCTACCGCGCCGACGATGTCGCCGGCTTCCTCGCCGCCCTGGCCCGCCTGCATCCCATCACCTGGCGGCAGGACGCCAATGGGGATTACCGGATTGCGCGCCGGCGGTAAGCCCCAGCGCCGGACCAGGCGCCGCCCGTTGGCGGCGTCTTGCGCCGTGCTGCCGTTGCTGGTAGCGGCGCCCGCGCCGGCGGGAACGCCGTTCACCATCGCGGAACAACCCCTGGGCGGCGCCCTGCTGGACCTGGCGCGCCAGTCCGGCCGCGATGTGTTGTTCCGGCCGGAACTGGTGCGCGGCTGCCGCGCCGGTCCGCTGGCGGGCGTGACGGATTTCGAGGCGGCGCTGGGCCGCCTGATATCCGGCTGCCACCTGCGCTATCGCCTGGGCGACGGCGGCGCCATCGAGTTGGAGCGGGCACCGTCCACCCCGGCCATACCGGCCGTGGCACCGGCCAGCGGCGGTCAGCTGCCCGAGGTGGTGATCGTCAAGGCGCCCTACCACGGCATGCCCCCGGCGGAAATCACCGCCACCGCCGTGACCGACAGCCTGACCGCGGCGGATCTGCACGACGGTGCCGACCGCACCCTGGCGGAAAGCCTGGGCCGGCTGGCCGGGGTCAACGTGCTGGTGACCTCCCTTCAGGGCGACCTGGGCGGCATTGACCGGGCGGCGCGGGGCGAAGGGCAGTTCGCCGCCGTGCGCGGGCTGGACAGCGCCTACGCCGTCACCCGCCTGGACGGGGTGTCGGTGGCGCAAAGCATGCCTTACAGTCGCGCCGTGCAGTTGAGCCTGCTGCCGCCGCTGGCCATGGACGGGGTGGAACTGACCAAGACGCCGGACGCCCATGACGACGGCGACGCCACCGCGGGCCAGTTCGACCTGCGCCTGGCGTCCGCCCTGGAGGGTGGGGAGCATACCCGCCTGTTGGTCCAGGGGAATTTGGACGAACGGTCCGCCAGCCTGGGCCGGCCCTCGGGCGGTGGCCTCGCCACCGTGGACGTCGCCCGCCAATTCGGCCGCGACCATAGCCTGGGCCTGGCCGTCACCGGCTATTACGGGCGCAACCGCTTCGCCAGCGTGGAACAGTCCTACCAGTCCACCCAATTCGAATACCGCCTGGTCGATGCCAACGGACAGACACCAGCCGGCATGGACCCGGCGCGCAACCTGCTGGCCACCTCGCTGAACGTGCAATATTCGGAAGGGGAGACGCGGCGCTGGGGCGGCAGCCTGGCGGGTGACTGGCAGCCCAACGACACCTTCCGCGCCTTCGCCCATGTCACCGTGGCCACGGCCGACACCGACCAGGAGGTCTACCAGATGGGCTTCCAGGGCGGGCGCGACCCCAGCTTCATCACCCGCGTCGCCCTGGGCAACGGCCTTTATGAGAACCGCAGCGTCAAGACCCAGGTGCATTACTGGTTCGAGACCAACCCCGACACCGCCACCCTGGGCACGGCCCAGCTGGGCGCCGACTGGCACACGGGCGCCCTCACCCTGTCGCCCCGCCTGTTCTACACCTGGGGGGAAAACGGCCGGCCCCAGCATATCGAGCTGTCGTTCTGGAATCCTACCGGCACCACGGTGAACCAGGGACTGAGCTTGGGGCACCAGTATGGCTATCCCGTCGTGGCGGCGCCATCCGGCGCTCTGGCAATGGCTGACGGGGTGGAAAGCCTGCCCGTGTCCAACCGCGGCCAGATCACCAGCCTGTCCAGCCGTCAGGACAGGCTGGGCGGCGCCCTGGACGGCAAGCTTGCCTTGGGTCCCGATGCCACGCTGGAGGCGGGGGTGAAGATCACCGACAGCCAGCGCGACAGCTACCGCCGCGACCAGGAAGGGCAACTGGTGGGCGGGCGGGGTGCGGTGGACGCCGGCACCACCGTCGCCGATCTGGCGGCCGTGGGCCTGCGCGCCGGCACGCTGACGGCACCGCTCAGCGGCATCTACAATTTCACATTCCCCCTGGTCGACCCCGATCGGCTGGCGCAGCTGTACCGCCAGCGCGACGGCACCGCGACCTGGACGGCCGATGCCTGGAACGGCAACACGCTGAGCGGTGGGGAGCGCACGGTGGCCGCCTATGCCCAGGCGCGGCTGACCTGGGATGATCTCACCCTGTTGCCGGGGTTCCGGGCGGAATTCTCCGACCTGACCAACCGCTATTGGCTGTCGGGCAACAACGGCGTGCCCACGGGCGGCGTCCATTACGGCTGGAACGAGAGTGGCAGCCGGTTCACCGCCCTGCTGCCCCGCGTGCTTGCCCGCTGGCAACCGGATGAGCGCTCGACCTACCGCGCCGCCGTTTGGACCAGCCAGACCGCGCCGTCACCCTATCAGCTGGCGGGCAACGCTACCGCAACCCAGGACAGTGATGGCGTGGTGACCATAACCCGGGGCAACCCTGACCTGAAGGCGGTGGACGGCCTGAATTTCGACCTGTCCGGCGCCTGGACCTGGGGCGACATAGCCGGGAAGGAGGGCCGATTGGAACTGGCGCTCTTCCACAAGCGCTTGAAGAACTACCTTTACGACGCCGGCGGCGGCTTGGCAGTGGGGTCCCCCACCAGTGACGCGCAAGTCCGCCTCAGCATCCCCACCAACGGCGGCACCGCCCGGCTGACCGGGGCGGAGCTGTCGGTGGACCAGGGGCTGGCGCCTGTGGCCGAGGTCCTGCGTGATTTCCATCTGGCCGGTACGCTCAGCTGGGAGACCACCGCGGTGCGCCTCAACAGCCCCGATTTGAACGCCGTGGAACGGGTGCAGTACGCGCCCCGCTGGCTGGCCGGGGTGCAACTGCGTTACGACCGAGACGCCCTGCATCTGGCCGTGGATTACCGCTGGGCCGACGATTACGTGCAGTCCTACGGCACCGCGTTTATTTCCGGGGGCGGAACGACCCTGGCGGGCAGCGCGCTTGACACCTGGGTGCATCCCACGCGACGGCTGGACATCAGCGCCGGCTATGATGCCGGCGGGGGCTTGAGCGCGCGCCTGACGGTGCGCAATCTGGGCGACGCCTTGGCCTACCGCACCAGTGTCGGCCGTCATGGCGACGCGGTGGTGCAGACCATCGCCGCCGGCCGCAGCTATGAACTCAGCCTGCAACAGGAGTTCTGATGACGACGCCCCTCCGCCTAGCCGCCGCCTTGGCCACCCTGCTGCTGGCCCCGCCCGCGCTGGCGACCGATGCCGCCGCCCTGGCGGGTGCCTCGCCGCTCACGCGCGAGGCCCTGGCCCGCTTGCGGGCGGACGTCGACGCCGTGCGCAATCCGGTCATCAAGGCCGCGACCGAGGACGCCCTGTTCAACCCCGCCACCTGCGTGGCCCATCGCGCCAACCTGGGCCAGGCGGACAAGCGGGCCATCATCGATCGGCTGGTGGCCGAGAGCTTGGCCGATCCCGGCGACGGCCTGGCGGATGGACTGTTCCCGGCCTTGCCCGGCGAGGGCGGCCCCTGCCCCCATCTGCCCCAACCCTTCGCCGCCGCCCCCGGCGGCAATGCCGGCAGCCATCATTCCTGGCCCGGCGGCCTGCCCCTGCATGAAGCGTTCAACGCCCAAAGCGCCAAGGACTTCGCCGCCGCCTACCGGGCCATCGACGGCGTCGTCCTGGATGGGCAGGACGATCTGATCGCCGCCGCCCCGCTGTGGCATGACTGGGCCAAGGCCCTGCTGTTCGTCTGGCGCCCGGATGGTGGGCTGCCATCCGAGGTGTCCCTGGGCGGGCATGGTGCCGATGGCGACTATCGCACCGGCGCCCACCATATCCTGGGCCTGGCGGAGGCGATGGCCCGCCGCCTGCCGGCCGACCTGGTCATCGTCCAGGCCTGCGCCCACCAGGCGCCGGAACGGGGCAAGCCCGATCGGCTGGTGCACTGGCTGCGGGCCGCTGCCATCATCGCCCAGGTGGATCCGGTGGCCGCTGGATATCTGGCGTTGACGTCGACCGGCGTCCTGACCCTGCCCGGCATGACCGAGAGCGGCGCCGTACCGCGCTGGTGGTCCGCCTGCCTGATCCACGCCCAGTCCGACCACAACTGGGTCTACGCCGAGCCCGCCGTGGAGGATGCCGACGCCCTGCTGCGCCAATTGGCCCCCCGCTTCGGCGTGGATGCCGACGACCCCGCCCGCTACACCTGGGGCTATCGCCACGCGGTGCTGAGCCGCCTGGGGGCGGCCCGTGTACAGTCGCTGGCGGCCCAGGGCGGACTGGACGCCCTCGCTCAAGCCTTGACCCAACTGCGCGCCCAAGGCGTGTTTTGATCCCTGCTGCTGGAAAGATGCCTGTGACCCGCCTTCTTCCTCTTTTCCTGGCCGGCCTGATGCTGGCGACCGCCCCGGCCCAAGCGGCACCCGACGCCACCGTGGCCCCCCGCGCCGCGAATGGCCAGCCCCTGACGCTGGAGCGGGTGGTCATGCTGGTGCGCCACGGCGTGCGGGCCCCCCTGGACACCGAGGCGGCCCCCGGCTTGGCGCAGGGACCGTGGCCCACTTGGCCGGTGGTGCCCAGCCACCTGACGCCCCACGGCGCCGCGGCGGCCACTCTGATGGGCACCTATCAGCGCCAGTGGCTGGCCGCCAACGGCCTGCTGCCCGCCCAAGGCTGCCCCGCCGCAAACCAGGTGGCGATCTGGACCAATTCGGCGGAGCGTACCATCCGCACGGGCGAAGCCATGGCCCAAGGCCTGGCGCCGGACTGCCCCCTGCCCGTGGGACACAAGCCGCCGGGCACGCTGGACCCGCTGTTCGATCCGTTCGAGGCCGGGGCCGCCACCGTGGATGCCGCCGCCGCCGTGAAGGCCATGGAACCGGAGATGGACAACGTGCGCAACGCCTCCACCTACCTGGTGCCGGCCATCGCGCTCACCATCCGCGGCCTGGGCTGCGACAAGACCCTGCCGGCCTGCGACCTGGTGCAGGAACGCACGGTCATCAGCCCCAGCGCCGACAACCGCAGCGTCGATCTGCGCGGGCCTGTCGCCCTGACCGCCGGGGCCGCCCAAATCTTCATCCTGGAGTATCTGGAGGGCATGGCGCCGGACCAGGTAGCCTGGGGCCGCTTCGGCGCGGGCCAAGGCCTGAGCGACGCGCTGGCGCAGATTTCCCGCCTGCACGGTCTGCAGTTCGACGTCTTCGCCCGCAACGCCTACATGGCGCCGCGCAAGGCCGTGGCCCTGGCCCCGCGCCTGGCGGAGGCGCTGACCGGCGCCGGCCAGCCGCCCGTCACCCTGCTGGTCGGCCATGACGACAACATCGCCGCCGTCGCGGGATTGCTGGGCGTGCACTTCCAGGTCCAGGGCTATGGCGAGGATGATCCGCCCGTGGGCGGCGGCCTGCGGCTGGAGCTGTGGCGCGACGCTGCCGGCCAGGCCCTGGTCCGCGTCGCCTATGTCGCCCAGACGCCGGACCAGGTGCGCAATCTGGCCCCCCTCAGCCTGGCCAGCCCGCCCTGGAGCGCCGTGCTGCCCCTGCCCGGTTGCGGCGCGCTGTGCCCCGTGAAGACCGTGACCGACAAGCTGTCGGTCGCCCCCTGATCTCCCGCCCCGGAAAGACCGCCCATCATGATGGATCGCCGTTCGCTTCTTCGCCATGCGCTGGGCGGTGCCGCCCTGGCCGGCTTGCCCCCCGCCCTGGCCCGCGCCGCCGCCATCCCCGCCGACGTGCGCACCGGCACCATCGAGGATGTGGCCCATATCGTCGTGCTCATGCAGGAAAACCGGGGCTTCGATCATTACTTCGGTACGCTGTCGGGCGTGTGCGGCTTCGGCGACCGCTTCCCCATACCGGTGCCGCCGGGTCCGGATGGCCAGCCCCTGACCGTGTGGGACCAGCGCGACCGCACCGACCCGCACCCGCGCCTGGTCAATCCCTTCCACCTGTCGACCAAAGCGCATTTCGACCTGATGCGCATGCTGGGCACGCCGCACCAATGGGCCAATGCCCAGGCCGCCTGGGACAACGGCCGCATGGCGCATTGGCCGGAGGCCAAGACCCAACGCGCCATGGGCTATTACACGCGGGAGGACATTCCCTTCCAGTTTGCCATGGCGGAGGCGTTCACGATCTGCGACGCCTACCACTGCGCCATGCACACCGGCACCAACACCAACCGCCTGTTCCTGTGGACCGGGACCAACGACCCGCACGGCAAGGGCGGCGGGCCGGCCCTCGACAACCCCGATGACGATCTGAAAAAGCCGGACGCGGCCAGCACCCCGCGCTTCTCCTGGACGACCTATCCGGAGCGGCTGGAGGCGGCGGGCATCAGCTGGGGCCATTACCAGGACATGGCCGATAATTTCGGCGACAACCCGCTGGCCAATTTCCTGCAATACCGCGCCGCCTACCGCGGCGATCCGGGCTCGCGCGCCGTGCTGCGGGACAAGGGCCTGTCCACCCGGGCGCTGGACAAGCTGCGCGAAGATGTGCTGGCCGACCGGCTGCCGCAAATCTCCTGGGTCGTGGGCACGGAGGAAGGGTCGGAGCATCCCGGCCCCTCCAGCCCGGCGCAGGGGGCGGCCTACACCGCCCAGGTCATCGACGCGCTGACCGCCAACCCCAAGGTGTGGGCGCGCACCGTGCTGTTCATCACCTTCGATGAGAATGACGGCTTCTTCGACCATGTGCCGCCGCCGGCCCCGCCCTCTCCCGACCCGGACGCGCCCGGCGGCTTCGCCGGGGCCAGCACGGCGGCGACGGACGACGACTACCACCGCCTGAAGGCCCCCGGTGCCGATGGCGATGATTTGAACCTGCGCGGCCGGCCCTATGGCCTGGGTCCGCGCGTGCCCTGCTACATCCTGTCCCCCTGGTCGCGCGGCGGCTGGGTGCATTCGGAGGTGGCCGACCACACCTCCATCATCCGCTTCATGGAGCGGCGCTTCGGCGTGGTGGAGCCCAATATCTCCGCCTGGCGGCGGGCGGTGTGCGGCGACCTGCTGACCGCCTTCGATTTCAAGACGCCCAACGCCAAGCTGGCCGCCCTGCCGGACACGGTGCCCACCCGCGACCGCGCCCGCGCCATCGTCGGCCAGACGGTGCCGGAAACGCCGGTGGCCCCGCCCCATCCGGTGCAGGAGGCCGGGACCCGGCCGTCGCGCCGGCTGCGCTACGCGCTGGAGGTCGCCGGCCAGGTCGACGCGGCCGCCGGCACCCTGCGCCTGGATTTCTCTGCCGGGGCGGGCCAGGGCGCCGTGTTCCATGTCTATGACCGGCTGCGGCTGGACGCCATTCCGTGCCGCTACACGGTGGAAGCCGGCCGAAGCCTGTCGGGCGACTGGCATTTGATCGGCCCGGAGGGCGCCTATGACCTGTGGGTGCGTGGCCCCAATGGCTTCCACCGCGCCTTCACCGGCACCCGCGCGGGCAGCGCCGGCATCAGCTGGGCGGTGGAGGGCGACGCCCTACGCGTCACCGTGGCCCCCGGCACGGGCGTGAGCGTCCAGCCCGGGGCCTATCTCGACCACCACCGGCCCTGGACGCCGGGGCAGGAGGGCGGAGTCATGCGCTGGCCTCTGCGCCCCACGGGCGGCTGGTACGATTTGGTCATCACCGGCGACCATGTCCAACGCCGGCTGGCCGGTCGCGCCGACGGTGACTGGCCGGCCAGCACCGACCCGGCCATCGGAACTACGCGTCCGGCATGAACATCGCGCGGGCGGCCTTCACCGCCTCGACAATGAAGTCGGAGGTGATGCGCACCCGCGCCAACGCGCGCAGGTCGGAATGGACGATCAGCCAGAATGACCGGGTCAGGGATACCGTCTCAGGCAAGACCCGGCGCAAGCGCGGCTCCTGCCCCGCCATGAAGCAGGGCAGAACGCACAACCCCTGCCCCGCCAGGGTCATCTGGTATTGGGCCAGCAGGTTTGAACTGGTGATGCTGGGCGCCAGATCCTTTTCGATCAGGGGCACGTAGTCCAGCTCCGGCGCGTAGATCAGCTCGCCGATATAGCCGATCAGGCGATGGTCGCGCAGGTCGGTCCGCCGCTGCGGCGCCCCCCGCCGGTCGAGGTAGTCCTGCGCCGCGTACAGGCCCAGCTGATAGTCCGTCAGCTTGCGGGCGTGCAACCGGCCCTCGCGCGGCGGGGCCAGGCCGATGGCGATGTCGGCCTCGCGCTTGGTCAGGCTGAACAGCCGGGGCGTGGTCACCAGTTCCACCAGCAAATCCGGATGGGCCGCCCCCAGATCGCCCAGGCGCGGCGCCAGGAACACGGTGCCGAAGCCGTCGGGCGCGCCGATGCGCACGCTGCCCGCCACCTTGAGGCTGGATCCCGCCACCTCCCCCAGGATGCCCAGCGCCACGGACTCCATGGCCTGGGCCGAGGCCAGCAGCTTTTCCCCCTGGGGTGTCAGGGCATAGCCCTGGACACTGCGGGTGAACAGCTGGGTCTGCAGGGTGCGTTCCAGGTCGGCGATACGGCGGCTGAGGGTGGAATGGTCCACGCCCAGGCGCCGGGCCGCCGCCGTCAGCTTGCCTGCCCGCACCACCGCCAGGAAGGACTGCAGGGCGTCCCAGTCAAATGAGCTTTCCATATGGGAATTCCCGCACAGCCGAGGGCGAAATCAGCACCCTGTACGTGCAGGAATATGAATGCTTAACTGGCGCAAAACAACCACAGCAGGAGGAACGCGCATGACCCGGGAACTGACCCATTTCGTCAACGGCCGTCCTGTGCCGGGTACGTCCGGCCGCTTCGGCGACGTCTACGATCCCAACACCGGCGAGGTGCAGGCCAAGGTGCCGCTGGCCTCGAAAAGCGAGGTGGAGGCCGCCATCGCCGCCGCCGAGGCGGCTCAGCCGGCCTGGGCAGCCACCAACCCGCAGCGCCGCGCCCGCGTGCTGATGAAGTTCGTAGACCTGGTGAACCGCGACATGAACAGCCTGGCGCGGCTGCTGTCCTCCGAACATGGCAAGACCATCGCCGACGCCAAGGGCGACATCCAGCGTGGGCTGGAGGTGGCGGAGTTCGCCATCGGCATCCCCCACCTGCTGAAGGGGGAGTACACCGACAGCGCCGGCCCCGGCATCGACGTCTATTCCATGCGCCAGCCCCTGGGCGTGGTCGCCGGCATCACGCCCTTCAACTTCCCGGCCATGATCCCGCTGTGGAAGGCCGCCCCCGCCATCGCCTGCGGCAACGCCTTCGTGCTGAAGCCGTCGGAGCGCGACCCGTCGGTGCCGCTGCGCCTGGCGGAACTGTTCCTGGAGGCGGGCCTGCCCGAGGGCGTCTTCAACGTGGTGAACGGCGACAAGGAAGCGGTGGACACGCTGCTGACCGATCCGCGCATCCAGGCCGTAGGCTTCGTCGGCAGCAGCGCCATCGCCAACTACATCTACGCCACGGCGGCGGAGCATGGGAAACGGGCCCAGTGCTTCGGCGGCGCCAAGAACCACATGATCATCATGCCCGATGCCGACCTGGACCAGGCGGTGGACGCACTGATCGGCGCCGGCTACGGCTCGGCGGGTGAGCGCTGCATGGCCATTTCCGTGGCCGTGCCGGTGGGTCGGGCCACGGCCGAGGCCCTGGTGGAACGGCTGGTGCCGCGCGTGGAATCCCTGCGCGTCGGCCTGTCCACCGATGAGGGCGCCGACTACGGCCCCCTGGTGACCCGCGACGCGCTGGAGCGGGTGCGCGGCTACATCGATACCGGTGTCAAGGAAGGCGCCAAGCTGCTGGTCGACGGGCGCGGCTTCAAGATGCAGGGACACGAGAACGGCTATTTTATCGGCGGCAGCCTGTTCGACCACGTCACAACGGACATGAGGATTTACCGGGACGAGATTTTCGGCCCGGTATTGTCCGTGGCGCGGGCCGACAGCTATGAGCAGGCCCTGCGCCTGCCCAACGAGCATGCCTACGGCAACGGTGTCGCCATCTTCACCCGCGATGGCGACACCGCGCGCGACTTCACCAACCGGGTCAACGTGGGCATGGTCGGCGTGAACGTGCCCATCCCCGTGCCGCTGGCCTACCACACCTTCGGCGGCTGGAAGCGCTCGGGCTTCGGCGACCTGAACCAGCACGGTCCGGACAGCGTCCGCTTCTACACCAAGACCAAGACGGTCACCTCGCGCTGGCCTTCCGGCACCAAGGAAGGCGTCAGCTTCGTGATCCCGACGATGAGCTGAGGCTTATGCAAGGATGGGGGCCGGCCTCAGGTCGGCTGGCCCCCGCCGACCAACAGTTCCATGAAGGTCAGGTCCAGCCAGCGGCCGAACTTGGTGCCGGCTTCGGAGAAGACCCCGGCGGTGCGGAAGCCGACCTTGGCATGCAGCGCGATGGAGATGGCGTTCTCGCTGGCGATGGCCGCGATCATGCGGTGGATGCCGCGTTCCCGCGCGCAGGCCACCAGGGCGCGCAGCAGCGTCTCCCCCACGCCGCGTCCCTGGGCCTGGGGCGCCACATAGACGGAATTCTCCACCGAGTGGCGAAAGCCATCGAAGGGGCGCCAGTCGCCGTAGGCGGCGTAGCCCACCACCTGCCCCTGCCCCTCCCCCTCTGCCACCGCGACCAGCACAGGGAAGTTCCGGGCCATGCGCGCCTGGAACCACTGGCGGCGGTTCTCCAGATCCACCTGCACGTCGTTCCAGATGGCTGTCGTATGTACCACCGCGTGGTTGTAGATGACGCGGATGCCTTCCAGATCGTCCAGGGTGGCCGGGCGGATGGTAACGGTCTGGGTCATGATGGCGATCCGTTCACTATAGTTTCATCGCGTCCACTATGTGATACGATGCCGATGTCGGCAAGGGGGGTTCGGTAGGCATATGACGGGAAACGGTGATGAGCTGGACGCGCGGCTGGGCGCCCGCATCCGGGTGGAGCGTGAGGCGCGCGGCTGGTCGCTGACCGACCTGTCGGATCGCGCCGGCGTGTCGCGCGCCATGATCAACAAGATCGAGCGGGCGGAAAGCAGCCCCACCGCCTCTCTGCTCGGCCGGCTGTCGGGCGCCTTCGGCCTGACCCTGTCGGCCCTGCTGGCCCGGGCGGAGGATGACGGCCGCCGCCGCCTGTTGCGCGCGGGGGAGCAGCGCAGTTGGCGCGACCCCGCCACCGGCTATGTCCGCCGCCTGGTGGCGCCGCCACCGGGGTCCGACATGCCCCTGGAACTGGTGCATATCGACCTCCCGGCCGGTGCGCGCGTGCCCTTCCCCGCCTCGGCCTATGCCTTCACCCGCCACATCATCCACGTCCTGACCAACGAGCTGACCTTCACCGAGGGCGACATCGAACACCACCTGGCGGCCGGCGACAGCCTGGAACTGGGCCCGCCGGCCGACTGCGTGTTCGAGAACCGGGGCGACCGGCCCTGCACCTATCTGGTGCTGATCCTTCAGCCTTAGGGCCGCCGGTCGGGGCCGCTGGTCAGCCGCCTAGGTCGTCCGCCGCCAAGGCTCAGTCCAAGGTTCGATGGTCAGGCGGCGACGACGCCCCCAGGTTTCTGGTTCCAATCCGGCTTCCTTCGGCCCAGGACCACGATGACCGACGCCTCCCCCCGCCGCTTCCATCCCGCCTCCCTGGACGCGATCAATTTCCTGCTGGCCGACGTGCGCGGCGCCTTGGGTCCCTTCCTCAACGTCTTCCTGGTGACCCAGCAGGGCTGGAGCCAGTCGGCCGTTGGCGCCATGACCATGGTCAGCGGCCTGGTCGGTCTCGTGGCGCAGACGCCGGCGGGGGCGGCGATCGACGCCACCACGGCCAAGCGCGCCGTGATGGTGGCGGCCCTGGTCGTCCTGGCGGCCGGCACCGGCGTTATCTACGCCTGGCCGGACTTCTGGCCCGTGCTGGTGGCCAACAGCGTCCTGGCCGCCGTCGGTGACGTGCTGGGCCCCGCCGTCGCGGCGCTGACCCTGGGTCTGTTCGCGCGGCAGCAATTGGCGGCCCGCATGGGGCGCAACGCCGCCTGGGACCATGCCGGCAACGTCTTCATCGCCCTGGTCGCCGGGGCGGTCGGCCGGCTGTTCGGCCAGCGGTCCGTTTTCCTTTTGGGGCCGGTGTTCGCCGTCCTGGCCATTATCGCGGTCCTGTCCATTCCCGGGCGCGCCATTGACCATCAGCGCGCCAAAGGGGCCGAGGGGAATGAGGCCGGGGGCGGCCTACCCGCCTGGCGCACCGTGGTGGGATGTCGGCCGCTCATGGTGTTCAGCTTCTGCGCCCTGTTGTTCCACTTCGCCAACGCCCCCTTGCTGCCGCTGGTGGGGCAAAAGCTGGCCGCCGCCAACCCAACCTGGGCCACCGCCCTGATGTCTGCCTGTATCATCGCGGCGCAGCTGGTCATGCTGCCGGTGGCCCTGGTCAGCGGCTGGCGGGCGGATCGCTGGGGACGCAAGCCCCTGCTGCTGCTGGGCTTCGCCATCCTGCCCATCCGCGCCGTGCTCTACACCCTGTCGGACGACAGCGCCTGGCTGGTGGCGGTGCAATTGCTGGACGGTGTGGGCGCCGGCATCCATGGCGCCCTGACACCCCTGGTGGCGGCGGACCTGATGCGCGGCACCGGCCGCTACAACCTGGCGCTGGGCGTCATCGCCACCGTGCAGGGCGTGGGCGCGGCTGTCAGCGGCCTGGCCGCCGGCATGCTGGTCGACCATTTCGGCTATCGCCTCACCTTCCTGGCGCTGGGCGCCGCCGCCGCCGTGGCGCTCGCCACCCTGGCGGCGACCTTTCCCGAGACGGCGTCGGGCCCCGAAACGGCATCGGGCAAGGACGGCTGCGCCGCCTAAGCGAAATCCGTCGACCGCGTCAGGTGCTCCCAGGCCGCGATCTCGGCCTCCAGCGCCGTCAGCTTGTCGCGCACCAGGGCCAGGGCGTCGGTGCCTAGCAGCAGATGTGTTGGCGGGGCCTCGGCCTCCACCAGGGTCAGCAGCGCCTGCGCCGCCTTGGCGGGGTCGCCGGCCTGGCGGCCGCTCTTCTCCTCCCGCGCCTGGCGCACCGGGTCGAACAGGCTGTCGTAGTCCGCGATGCTTCGGGCCGAGCGGACCATGGAGCGGCCGGCCCAATCGGTGCGGAAGGAACCCGGCGCCACCGCCGTCACCCGGATGCCCAGGTCGCGCACCTCCTTTGCCAGCACCTCGCTGACGCCTTCCAGTGCGAACTTGCTGCCGCAATAGTAGGCCAGGCCGGGCATGGTGATGAAGCCGCCCATGGAGGTAATGTTGACGATGTGCCCGGCCCGCCGCCGGCGCATGAACGGCAGCACCGCCTGGATCATGGCCACGATGCCGAAGACGTTGACGTCGAACTGCCGGCGCATTTCCGCCAGCGGCGATTCCTCCAGAATGCCTTCATGGCCATAGCCGGCGTTATTGACCAGAACGGCGATGGGGCCGACATCCCGCTCCACCCCCGCCACGGCTGGCGCGATGGCGTCGGTATCGGTGATGTCCAAGGGGATGGCGTGGGCGCGGGTATCGTGCAAGGCGGTGAAGGCCTGGGCGTCCGCCGCACGCCGAACGGTGCCCACGACCGTATGGCCGGCCGCCAGCGCCGCTTCCGCGAAGGCGCGGCCGAAGCCGCTGCTAACGCCGGTGATCAGGAAAATCTTGGATTGGGCCATGGAGACACCCCAGCGCTGGTTTGAGAATGCGCGGGAGTGGGCCACACCCGCCGGATCTGCGGTATGCTACATAAACTCGATGCGCCTATTAGCTGGGAAGATAGAATGCGCGGCAGTGAATTCGCCGACCTGCGGGCCTTCGCCATGATCGCCGAACATGGGAACTTCTCCCGCGCCGCGGCCCAATTGCGGGTCACTCCATCGGCTCTCAGCCAGACCATTCGTGGATTGGAGGAACGGCTGGGCGTCGCCCTGTTCAACCGCACCACCCGCAGCACCGCCCTGACGGAAGCCGGCGCGCGGCTGCTGGCGGGGTTCAAGCCGGCCCTGGAACAGATGGAAGCGGCGGTGGCGGACGTCGGCACTATGCGCGGCGCAGCCACCGGCACGGTGCGCCTGCATTTGCCCCGGCTGGCGGCCGCCACGCTGGTGGAACCGGTGCTTGGCCGCTTCCACGAAGCATATCCCGACATCGTCCTGGAACTGGCCATCGACGACGCGGTGGTAGACATCGTGGAAGCCGGGTTCGACGTGGGCATCACCCTGGGCGAATTGCTGGCCAAGGACATGGTGGCGGTGAAGCTGGGACCCGACCTGCATCAGGTGGCCGTGGCCTCGTCCGACTATATTGCCCGCCACGGCCAGCCCAGCACACCCGCCGACCTGCACGCCCATCGCTGCATCAATTGGCGCAAGCCCGGCAGCGGCAAGCTGTACAATTGGGAATTCCAGGCCGACGGCCGCTGGTTCGCCGTGGCGGTGGAGGGACCGCTGGTGGTGTCCCACCGCGACACGGCCTTGGCCGCCGCCGCGCAGGGGGTGGGCATCGCCTTCGCCTATTGGTCGGACCGGTGGATGAAGCCGCTGATCGACCGGGGTGCCCTGGTGCCGCTGTTGCAGGAGTACTCACCCCCCTTCCCCGGCTGGTACCTGTACTACCCTAAACAGCGCCACACCCCGCCGGCGGTGCGGGCGCTGGTGGATTTCCTGCGGCGCACGGCGCAAGAGCCGACAGCTTAGTCATTTCAAACAGCAATTACTGAAATAGAAATTCATGTGATTATGTGATCATCCAGGCGCGGCTATCCTCCCGGACATCGCCACCACGGGAGTGACAACCGATGCTGATCGCGCACTATAGCCACCGCCTGACGGCCGACTACGACCTGGACACCCTGCGCAAGCGGGCCGAGACCAACGCCGCCCGCTGGGCCGCCATGCCCGAGCTGCACTTCAAGGGCTTCCTGCTGCGGGAGGCTGGCAGGCACGGCGCAATCGCCAACGCCTATTCCTCCCTGTACCTGTGGCGGCAGGACGCGGCCTTCCGCGATTTCCTGGTGCACAACCGCTACAAGGCCGTCACCGACACCTTCGGCCGGGCGGATATCGATGTGCGGGTTGCGCTGGACGCGCGCAAGGGTCGCGCCCGCGACGCCCGTTATGCCGTGGTGGATAATATACCCATCTCGATGGACACCGCCCTGGGCGGGCTGTGGGCCGATGAAATCGCGCTCAACCGTGAGGTGGCGGAGGGGGACGACATCGTGGCCGCCGCCGTGGGGGTGGACACCCGCACCTGGACCCTGACCCGGGTTCGCCTGGCTACGGAGGCGCCCCCGAACCCGCCGGCCACAGCCGTGACCTATCAGGTGCTGCAGCTGGCCCGGCCCCTACTGGAAACGCTGCCCTCAAGCCGGCAGGAGTGAGGGCGCCAGCTGGAAGCGCTGGAACCGGCCCAGCGCTTCCTCGATGGCGGCCTTCAGGTCCGGCCCTTCCGGCACCATCCAGGTCCAGCGTTGTACCAGCAGGCGGCCGGCCTGGCGGTCGGTCTTCAGGTCCAGGGCCGCCACGATCTCATCCCCCACCAGCACCGGCAGGGCGAAATAGCCCAGCACCCGCTTGGCCGCCGGCACATAGGCCTCGAACCGATGGACATAGCCGAAGATGGCCTCCAGCCGCTTACGCTGGATGACCAGGGGATCGAAGGGCGACAGGATGTGCACCTGGCCGGCCGGCACCGGCGGCGGCGCGCTTTCCAGCACCGCGGCCTCGGCCCAGTGGGGCACCTTCTCCGCGCCGGTGATGATCACCTGGGCCAGGCGGCGGGCGCGTACCGCCTTCTCGATCAGGGGCAGGACCTGGGCCTTCAGGCCCAGGTTGCCGTAGCAGATGGAATCCAGGCTGACGACGCCTTGGCTGCGCAGCGCGCGGTTCAACAGATAGTCGGCCACCTGCCCCGGCGTCGCCGGGCGGGGCCGCCGCTCCCAACCGAAATGACGGTCGGTCAGCTCATAGGCCTTCAGCATGCCGTCACGGCGGGAGATGGTGAGGTCCCCGTTGTAGAAGCCGAAGTTCAGCAAGCGCTTGGACGGCTTGCGGCTGGCCCACAGGTGCTCTTTCTCCACCAGCACCTCATCGTCGATGTCGCGGATGCTGAGCGCCCCCTCTTCCCCGATGCGCCGCAGCAGGGCGTTGTAATCGCGCCGGTTGATGGCGGCGTAGTTGGCCGGCGGGTTGTCGCGCATCTGGCGCATGTCCGGCGCGAAATAGCGATAGTCGGCCGTGGGGATATAGGCCAGGGCGTGCGCCCAGTATTCGAAGACCGACTTGTCCACCGACTGCGCCGCCGCCAGGTCCGCCCGGGAGTAATCAGGGATGCGCGTCTGCAGGATGTGGTGGTGGCTGCGCTCGATGACGTTGATGGTATCGATCTGGACATAGCCCAGATGCTGTGTCGCCCGCGCCACCGCCTCCGGCCCCGCGCCGAACGGTGCCGGTTCCAGCAGGCGCTGGGCCGCCAGCCACAGGTGGCGGGCGCGGGACGCGGAAATCTCGACAGGCGTGCTGGGCATCAGGCCGAATCCTCGGGGGCATGGAAGCCGTCTTATACCCATCAACGACTGCCGCGCCTGTGATGAATATACGGCGTATCCCCTTGACGCCCGCCGCCCGGCCGGGCCCATAGTCGCCCGCGTTCAAGCCTTGAGGAAGTCCCCGGTGAGCGAAGCGTCCCCGACCGTCCCCGTCCCTGCCCACACCCTGCACATCTGCGTCACCTGCCGGCCCAAGGGCGCCTCGCCGGAGGCCGTGCGCGACGGTCGCCTGCTGTACGAGGCCGTGGCCGCCCTGCACGCCGACTGGCCGGGCCGCGACCTAGTGGCCCTGAACGGTGTGGAATGCATGAGCGGCTGCGACCGCGCCTGCACCGTGGCCCTGTCCGGCGCGGGCAAGCCCAGCTACCTGTTCTGCGACAAGGCGCCGACGCCCGAAACCGCCGCCGCCGCCCTGGACCTGGCGGCACAGTATGCCGCCAGCGACACCGGCGTGCTCATGCGCGGCGACCGCCCCGGCCCCTTCCGCTCCGGCATCCTGGCGAAGATTCCGCCGGGCTTGTAAGCGCTCACCTCGCGAACAGCGCCAGGTCCGTGCCTTCCGCCATCAGGCGATAGCCGGTGTCGCCCGGATGCAGATGGTCGCCGCCATCGGCCTCCGGCAACAGATGGCCGGGATTCTTGGGATCCTGGAGCGTGCGGTCCAGGTCGATGACGGCATCGAAGGCGCCGCTGCCGCGCATCCAGGCGTTCACCTTCTGGCGGTTGGGCTCCATGGCCGGATCACAATAGCCGATGCCCTGGCAGGGCAGGATGGTGGCGCCATAGACCAGCAGACCGCGCGCATGGGCGCGGGCGATGATCTGGCGGTAGGCCCCGATGATGGCTTCCGGCGTCGCCCCCACCTCCTTGCGTTCCGCCGCCTTCAGGGCCGTCGCCAGGTCGTTGATGCCCTCCAGCACGATGACCCAGCGCACCGCCGTCTGGTCCAGCACGTCGCGATCCAGCCGGTCCAGCGCGCGCGGGCCGATGCCGTCCAGCAGCAGGCGGTTGCCGCCGATGCCGGCATTCAGCACGCCCACGGGGCTTTTGCCTCGCAGCAGGTTCCGGGCCAGCGCGTCCGTCCAGCGGCCGTTGCCGTCGGTGGTGCTGTCGCGTCCGTCGGTGATGCTGTCGCCCAGCACCACCACGGCATTGGCCGTGGCCGGCGCCTGCACGTCCACGCCGGTGAGGATATACCAGTGCGTGACCGTCGCGGCGTTGGGCAGATCGGCAGCGTCCAACGCGTCACCGGTGGCGATGTAGCTGGTGGCGCGGGATCCCGGATGCCCGGTGACCGTGGCCGGCACGTCTTTCAGGCGCAGGCTGACGGCCAGGTCCGCCATGTCGGGCACGGCCATGTCCACCGGGTCGGACCAGACCATGCCGCCGGCCGGAATGGTGACGGACGGCTGGCCGTTGAAGGTCAGGGCGTGGTCGCTGCCGGCGCGGATGGCGGCGCTGGGCGTCTTTCCCTCCTTCGCCGACAGGGCGACATGGGCGCCGGGGATGGTCAGCGGCGCCGTACCGAAGGCATTGGACAGACGGAAGCGCACGCGGGCACCGCCTAAGGTCAGGTGCACAACCTGGCGCAGGGTGGCGTCGGTGAAACCGGGCGCCGGCGGCGTGGAATCGGCGCCGCCCGCCTGGGCGGACGCCATCCAGCTGCCCACCCACTGGGTGGTGAACTGGTCAACGTTCTGGGGGGCGGCATGAACCGTGGTGGAGGCCAGCAGGGCACCAGCCAGGAGTAGGGAACGGAGGCGCATGAGGCGTTTCCTGAATCTAGGAGGGGGTCAGCGGCACAGACCATCCAGCCAGGTGGACGGGTCGGCGCTGTGCGCCGGCTGCGGCAGGTTACGGGCCGTCATTTCCCGATCCAGCAGGCTGCCCGTGCCATTGGATGGCGTGTCGGGGTTGGTGGCGTAGATTGGGTCTGCCTCGGCCTTGGCCAGCGGCACGAAGGCCACGCCCTTGGCCTTCATCAGTGACAGCAGTTCCGGCAGCATCACCGTCTCGAACCCGCCGATATGCAGCAGCATGACGTGGGGCACGTCGCGGCCGTACACGGCCTGGGCCTGCTGCCGCCCGATGGTCAGCGATTCCGCCGCCCGGTCCAGGTAGCTCTTGCGCAGCCGCGCCACCGCCGCCTGATCATCCTTGGCCATGCAGCGGGCATAGGGCGCGTTGTAGATGTAGTCGTTGAAGCTGAGCGTCACCTCGGCCACGCGATAACCGTGGTCCTTCAGAAAGGCCGCGACCTCCCGCCGTTTTTCCGGCGTCTCGCCGATGTGCAGATAGGGGAAGCGCAGCCAGTGCCAGTCGGTGTTCTTTCCACTTCCTGGACCCATGTACTGCGTGAGTGCCGCCTCATCCGCCGTGACAGCGGCGGTGAATGCGTTCACGTCGTGACCATGCAGGTCGTCATGGGCGTAGACGTGGTTGCCCAGCGGGTAACCGGCCTGGCGCCACAGGGCCAGCACCTGGGCGGCATCGTCGCCCTCGTCCGCCAGGCCCTTGGCGTTGACGAAGCCGTAGACCTCCGCCACGCCGGCACCCTTGAAGGCCGCCAGCACGCGGTGCGCCACCTCGGCCCGGGTCAGGCCGGGTGGCAGGGGGCCGTGCACCGGCAGGTCGTCCATGGTTAGGGCCACTTGCATTTGGGCAGCCTGCGGGGGCCCTTGCTGGGCCCACGCGGTCACGGTGGTCAGCATCAGGCCGGCGGCCAGGGCCAGCAGTCGTTTCAGGCGCATGAATTCCTCCCCGTCTGTTTTTATCGCGCGGCCTGGCGGGCGCTTTCCGGCGGGCCCAGGTAGCTGGGCTTAAGCCCGCCCAGATCCACCACCAGCTTGGTCAGCACCACCGCCGGATCCACCATCCAGATGTGAAGGGTGTGATAGCCGGCACTGGCCACGGTGTGGTGGCTGATGGGCTTGCGTGCGTTATCCTCAACCGACTTGGACCAGTCGGCGACCCCATTCAATGCCAGGATGTCCACCACCTGCGGCGCCTCGTCATCGATGGCGACGGCATAGCGCAGGCCGCGCCCGGGCACGAAGTTCAGGGTGGGGCCGACGATGGCCTGCACCGTCAGCGGGCCCGCCGCCGGCAGGTACACGCGGTAGTCCAGGCGCGGCCCCTGGCCCGCCGCGAAGCTGGCCGAAGTCACCGGGAAGGGCGCCAGGCCCGACAGGGTGCGGCCATAGTTCGGGATCTTCTCCCAGGCGGCCCCGCCGGCGTCGGCCTTGGCGGTGTAGTGCTCCGCCTCCATCGACACATAGCCGTCGGCGGCGATGAAGGCCGGCTGGCCATCCTGCGGCACCGGCGTGTTCAGGGCCCGCAGATGCACGGTGACGCTGCCCCCGGCCCCCTTGATGGTGACGCTGCCGGGGCTGATCCCGACCGGCGCCTTGGCCCAGTCCACCGCCACCTGCAAGCGGGTCTCCTGCGTCACCGTACCCTTGGCCTGGCTCAGGATGATCCAGGGGGCGCTGGCCTTGGCGGTGTAGGTGAAGGGCTTCGATCCCCGGTTGAAGATATCGATGTAACGGCTTGGTTTATTGGCCACATCCAGGTCCGGCAACACGGCGGCGTCCTTCATTGGCTTGCCATCCAGGGCCGGCCAGGCCTGGGTCTTGCCCTCCACAGCGACGCCCAGCTTCGCCTCGGCCGGCAGGGCAAGCTCCCGCGTCTCCGGCATGATGTCGGCAAGCGGTTCCCGCCAAGAGGTGTAGCCGATGTGGGTCTGGTCCATCATGTGGTCCCACTTCCCGCCGTTCAGCGCGTGGTACTGCTTCGTCAGGTCGGCATCGGCCTGGAACAGGGCCCGCGCCTTGACGGCCTCCGCGTTCGCGGACGCGCGGCCCTGGTCGGCATACAGGCGGTTGCGGCCGACGGCGACGTACAGCTCCGTCACCTGGGCCGCCGCCTTGGCCGGGTGCAGCACCAGCTGGAAGAAGGCATCGCGGGCGTCGGCCGGCAGGGCCTGATAGATGGCTTCCGCCTTCGCCACCAGGTCCCGGTAGTCAGCCACCACCCGCTCGGCCTCGCGGTAATCGGTCAGGCTGAAGGTGTTGGCGTCCAGCAGCTCCGGCTTGCGGCGGCTGATCAGCATCCCGTAGCGGGTCACCAGGGTCGCGATCTCGGCGGCGTGCTCGGGCCCGAATTCGCGTTCGGCCCAGGCGGCCATGAACTCCGGCAGTTTCTCCTTGGGCCAGCGCTTGGGGTCTCTGGCGTAATCGAGGAAGAACTCGATGGGCAATTCCATGGGCTTCAGGTCGCCCACGTTCACGATCCACACCCGGTCCGCGCCATATTCCAAGGTCAGGTTCATCTGTTCCCAGACCTTGGGAATGGAGTTGGTGTTGATCCACTTGTAGTTCCGGGGATCACCGACATAGTCGAAATGGTAATACATACCGGCCCCGCCGGGGCGCTTGCGCTCCTCTGCCGTGGGCAGGCGGCGGACGTCACCCCAGTTGTCGTCGCACCACAGCAGGGTCACGTCGTCGGGCACGCGCATGCCCTTTTCGTAATACTCCTGCACTTCCTTGTAGAGCGCCCAGATTTGCGGGATCTTGGTGACGTCGGGGTTGACCTCCTTGGCCAGGATTTGGCGCTGGTCGGCCACGATCTTTTCCAGCAGCGCCGTGTTGGCGGCGGCGGCGTCACCGGTCATGGGCATGTCGCCGTCGCCGCGCATGCCGATGGTGACGATGCTCTCGTAATCCTTGTTGCGGCGCACGCCGTCCGACCAGAACTGGCGCAGCACCTCGCCATTCTGGGCATAGTCCCAGGGGCCAGTGCCGTGGCGCTTCCATTCCTGCTGCGACCGCAGCATGGGCTCGTGATGGGAATTGCCCATGACCACGCCGTATTCATCTGCGATCTTGGGATTCAGCGGATCATCCTCGTTGAAGGCATTGCCCCACATGGCGGGCCAGAGGTAGTTGCCCTTCAATCGCAGGATCAGCTCGAACACATGCTCGTAGAACTGGTGGTTCAGGCCGCCGAACTTCTCCCTGGCCCAGCCGGTCAGGGCCGGCGCCTCGTCATTCAGGAAGATGCCGCGGTACTTGACCGGTGCCGGATCCTCACCATAGGTGCCGGCCTTCACGTACAGGCTGTCGCGGTGGCACACCGGCACGTCGGCCCACCACGCCCAGGGTGATACGCCAATCTGTTCCGAGACGTCGTACAGGCCGTAGATGGTGCCGCGCTTGTCGCTGCCGGCAATGACCAGGGCGCTGGCGATGCCGGGCGCCGGGTTGGCCACCACCTGGATGCGGAATGCTTCCCACTTGCCCTTGAGGACGCCAGCGTCGATCTTGCCCTCCGCCGCCAGCCTGTCGATGGTCGGGCTGTGGCCCAGAGTGCCCACCAGGATGGGCAGCGCGCCCAGATCCGTGTCCTGGCCGAGCGCGGGCGTGACGCCGGTGACCTTGCCGATGTCGGCCGCCAAGTCCCGCGCGGCACGCTGCACGCCGGCATAGTCCTGGGCGTCGACATGCAGGCGGGCGGCGACACCGCCCTGCACGATGGCGAAGCCGCCGGGCGTGGCCTGCGCCTCGACATACCGGGGCTGGCCCAGGGCCCAGGCCTGGGGGGCCAGCGCGACCGTGGCGGTGGCCAGCAGAAGGGAACGGATAAAACGCTTCATGGTCCTCACTCCGTGACCGTCAGGACGGCGGTCTTGAGGTCGACGGAATTGTCGCCGACCATGATGTCGAAGGCGCCGGGCTCCACCACCCGCTTCATGTCCTGGTTCCATAGGGCCAGCGCCTGGCCGTCGATGGTGAAGGTGACCGTGCGGCTCTCGCCCGGGGCCAGGGTGACGCGCTGGAAGCCCTTCAGTTCCTTCACCGGCCGGGTGACGGAGGCGACCTGCTGGTGCAGGTACAGCTGCACCACCTCATCCCCTGCCCGCTTGCCGGTGTTTTTCACATCCACCGACACGGTGACGGCGCCATCCTTGGCAATCGTCGGCGTGGACAGGCGCGGGCTGCCCAGGTCGAAGGTGGTGTAGCTGAGGCCGTAGCCGAAGGGGAACAGTGGGTCGGTGGTGTCGAACAGATAGCCGCGCCGCGCGCTGGGCTTCTTGTTGTAGAACATGGGCAATTGCCCGACGGAGCGCGGGACGGTCACCGGCAGCTTGCCGCCCGGGTTCACATCGCCGAACAGCACGTCGGCCATGGCGGTGCCCCCCTCCTGTCCCAGGTACCAGCCTTCAACCAGGGCGTTGGCTTTGGCGGCCACGTCCACCACCGACAGTGGGCGGCCATTCTGCAGCACCACGACCACCGGCTTGCCCAAGGCGAACAGGGCCTTGGCCAGATCGTTCTGCTGGCCCACCAGGTCCAGGCTGTCGCGGTCGCCCAGATGGTTGTTGGCCCAGCCCTCACGGCTGGTCTGTTCATTGTCGCCGATGACCAGCACGATGTGGTCGGCGGCCTTGGCCACGGCAACGGCCTGCTGGATCAGCCGGGCGTTTTCCGCCGGATCGGCCAGTTCGACGGTGTCGCCGTACCAGTCATCATCCTTGGTGATGCGCACGCCCTCGGCATAGGTCACCTTCACGCGTGAGCCCACCTTGGCCTTGATACCGTCCAGGATGCTGACGGTCTGCTTGGGCTCACCGGAATAGCCGCCCAAGTGCGCCTTGGCGGCGTTGGGGCCGATGACGGCCAGAGTCTTCACTTTGCCGGCGTCCAGCGGCAGCACGCCGTCGTTCTTCAGCAGCACCACGGCTTTCTGCGCGGCCTTCAGCGCGACGGCCCGCGCCTCGCCGTTCGCCGTCAGGGCCTCGGCCTTGTCCGCGTCTGCGTAGGGGTGCTCGAACAGGCCGGCCTGGAACTTCAGTTCCAGGATGCGGCGGACGGCGCGGTCGATCACCTCTTCCTTGATCCTTCCGGCGCGCACGCTATCGGCCAGGCTGGCATAGGACTCGCCGTCCGGCAGGTCGGCATCCACCCCGGCCTGGATGGCGCGGATGGCGGCCGACGGCAGATCCGGCACCACGTGATGGATGCTGACCAACTGGTCGATGGCGGAATAGTCGCTGATGATGGAGCCCTTATAGCCCCATTCCCCGCGCAGGATGTCGTGCAGCAGCCACGTGTTCACATGGCTGGGCACGCCGTCGATCTCATTATAGGAGGCCATGACCGCGCGCACGTTGGTACGGTGGATGACCTGTTCGAACGGCGGGAAGAATATCTCCCGCAGCGTGCGCTCTCCGACCGAGGCGGGGCCGACGTTGGTGCCGCTTTCGGGCTGGCCGTGGCCGGTCAGGTGTTTCAGCGTGGCGAAGACCTTGCCGTCGGCCAGGGGCAGGCTGTCGCCCTGCAGTCCCTGGACGGCGGCCACGCCCATCTCCCCCGCCAGGTAGGGATCCTCGCCGAAGGTCTCCTCGATGCGCCCCCAGCGCGGGTCGCGCGCCACGTCCACCACCGGCGACAGCACCAGGCTGACGCCGCGCACGCGGATCTCGTGGGCGACGACGCTGTCGACCTCGCGGATCAGCTCCGGGTCCCAGCTGCTGGCCTGGGCGATGGCCTGGGGGAAGCTGGTGGGGCCGATGACGGGGTAGCCGTGCAGGCCTTCCTCATGGAACAGGACGGGGATGCCCAGCCGCGTCTTCTCCACCGCCCAATGCTGGACGGCGTTCACCATGGCGACCGTGCCCCTTGTGTCACGCCAATGCTGGGTCCGCAGGGAGCCGGAGCCTTTTTCATCATTGGGGCGGGTGAACTGGCCCAGGCCGTTGGGGTATACGCCGCTGGCCTTGGCCGGGTCGAAGTTCATGCCCGCGTCGAAGATGGCGGGCTTGTGATCCCACACGGCGATCAGCTGGGCCACCTTCTCATCCAGCGTCATGCGGGCCAGCAGGTCGTCGACCCGGGCGGCCACCGGCGCGCCCGCGTCCTTGTAGATCGCGGGCTTGTCGGCCGCATGGGCGGCGGCACTGATGGCCACGGCGGCGACACCGGCCAGGATCAGGCGGCGGCCGATCCGATGGCCGATCCGATGATGGATGGAGTCATGGCGTATACGCACGCTGGCTTCTCCCTATCGTTATTCTTTCAGGCATCCGGACCCGGACACCCCGCCCCGTCAGGGCCGCCATGGTACCGTTACCATGGTCACAAAAGCTTGAGCCGGCCGGGGCCTGCCCCACCAAACAGCCAAATCGTTATAAGGGCGCGTCGTCGGCGAACAGGTCCGGGAACCGGGTGGCCAACCGGGGAAGAGAGGTCAGGATTTCCTGCAGGTGTTGGCGCATCGCCGCCTCCGCCCTGTCCGCGTCGCGGTCGGCGATGGCGTCGACGATGGCATGGTGCTGCGTGATCAGCAGGGAAAACGGCGTCGCCTCCGGCATGCTGAGATAGCGCACGCGGTCCATCTGCGCCTTGGTTTCCTCAACCACCCGCCAGGCATATTCGCAGCCGACATGCAGAGCGATGTCACGGTGGAAGCGCTCGTCCAGGTCCAGGAAGCCGGCGTGGTCGCGGTCCTCGGCGGCGTTGGCCTGGGCGCGCAGGTTGTCGCGCAGCAGGTCGATGTCGCGGCCCTTCATCTCCGCCACCGCGCGGCGCACCACCGCCAGTTCCACCGCCTCGCGCACGAAGCGGGCGTCGAACACCTGGCGCACGGAAATCTTGACGATGAAGGAACCACGCTGCGGCCGGATGGACAGCAGCCCCGCCTCGCTCAACTTGATGAAGGCCTCACGCACCGGCTGGCGGCTGACGCCCAGCTGGTCGGCGATATCCTGTTCGGAGATGGCTTGGCCGGGGCGGAACTTCATGGCGACGATGGCGCCCCGCAGTTCCCGGAACACGCGGCGGGCCACAGGCTCCGCACTGTCCGCCTGGATACGGTTCAGGACGACACGGTCATTTTCCGCCAACACCAGACGCACCCCATTAGAGTCGCACGGACCCGGGCCCGAAACGGTCCCGGCACGGGAGCACCCTTGCGGCACACCGCCCATCCCCATTTCCACCCTGCGACATTCGGCTCGCGTGTTCCAGAGGGCTTCGCCCCAAGGAAACGCATTTTTGTCGAACGTCGTTGCTCTCACAGTCCATACATACTACCATACTAGATGACAAACAAGGCCGCGATGGCGGCCGGAAAATGGGAGGGGCACGTTTCACACGGCGGCGCCTCCCCCTTCCCGATGACCGCGCACTGGCCTGTTGACCATACTGGTATGGTAGTATACATGAATGGTAACCGACGAACGGCATGAGCCGCTCGCGCAGGGAGAGAAACACAGTCCCCAAGACCGCCTCGGGGGCCTTATCGAAGACCATCGCCGGACCCGCCGCCCGCCTATGGCCGGCCCCCGCGCCCACCTGGACCCGCCTTCGGAGCTGAAAGTATGAAGATCACGGACGCCTACGTCATCGTCACCTGCCCGGCGCGGAACTTCGTCACCCTGAAGATCCGCACGGACGAAGGTGTCTATGGCATCGGCGACGCCACCCTGAACGGGCGCGAACTGGCGGTCGCGTCCTATCTGACCGACCATGTCATCCCCTGCCTGATTGGCCGTGATCCCCACGATATCGAGGATATCTGGCAATACCTGTACAAGGGCGCCTATTGGCGCCGCGGTCCCGTCACCATGTCGGCCATCGCCGCGGTGGACACCGCCCTATGGGACATCAAGGCCAAGGTGGCCGGCCTGCCGCTGTACCAGTTGCTGGGTGGCAAGAGCCGCAACGGCGTCATGGTCTACGCCCATGCCAATGGCCAAACCGTCGATGACGCCATGGACCAGGTGCAGCACTATGTCGACCAAGGCTACAAGGCCATCCGCGTCCAGGCGGGCGTGCCCGGCCTGAAGGGCGTGTACGGCGTGGCCAAAGGCATCAATTACGAGCCGGCCACACGCGGCCTGCCGGCGGAATCGGCCTGGTCCACGGAGGCCTACCTGGATTTCGCCCCCAGCCTGTTCGCCGCCGCCCGCGACCGTTTCGGCTGGGACCTGCATCTGCTGCACGATGTGCACCACCGCCTGACCCCCATCGAGGCGGCGCGCCTGGGCAAGGCGCTGGAACCCTACCGCCTGTTCTGGATGGAAGACCCCACCCCGGCGGAAAACCAGGAATCCTTCCGCCTGATCCGCCAGCACACCACGACGCCCCTGGCGGTGGGTGAGGTGTTCAACACCATCTGGGACTGTAAGGATCTGATCCAGAACCAGTTGATCGACTACATCCGCACCACGGTGGTGCACGCGGGCGGCATCACCCACCTGCGCCGCATCGCCAACCTGGCGGAGTTGTACCAAATCCGCACCGGCAGCCACGGCGCCACCGACCTGTCGCCGGTGTGCATGGGCGCCGCCCTGCACTTCGACCTGTGGGTGCCCAACTTCGGCATCCAGGAACGCATGGTGCACGAGGCCGTGACCGAAAGCGTCTTCCCCCACGCCTACAGCTTCGATCAGGGCTACATGCACCCAGGAGAGGCGCCGGGCCACGGCGTCGATATCGATGAGGCGGAGGCCGCCAAATACCCCTATCAGCCCGCCTACCTGCCGGTGGCCCGCTTGACGGACGGTACGCTCTGGAACTGGTGAGTTGGTTTGGGACTGGGCGCGGCCTTCAACGCGCCCTTGCATAAGAACAGCGCCGCGCGGGCGTGAAAGCCGCCGGTGACGAATGGGAGAGAGACGTTCATGGCGTGGCCCGCGGAAGCCACAGGTGCACCAATCCCACCGCCGGCCAGGCTAGGCCGGCGGCGCTGGATTGTCGTTGCCCTGCTGTTCGCCGCCACCGTCATCAACTACGTCGACCGCCAGATGCTGGGCTTGCTGAAGCCCCTGCTGTCGCAGGAATTCCGCTGGTCCGATACCGACTACGCCGACATCATCTTCTGGTTCCAAGCCTCGTACGCGGTCGCCTACATCGTGTTCGGCCGTGTCATCGACCGGGTGGGCGCCCGCTGGGGCTACGCCCTGACCTTCGTCATCTGGAACCTGGCCCACATGGCCCACGGCCTGGCCGGCGGGCTGGTGCAGTTCACCCTGGCGCGCGTGGCCCTGGGCGCCGGGGAGGCCGGCAATTTCCCCGCAGGCCTGAAGAGCGTGGCCGAATGGTTCCCCCGGCGCGAGCGCGCCCTGGCCGTGGGCATCTTCAACGCCGGCTCCAACGTCGGCGCGGTCGTCACCCCCTTGGTGGTGCCCGTCATCGTCGCCATAGCCGATTGGCGCACCGCTTTTGTGGTAACCGGTGTCATCAGTTTCGGATGGCTGGCCGCCTGGCTGGCGTTCTATCGCCGTCCCGAGGAGGACCGGCATCTGACCGGGGCAGAGCTGGCCCACATCCGCTCTGACGCCATCTCCCCCACCATTGCCGTTCAGGGCCCACGCCTGCGCTGGGTGCTGCGCCAGCGGCAGACCTGGGCCTATGTGCTGGCCAAGTTCCTGACCGACCCCATCTGGTGGGTGTTCCTGTTCTGGCTGCCGGACTTCCTGGGCCGCCGCTTCGGTCTGGACCTGTCCAGCTTCGGCCCGCCCCTGGTGGCCATCTACCTGATGTCCGACGTCGGCAGTGTGACTGGCGGCTGGCTGTCGTCGCGCCTGATGCGGCGGGGTTTGGGCGCCAACCGGTCGCGCAAGGTCGCCATGCTGGCGTGCGCCGTCTGCGTCGTCCCCGTGCTGGTGGCGCCCTGGGTCGGCGGGCTGGTGGCGGCGGTCCTGATCATAGGCTTGGCGACCGCCGGCCATCAGGGTTTCTCCGCCAACCTGATGACCCTGCCCTCCGATCTGTTTCCCCCCTCCGCCGTCGCCACCGTGGTGGGCCTGGGCGGCACGGCGGGGGCCGTGGGCGGCATGGTGATGTCCAAGTTCACGGGGTGGATTTTGCAGACCACAGGCGGCTATGGCCCCATCTTCCTGACGGCGGCCCTGGCCTATCCCCTGGCGCTGCTGGCCCTCCAGACATTGAGCCCCCAGCTGCGGCCCGCCATACCGGAGAGTGGAGGTGCCGCATTCTAAAGGCGTATAGAAATCTCATTAAGTAATTTTCGTTAAGACGATCGCCTTATTTTTGGAGGCGATGTCGTATTCGTTTGTTTTTTAAAATAAAATTCCAAAATACCGTCAATATTGTTCAAAAAATATATTGACAATATTGCGGTTTCCTGGAAATGGTAACGCTACCATTTAAAAGCGCCTAGAACGCGCTGCTTGAGGGAGGGGAGCGGAATGGGACGCCTGCATTCGGCCACTGGCCGGCACACAGACACCCGGCGGTTGACGCTGACACCCTACCGCTACCGCTGACCCGTACCCGCGCGGGGAAAACCCGCGCAAAACCAGAGTCTTAACAACAGACCGCCCAATCCGGAGAGGGAGCCGCGGGCGATCAGGGGAGGAAAGAAATGGTGTATTCAAAGAACTGGAAGGCATTGCTGACGACCACCGCCCTGGCCGGCTCCGCGCTGCTGGGCATGATGTCGATGCAGGCCTACGCCCAGACGGCCTCGGCGGGCGACGACGCCGCGCTGGAGGAAATCACCGTGACCGGCATCCGGCGCAGCCTGTTGGATGCCACCGAACAGAAGCGCAATTCCGTCGCCTTTGGCGACAGCATCTTCGCCGAGGACATCGGCAAGCTGCCGGCCACCAACCTGGCCGAGACGCTGAACCGCATCCCCGGCGTGAACCTGAACCGCGACATCGACGGCGAAGGCGTTCAGGTCTCCATCCGCGGCCTGGGCCCCAGCTTCTCCAAGGTGCTGCTGAACAACACCCAGATCGCGGTGGCGTCAGACGGCGGCACCAACGGCGGCAATGCCAACCGCGAAGTCGACCTGGATCTGTTCCCGTCCGAGCTGTTCACCCGCCTGGACGTGGAGAAGACGCCGGTCTCCTCCACCCTGGAAGGCGGCATTGCCGGCACGGTGAACCTGCACAGCGCCCGCCCCTTCGATAACGAGGGCACCCACGTCACCCTGATCGGCCAGGGCCAGTACACCAACGCCGACGGCGAGGTCAGTCCGCGCGGCGCCATGGTGGCCAGCCATACCTGGGGCCCCTTCGGCATCCTGGTCGGCGTGTCCGGCGTGAAGACCACGACCCGCATCGACGGCTTCGAGACCATCGGCTGGACCGACGGCAACCTGCCGGCCGGCAGCGGCGACGTCGGCACCGGCAACGGTTTCGTCTATGCCAGCACCGCCCCCCGCAACGTGGCGGGCCTCACCGCCGGCCAGCCGGTGAACCTGGCGCAGACCTCGGGCCTGACCCTGCCGCAGCTGGGCAGCGCACAGATCCCGCGCCTGGGCCGCAACAGCTATACCTTCGGCGACCGTTCGCGCGTGTCCAGCCTGCTCTCCCTGGAATACCGCCCCAGCGACGAGTGGCACTTCGCCATCGACGGCCTGTGGGCCCAGTCCGACCGCGACTATCAGCGCCTGAACATGAACTGGTACGTCCGCAACTCCGGCCCCGGCACCAGCCCCACCTCGACCGGCGGCATGGTCCCCTTCAACCTGACCGTCGACAGCAACAACGTCGTGACCCAGGGCACCTTCGCCAATTCCAGCTTCTTCCTGGAAAACGATATCTTCAACCAGCATACCGAGTTCTACAACATCAACCCCACCCTGACCTGGAAGCCGTCCAAGGATTTCAAGGTCGATGCCCAGGTCAACTACGGCCACAGCACCTTCTTCCGTGAGCAGCCGCAGTTCGACGTGCAGACGCCGGCGCAGTCCGGCCTGGTGGTCAACTACCAGGCCAACGGCGCCAACGGCCAGCCCATCATTATGCCCAACCGCGACCTGAACGACCCGAACCTGGGTTGGAAGTGGTACCGCGTGAACGTGCAGAACGTGTACCGCGAAACCACGACCCGCGGCGCCCACATCGACACCCAGTACGGCGACGACAACGTCAACCTGAAGGTGGGCGGCGCCTACGATATGGCCAGCCGCATCATCCGCGCCTACGACAACAGCACGGCCTTCCAGACCTCCGTCTGCGGCGCCACCTGCGACGGGCTGTCGGGTTCGGTGCCCAATTCCCAGATCGGCCAGTACCTGCAGCCCATGAACATCAGCGACTTCGGTCACCTGGCCGGCGGCAACGTCGGCTACACCCAGTGGATCATGACCAACCTCTCGGCGCTGGAGAAGGCCACCAACTACGAATACTACAAGGAAACGGCGCCGCAGACCCGCAGCGCGGTGACCGGCGGTTCCGTCGGCAACATCTCGGAAAAGACCTTCGGTGGCTATGCCGAGGGTAACGCCAAGGACACCCTGCTGGGCCATGACGTGGCCATCAACATGGGCCTGCGCTACTTCCACACCGACCAGACCGTCACCAGCCCGCTGGTGACCGCGTCCGGCGCGCTGGTGGACCAGACGCTGAGCACGGGCTACAGCGATGTGCTGCCCTCCGCCAACGTGGTCTATAGCCTGACGGACGACATCAAACTGCGCGCCTCGGCCTCGCGCAGCATCACCCGCGCCGACGCCAGCCAGCTGCTGCCCGGCACCACCTTCTCCGACATCTCGGCGCAGGTGGCCAGCGCCGGCAACCCGAACCTGAAGCCCTACACCTCCAACAACATCGACATCGGCGGTGAATGGTACACGGGCGGCCTGGGCTATATCGGCGCGGCGCTGTTCCGCAAGGACATCGACGGCTTCACCGTCACCACGCAGAAGACGGTGCCCTTTACCGCCCTGGGCATCAATTTCAGCGACCTGCAGACCAGCCAACAGCAGGCCCTGCTGTTGCGCGGCGGCCCGAACGTGGCGACCGTCACGCTGACCCAGCCGGTCAACCTCAGCAAGTTGCTGCTGCAGGGCATCGAGCTGACCTGGGTGCAGCCGCTGGACTTCATCGTCGAGGGCCTGGGCTTCTCCGCCAATGGCACGCATATCGAGCAGAGCTCGGACAGCGGGCTGTTCGCCACCGGCATCGCCCCCTACAGCTACAACCTGCAGGCCTATTATGAAGGCCACGGCGTGTCGCTCAGCGTGAACTATGTCTGGAACGACCAGTCCACGGCCGCCAACGCCCCCCAAAACAACATCAACGAACCGCTGATCGCCGAGGCGCATGGCCAGCTGGACCTGTCGATGGGCTATCAGCTGCCCTTCTTCAACGACAGCGTCCGCCTGACCGTAGACGCCCTGAACGTCACCAACGAGCCGCTGGTGACGCTGTTCGGCCACTCCAACTCGCCCTACAGCATCTATTACCCCGGCGTGCAGGTGATCTTCGGCGCCCGCGCCAAGTTCTAAGACCCAGTTCAGTCCCCCCGACGGTCTCAGGGGCCTCCCTTCCCTGGGGCCGTCCAAACTCGAGTTTTGGCAGTTAAAAACAAAAATCCCCGGGGGCGCCCGTCTCCCGGGGATTTCCTTTGGCGACTTTACCGGCCTTCACCCCAGCCGGCGGTAACCGCCGTCGGCGTAGAGCAGCGGGTTGACCTCGGGCCGGCTGCGGGTCCACAGCACCTCCCCCACGATGACGCGGTGACTGCCGTGGGGCAGCTCGGCGGCGCGGCGGCAGACCAGGGTGGACTGGGCACCGATCAGGCAGGGGGCACCCATGATGTCCTCCCACGCGTCGGGCCTGAAGCAGTCGGCCGTCCGGTTGGGGGCGCCGAAGGTCTTTGAGACCTCTTCCTGGTCGGCGTAGAGGATGTTGATGGCATAGGTATCCACCGCCAGGATGCGGTCGTGCATGCTGCCGGACTGGTTCAGCGCGATCAGGACCGAGGGTGGTTCGAAGCTCAAGGAGCACAGGGCGCTGACCGTGGCGCCCGCCGCCCCGTTCGCATCCCGCAGCGTCACCACGGAGACCGAAGCCGCCAGGCGGCGCATGGCCTGGCGCAGGCCATCCATGATGCTGGCGGCGTCATCGAGCGGTGGAAGGGCGGAAGACGTGGACATGAGGCCTCAATAGACAGCGCGGTAGCGGGCACACCTTACCTGCCGGTGATGGTGTTGCCAGCCCAATGTTTCGGCACAAGACCCGAGCGGTGGGAATAGGACACCGCTTCATCTGGGATGACAAGGCGGATCAACGCTTTGTCAAAGGACTGTGCGCTGCGGTACCACACTGGCCCGCCGCCCCGTAATTGAATAGTTCTCAACAGCCATTTGCCGGCGCCCAATCATCACCCACGGGGCCTGTCCATGTCGAAACGGGTATCGGGCGTGATCGCGGCATAGGCCGAGGGACCGCCAGCGCGCAGGATGATGCCGGCGCCGAAGGTGTCGAAGACGCCGTCGACGATCAGGGGACGGGCGATGTGGATGGCGACGGCCTCGCCCATCACCAGCCAGGAATCCACGGCCGTGCCATCATGGCGGCGCAGGCGGTGGATGTCCGTCACCCGGCATTCGAAATGGACAGGGCTTTCGGCCACGCGCGGAACGTCTATGTGCACGGCCGGCAGTTGGGTCAGGCCGGCGGCCTCGAATTCGTTGGTCCCGTACGGCACGGGGGCGCTGGTGGCGTTCATCTGTTCCGCCAGGTCGCGTGTGGCCAGGTTCCAGACGAAGACGCCCGTTTCCTCGGCGTTGCGCAGGCTGTCCTTGGCGCTGGTGCTGCAGAAGCCCACGATGGGCGGGCGGTAGTTGAACAGGTTGAAGAAGCTGTAGGGCGCCAGGTTGACGCTGCCGTCCCGCCCCCTGCTGGAGATCCAGCCGATGGGACGAGGGCCCACCATGGAGTTCAGCGGGTCGTGCGGCAACCCATGGCCCTTGGCCGGCTCATAGGAATAAAGGTCATGGTGCTGGCGCATAAGTCCTGTCCCGGCGGTGGGGCGGCCGCCGCTGGTGTCTACCGGCGGTGGGGCGGCCGCCCGAATTGCGAACCGCCTGAACATAATGGCACCGGCGCACGCTTTGAACGCGGCGTCGACGCACAGGTCTGTTGCGCGACCGGCATCTGTTGCGTGACAGGCAAGGACGCGGGCTGTCAGGCGACCTGTTTGGGCGCCGCGGCGGCATCGCCCCCGACGTCATCCCGCTTCGCCCCATCGCCCTTGCCAATGGGCCCGTCCTCCAAAGCGCCGATGCTGGCTTGCAGCAGGCGGCTGAGGCCCTCGGCATAATCCTGGCTGGCCTTCAGGGCGAAGCGCTGGCCGCATTCCTGCAGCTCCTGCGGCGTGCGACAGGCCATCAGCTCAGCGCAGGCCTCCCTGTCCTCGTGCATGCGCAACTCCCAGAAGCGGCTCATTTCCTGGAAGAAAGCCATGCTCCCCTGGGCCATGCGGCCATAGACCTGCTGGATGTCACCCAGCCAGGCGGCGTTGTCGGACAGCATGGTGCCGAAGAGGGCTTGGTTGGTCCGGTCGTTCAGTGGAAACGGTGCTTTGACGGCGTCAGGCATGGCGTCCTCCCCTCTGTTGCGATCCCCGGCACGGGTGGCACGGGCAAGGCCCCGGTGCCGCGGGCGAGACGAACGAAGCGAGCATGGCGGCCCCGCACCGCTCTCCCCTGAGGTGGGCTCAGGGCAGACGGTACCGGGTCCCTCGCTGGATGGAGTGGCGGGACCAGCATAGCACACGCCGCCCGGCAGCCCCATCCCCCGTCAGCCCCTGCGGCGTATTGTTTTCGGCGCCGTTCCGGGAACGGAAAGGCCGCCCCGGCTCTTGACCCCATGAACAGCCATCATCGACGGAGCGCCCGCCATGGCCCACTATTCCATCGACCACGGCACCACCATCGCCCGGGCCCTGGGCGGCCCAGCCGCTCCCACCCCGGCCACCGCCATCGACGCAGCTGTCATCGACATCGTGGAGGCGGAGGAGGCGTTGTACATCGTCACCGAACTGCCCGAGGACGCCGTGCCCAAGGCCTGGACCTTCCTTGGCTGAGCGAGGGATCATGGACCAGGCCGCCCGCCCTGTTCCGGCCACAGACCACCTGCCCGCCTTCGATCCGGAAAGCGGCCTGGTCAACACGGTGCTGGAAACGCCCAAGGGCTGTCCCGGCAAGCTGAAGTATGAGCCTGGGCTGGGCTTGTTCACGCTCAGTTACCTGCTGCCCCCGGGCCAGGTCTTCCCCCATAATTTCGGCTTCATCCCAGGAACGGAAGGGCAGGACGGCGATCCCCTGGATCTGCTGTTGATATTGGACATGCCCCTGCCCACCGGCTTGCTGGTCCAGACGCGCCTGCTGGGCGTGATCATGGCGGAGCGGACGGACCAGAACGGCAAGACGGTGCGCAACGATCGCCTGCTGGGCGTGCCGGACCAGGCGCGCGAGCCCATCGCCGATGATCCCGTGCCTGTCCTGTCCCGCCAGTTGCTGGAGGACATCGAGGCCTTCTTCATCGACTACAACCGCCGGCGGGGCCGGCACTTCCGCCCCCTGGGCGTGGGCGACGCCGATGACGCCCGCGCCATCCTGGAGGCGGGCCTGGTCAAGTCGTGACACCACCGCGCACGGCGAGGCGGTACAGGCAGGGCATGACCAGCAGCACCAGCGGCAGTTGCACCGCCAGCCCGGACAGGATGGCGATGGCCAACGGCTGCTGCATGCCCGCCCCTTCGCCCAGGCCGAAGGCCAGCGGCAGCAGGGTCAGCATGGCGGCCAGCGTCGTCATGGCGATGGGACGAAAGCGGTTGCGCCCCGCCTGGGACAGCCGCTCCCCCAGCGGCATGCCCGCCGGCAGGCTCTCGAATTCCGAGAAGAAGAAGATCGCCACCTCTGTCACGATGCCGACGACCATGGTCATCCCCATCATGGCGGCGATGTTCAACTCCGTCCGTGTCAGCCACAGCCCCACGAACACCGCCCCCGCTGCCAGCAAGGGCATGACCAGGATGACCATGGCGGTGATGAAGCTTTCGTACAGGAACAGCAGCAGGACGAAGACGGCCGCCACGGCGGCGGCGAATACGGTCAGCAGGCCGCGGAAGGCGATGCGTTGCTGCTGATAAAGCCCGCCGAGTTCATAGCGCAAGGGCGCCTTCACCAGGTGCTGGCTGTCCAGCAGGGCGGTAACGTCAGCGGCGACGGAACCCATGTCGCGCCCTTCGATGCGGGCGGTGACGGCCACCATGCCTTGCAGGTTCTCTTGCCCGATCTCCGGCTCCCCGCTCACCGGCACCACCGCCGCCACCCGCTTCAAGGGAAACATATGGCCATCGGATGCGCGCAGGCGCAGGTTGGCCACGTCGGTGTCGGTGGTACGCACCGCCGCCGGCACCCAGACGCGCACGCCCACCTGCTTGGTGGCCAATGCCGTCTGAAGCGGCAGCTGCGTCGCCACGGCCCCCTGCAGGTAATCGGCCACCGCCGCGGTGACGCCGGCCACGTCCATGCCCTCCACCGCCGCCCGGGCGGCGTCCACCCGTATGTCCAAGGCGTCGCCCGCCGGGTTGACGCCGTCCTTGATATCGACCACGCCGTCCACCTTGGCCAAGGCTGCGGCCACGGCACGGGCCGTCGGTAGCACGGTGGCGGGATCGTCGCCGAAGATCTTGACCTCGATGGGCTGCGGCACGGCCGTCAGGTCGCCGATCAGATCCTCCATCTGCTGGGCGATCTCCACCTCCAGGCCCGGCACCTCGTGGGCAAGGCGGGTCCGCACCTCGGCGATGACCTCATCGATATCGCGGCGGCCGGTGGGCTTCAGGCGCACAAAATAATCACCGCGATTGGCCTCGTTCAACTCGCCGCCCAGACCGGCACCGATGCGCCAGGACCAGGTGGCGACATCGGGGGTATCGGCCAGGATGGCGTCGACTTGGTGCAGCAGGCGGGCGGTCTCGCTGATCGCCGTGCCGGGCGCGCTGCGGTAGTCCAGGACGAAACCGCCCTCATCCATGTCGGGCATGAAGCCGGAACCCACGGCGCGGTAAGCCAGGCCACCCAGCACGATCAAGGGCAGCAGGCAGGCCAGCGCCAACCACGGCCGGGCCAGCAGGCGCGCCGACAGGCGGCCGTAGCGGTCATCCACCCAAGCCTGCACCCTGCCAGCGCCGTGCGGCTTATGGATGTCCACCAGCCGTTCCACCGCCAGGGGCACCGCCAGCCAGGTGATGATGAAGGAAAAGGCCAGGCCGGAGGCCATGGTCAGCGACAGCGCCTGGAAAAAGGCGCCGGTGACGCCGTCCAGAAAGGCCAAGGGCACGAAGATGACCAGGGTGGCGGCGCTGGATCCGGCCAGGGGCCGTGTGAATTCCCGCGCGGCGGCCAACACGCTGCCGCCATCACCATGCCCTTCGCGCAGGCGGCGCACGATGTGTTCCACCATGACGATGGCGTCGTCGATGATCAGGCCCACCGCCGCCGCCATGCCGCCCAGGGTCATGATGTTGAAGCTGAGGTGCAGGACGCCCAGCAGCGCCACCGTGGCCGCCAGGGCCGCCGGCACCACCAGGGCGGCGATCAAGGTGATGCGCAGGTCGCGCAGGAACAGCCACAGCACCAAAGCAGCCAGCACGATGCCGATCAGCACGGCGTCGCGCACGCTGGCGGCGGAGGCCAGCACCAGCTGGCTCTGGTCGTACCAGTTGCTGACCGTGACGCCCTTGGGCAGGCTGGCGGCCGCCAAGCGGTCGCGTACAGCCGCCGCGATGCGCACGCTGTTGCCATCACGCTGCTGATAGACGTTCAGCAGCACGGCATCGCGGCCGCCGGCCGTCACCCGCGTCCATTGCGGCACGGTGCCGTCCACCACCTGGGCCACGTCGCCCACCGTCACGACGCCGCCGGCACCGCTGGACAGGACAACGTGACGCACGGCATCCAGGCCGCCCAGGCTGTTGTCCGACACCACCAGGAACAGCTTGTAATGATCCTCGATGCGGCCCACGGCCTGCACCAGGCTGGCATTGCCAACCGCCTTGACCACGTCCTCGAACCCCAGGCCATGGGCCAGCAGGCGGTCGGGATCGGCGATGACCTGGAACTCCTGCTCCGCCCCGCCGGCGACACCCACCTCGGCAACGCCCTCGATGCCGGCCAGCAGGGGACGCAGCTGGTACTGCGCCAAGTCCCGCAGCCGCGTGGACGACAGGGTATCGGAGGTCAGGCTGTAGGCGATGATGGGGAAGACCGTCGGTTCCATGCGCCGCACGGTGGCGGTGGAGCCCGCCGGCAGGGTGGGCAGCACCTGCCCCACCGCCGCGTTCACCTGCAGCTCCGCCGTGGTCATATCGGTGCCCCAGGCGAAGGTGATGGACAGTTCCGCACTGCCCCGGCTGGTGGTGGAGCGCACGTCCGTCACCCCGGGGACGCGGTGCACCGCCTGTTCCAGCGGCCGTGTGGCCAGCAGCAGCATCTGCGGCGCCGGCCGGTCGCCGGCATCCAGCGAGACGCGCACCCGGGGGAAGGTCACGGTGGGGAACAGGGTGACGGGCAGGCGAACCGCCATGATCAGGCCCGCCAGCACCGGCAGCGCCAGCAGGCACAACAGCGAGCGGCGATGGGCGGCCACCCAGGCGGTGAAGCCGGTCATCGGGCGGCCTCGACCTTGACGGCGGCGCCATCCTCCAGGCCGTAATTGCCCAGGACGATGACCGGCAGCTTGGGGTCCAGCTTGTCGCCGCTGACCTCCGTGCCGGCGGGGCCCTCCACGCCGGTCTCAACGCCCACACGCCGGGCCTTCGCCCCCGCCAATTGGAACAGGTAGGCGCCGTCCTCATCCGTCAGCACCGCCTGCCGGGGCACGACATAGCCGTCGTGCCGGTCGGTGGTGATGGCGATGCGGGCCGGGGTGCCGGGCAGCGCGCCGCCGCCCGCCTGCAGGATGACGGTCACGTCCACCCATCGAGTGGTCGGGTTCAGCATGCCGGCAATGCCGGCCACCGTGCCGGTGAGGGCAGTGCCGGCCCCCACCAGCGGCGTCACCGTTACTGGCTGGCCCACCTTCACCGTGGCGACCTCGGCCGGGTCCACACCCGCCACCACGCGCACACCCGCGCCCCGGCCCAGCCGCACCACGGGCGCCCCCGGCTGGATGCGGTCACCCAGCGCCACGGGGATGCTGTCGACATACCCATCGAAGGGGGCGGCCAGGGTTTCGGTGGTGTGATCGGTGCCCAGGCGCTGCTCCGCCTCCAGGGCGCTGCGCGCGTCCCGTTCGGCCTGCTCCGCCGCCGCCACCTGGGAATTGGTCGCGAGGTGCTGATCGCGCAGGGCGCGCGCCCGCTCAAGCTCCCCGGTGGCGAAGGTCAGGGCCGAGCGCGCCTTGGCATAGCCGGCGGCGGCCGTGGGGTCTGTCGCCAGGTCCACCAGGGGGGTGCCCTTGACAACCGGCTGGCCAGGCCGCACCAGCACGCGGGCCACCTGCCCTGCCCGCTGGAAGCTGACATTGACCAGGGCGTCGCTGTCCGGCGTCAGGGTGCCGTAACCGCCGACGGTGACGCTGACCGCCTGGCGGGCCAGGGGCGCGGCGCGCACGGTGACGACGGGGGCCGGCTCCTCGGCGGCATGGACGCCACCAGCCAGCAGGATCGCGGCCAGCAGCATGGCGCGCGGGGCGGACGTGGTCATGGGGTCGCTTTCTCGGTCGCGTCTGGGGCCGTGGCCTGGTTTTCCGGCACATCGCCGCCGATCAGGGTCATGAGGTCCACGCGCTGTTCCTGCACCGCCTGGTCCAGCTTCAGCGCCTCCAGCCGGCGGGACAGCAGGGCACCCTGCAGATCGGCGAAGGTGCGCTCCTCCAGGCTGCCGGCGCGGAAAGCGGCATCGGCGTCGGCCGCCGCCCGTTCCAGGGTGGCGATGCTGTCGGCCGTCGCCCGCGCCTGGGCCTCCAGCTGGTCCAGGGCCAGCAGGCCCTGGCCGACGCCGGCCACTGCGGCGTCCAGGCGCGCCTGATAGTCCTGGCGCAACTGCTCCCGTGTCGCGCGCTGCACGGCGATGGCGCCCTGGTTGCCATCGAACAGCGGCAGGCTGATGGACAGCGCCAGACTCTGCGTCTTGACGTTGGAGGTGTCGCGGGCGCGGTTGCTGCCGATGCTAAGGGCCGGGAACTGGCCCAGCACCGCCTGCCACACCGCCTGCTCCTGCGCCCGGTAGCCGGCCCTCAGCGCCAGCAGGTCGGGCCGGCGGCCGGCCAATTGGGGCAGATCGGCCCGGATGCGGTCGGCCGGCGGCAGGGGCAGGTCGCCGGCCGTCAGGGGCGCAAGGGCCAGGGTGGCAGCGGGCGTCAGGCCCAGCAGGGCGTTTAGGTCCATGCGGTTGCGCAAGGCCTGCTGCTCCAGGTCATGCAGCTGGGTTTCCACGCCGTTCAGCGCCGCCAGGTCGCTGACGACGTTGGGCAGGGTTTCGTCCCCCCGGCCCATGGCGGTGCTGGTGCGGCGATAGCGGTCGGCGAACAGGGCGCGATTGGCCTCCAGCACGGCGCGCTGGCGCTCGAAGGCATGGGCCCGCACCACCAGCAGCCGCGCCTGGGACACCACCTGCCATTCCTGCCACAGCAGGTCCAGCTCCGCCCCCCGCAGGGTGGCCGCCGCGGCGTCCTTGCGGGAGGATCGGGTGAGGAAAGGCATGACGTCCTGCATCAGGCCGAGGGTGAAGGCGTCCATCACCGCGGGGCCCGAGGTGAGGAAGCCGTAGTCGACCGACAGCTGCGGGTTGGGCAGCAGCCCCGCCGTGAACGCCTCCGCCACCGCCACGCCATGCTGGGCGCGGGCGGCCTTCAGCTCGGGATTGCGGGCCACGGCCACCATGGCCACCGCATCGACGTCCAGCGGACGGGCCGGATCGACGGCGTGGCGGCGCAGGGCCGGCAGGGGCATGGCCGCCGGGTCTACGGTGATGCCCGCCAGGCCCTGCGCCAGGTCGGGCGCATCAGCCAGGGGGGCCGGGCTGTAGCTGGCGCAGCCGGCCAAGCTGGACAGGGCCAGAAGGCCGCCCAAGCCCCTTGATTTCCATATGCGTGGGATCATGCGGCAGGTTCTGGAGGAAGAGGTCGCGAAATCATGGATGCACGACGCCAGAAGACGGGTCTACCCTCCATTGACTTTTCAGTTAGTCTTCGACACTCACGCATTTGTCATGAATGGCGACGCCTTCATTGGGCCGGTTCCAGCACCATCACATGGAAGCTGCCCGGCACCATGGACGGACGCCCCCCGGCCTTGGCAGCCTCGAAGGTTGCCGTCGGCAGATAGACACGGCCGGTCACAGGGTCCAAGGCGCCAGTGCGAGCGCCTTTCTCCGTCGGCACCATGGCGGTGACGGCGGGCACGCCCCGGGCATCCTGGCTCAACACCGTCAGCACGCCGTCATGGCCGCAAGGAATCAGGAAACGGTGGTTCCTGGCATCCAGGATGACCGCGTCGGCCCCCTGGCCTATGGACAGGCTGGCCAGGACATGGCCGTCGGCAGCATTCATGGCCACGGCCCGGCCGCTGGAACAGGCGGTGACCAGGATGCCCGTGGCCGGGTCCAAGGCAAGCCCGGTGGGACCGTCGCAATCCGCCAGCGGCCGTCGCGCCAGCACGGCATGGCCGGGCAGGTCGACCACCACCAGTTCGTTCCTGTCCTCCACGTTGACGTAGAGATGGCCCTGCGCGTCTACCGCGGCGAATTCCAGCGCACCACCCACGGCGATGTGGCCGACGACGGTGCGGGCGGCCGGATCGATCAGGGTGATGTCGCCCTGCTTGCCGTCCATCACCGCGACCAGCTTGCCGGCCCGGACCACGGCGTCCGGCTTGGTCCCGGTGGGCAGGCTGGCCAGGACGGCGCCGTCGGCCGTGTTGAACAGGGTGGCGGTGTTGCTGTCGCCGTTGGTGCTGACCGCCATGCCGCCGCCCAGCGGCAACACGCCGTGCACCCGCTGGCCCGGCACCAGGGTGGGCGTCAACCGACCACTGTCCAGGTCCAGCGCCAGCACGCCGTCGCCCCGGGCCACGTACAGCCGGCGGGCGTCGGCGTCCACGCTGGCGTAGTCCCACGGCCCATCGGGTGCGGCGATGCTGGCGCCCTTGCGGTAAGGCGCGTCGGCGGCACCGGCCGGCCCCACGGTGGCGAGGCCGGCGGACAGGAAGGCGATGGCGGCGAGGGAAAGGCGGCAGGGCATGATCGGGACGTCCAAGCGATGAAACCCCTGCTCAATAACCGCATCCTGGCCGGGGAAACGCTAACTTTTGCGTTAGGGCCGCGTCTGCCCTGGTGCCCCACCGCGGCAAGGCCGCTATCGTGCGCCGAGATGCCCTGAGAATGCCCTGCCAGAGTTGCCCACCCATGCCCAGGATATTGGTGATCGAGGATGAGGAGCGGACGGCGCGCGAGATCGTCGATGCGCTGAAAGCCGAAGGCTATGCCGTCGACCTTCGCGCCGACGGCCCCGCCGGCCTGGCGGCGGCGCGCAGCGGCCATTACGACGCCATCACCCTGGATCGCCTGCTGCCGGGCCTGGACGGGCTGACCTTGCTGGCCGACCTGCGGCGGGAGGGGGTGACCACGCCCGTGCTGGTGGTCAGCGCCTTGGATGGCGTGGACGACAAGGTGCGGGGACTGCGCGCCGGCGGCGACGACTATCTCACCAAGCCCTTCGCCCTGGCCGAGCTGGTGGCGCGGGTCATGGCCCTGGCCCGCCGCCGGGCGGACAAGCCGGCCGGCACCCTGCTGCAGGCGGGCCCCCTGGTCATGGACCTGATGAACCGGCGGGCCACGCGCGGGGCGCGGGACCTGGACCTGACACCGCGCGAGTTCCGCTTGCTGGAATATTTCGTCCGCAACGCGGAACAGACCTTGACCCGCAGCATGCTGTACCAGGCGGTGTGGGAATACAGCTTCGATCCCGGCACCAACGTCATCGACGTGCATATCGGCCGCCTGCGCCGCAAGGTGGATTGGGATAACGAGGACCCGATGATCCGCACCGTGCGCGGCGGGGGCTGGCGCCTGCATGCCCCGGATTGAACGGTTCCGCCTGGCGGACCTGCCCCGCACCACCGCCTTCCGCATGACCCTGCTGTTCGGCGTGCTGATGATCACCGCCGTGCTGCTGGTGCTGGGCTTCGTCTACTGGCGCACGGGCGTGTTCCTGACCCGCCGGCTGGACGACACCCTAGTGCGCGAGACGGAGGAGTTCCTGCGCACCTCGGTGCCGGAGCAATCCGCCCATATCGACAGCCTGGTGGACAGCGACGGCCGGGGGTATTGGAAGGCCCTGCTGCTGGCGCCCGACGGTCACGTCCTGGCCGGCAACCTGCCGGCGTTGCCGCCGGAATTGAAGGACGCCGACGGCAAGGTCCACGCCCTGCCCCACGGCGCCGGCCCGATGCCGGAGCACCATCACAAGGCACGCGGACTGGCACACCGCCTGCCGGACGGGGGCGTCCTGGTGCTGGCCCTGCGCACCGATGAGGTGCACGAGGTGCGCGAATTGATCCTGCGCGCCATGGCGGCCGGCCTGGTAGGCAGCGTCGGCCTGGCCCTGGCGGGCGGCTTGGCACTGAGCTTCGGCACCCTGCGCCGCATCGAGGCCATCCATCGCGCCAGCGCCACCATCATGGCAGGCGACCTGTCGCAGCGCCTGCCCACGCGCGGTTCCAGCGACGACTTCGACAAGCTGGCCGCCATCGTCAACGCCATGCTGGGCAAGATCGAGGGGCTGATCGGCGACGTGAAGGCGGCGGGCGACAACATCGCCCACGATCTGCGCACCCCCCTTACCCGCCTGCGCACCCGGCTGGAGGGTGCCCTGCGCCGGGGCGGCGATGTCGAGACCCATCGCGCCGCCATGGAAGACGCCATCAGCGACGCCGACCAGATCCTGGCGACCTTCCGCGCCCTGCTGCGCATCGCGGAGGTGGAGGACGGCCGCCGCCGCGCGGCCTTCGCCCCCGTCGACCCCGCGGCGCTGGCAACCGCCGCCGCCGAGCTGTATGAACCGCTGGCCACCGCCCAGGGCCTGGCCTTCACCGCCGACATCCACCCAGTCGGATCCGTCACCGGCGACGCCGACCTGCTGTTCGAGGCGCTGGGCAACCTGCTAGACAATGCCATCAAGTTCACAGCCATCAAGTATGGCGGGGCGGGCGGCGCCGTCAGCCTGACCCTGCGGCAGGAGACGGGACAGGTGCCGGAGCTCATGGTCCGCGACACCGGGCCCGGCATCACGCCCGAACAGCGGAACATGATGTTCCGCCGCTTCACCCGCGGCGACGACGCCCGCCATACGCCGGGCAACGGCCTGGGTCTCAGCCTGGTGGCCGCCGTGGTGCAACTGCACGGCTTCCACCTGGACGTCGAGGACGGCCAGCCGGGCTGCGTCATGCGGGTCAGGCTGGGCTAATCGGCGGCCAACAGTTGCCGCGTCAGGCCGTCGCAATCCACGTCGTCGGCGCCGCCGAAGTCGGGCAGCGGGATGGGGATCAGGCGGCCAATGGTGATGCGGGGGGAGCGGATCTTGCCCCTGACCACCACGGGGGCGTGCAGGTCCAGAAGGTCGAACTTCTTGGTGTCGGCCGTGACCTCGGTATCCACCTCCTGGGTCTTCAACCGAACCTCGCCGTTGACGTGGACAACCGATTTGCGGGTGTCCATCAGGGTGCGGTCGAAAGCCACCTGGCCATGGTTGAAATTCAGGCGGCCCAGGGCGCAGCGAATGGGGATCTGGTCGTCGCCGGTAATGTACAGCACCAGGGCATCGGCGATCTGCAAGCCGGCCAGGCTGACCATCAGGGAACTGATGGTACCACCGGACATGGTGACGACGACGTTGCCTGTGGCCGAGCCCATGACCTCTGCCAAGGAATGGCCATTCCCCACCAGTTGCACGCGGCCCCTCAGCTTGCCCGTGGTGGTGTCGAAATAGTCCGACCCGCGGAAGAAGGTCTTCAGGTCCACGTCCTGGTAGGTCAGATTGGCGCGGGCCTGCGGGTTTTCGGTGCGGGCGTCCAGCGCCAGGGTGCCGGCCAGGGTGCCGCCGGCCACGCTCATGCGCAACGGGTCTACCATCGCCTGCCCGTCCCGGACGCGCACACGGAAGTTCAGCGTCTGCACCGGCAGGTAGTCCGGCGCCACCACGTGGCGGGCGTCCAGGCTGACATCCATGTTCATAGCGCGCAGCCGTTCCATTTTCAGCGGTACGTTGGGGAACAGGTCCCCCGTCGCCTCCAGCTGGGCCTGGGTCTTCTTCTGCTCCGCCGAGAGGTTGCCCTTGGCGCCGGGCGTGGCGCCCACCAGGGGGGCCAAGTCGGCGAAGGCCAGGTGGTCGGATGTGAGATGCGCCGTGAGGAAAGAGGGCTTGGCATGGTGGTCGATGGCGATGTCCCCGGCCAGGTCGCTGTCGCCCGCATGCCAGGCCATGTCCACCACCCGCCAGACGCCGGGCTCATGCGTCAGCTTGCCAGTGATGCGGTACGGCGGCGTGGGCGGGCCCGGAATGCCCAGCAGGGGAAAGATGTCCGAGAGGTTGGGGCCGGACAGCGCCACCTGCACATTGGATCCTGTGAATTGGAAGGGATCCTCCAAAGTGCCGTTCACCGTCAGCTTGGTGGCCCCGTAATCAACCTTCAGGTCCACGGGATAAGGCTGGTCCGTGTCGCGCAGCATGAGGACGCTGCCGCCGACGAAGTGCACGGTCAGGGGCTGGTTCTCGATGCTGCCCTTCAGATCCAGTTCGGCCTTGGGTTCGGCTGGGGCCTGGCCGGTGGCCGTCTGCACCGTGCCGTCCAGGTTCAGCTTGCGCTTGGCGTCGCGATAGCTGACGCGGCCGTCGTCGATCTCCAGCCGGCCGATCAACGGCACCTCATCCCGGCTCTCGGGCTTCAGCTGATTCACGGTGCCACTGGCCACCGGACTTTCCGCCGGGCTCCAGTTCCATTGTTCCTGGTCGTTCTTTTCCAGCGCCACCACCGGCTGGCGCAGGATCAACTGGGGGAACACCAGGTCGCGGTGCAGCAGCAGGGGTTTGAGCTCGATATCCAGCTCGATCTGCTTGGCCGTGAACAGGTGCGGCGCCTGGCCCCAGTCGGTGTTGGAGACCTGCACGTCGTCCAGCAGGATGTGGGTGACCCAGCCCCAATGAACGGAGATCTTGCCGATCTTGGTCTTGCGCCCGGAAAAAGCATCGGCCCGGTTTTCCAGCTGGGCGCGCACATAGTCGGACGTGACGAAGAAATAGACCCCCGTTCCGGCCAGCAGCACCAGTACCACCAGCACACCCAGGGACCAGCCGATTATCTTGAATGCCCGTCGCATGGCGCAAATCCGTAAAGCAGGTTCCGTCCGGCAAGCCCCCTCCAGCACGCCCGGCGTTCATCCCCCATCCCCTGCCAACCGCCAAGGTGGTGCCGCGGTTCCCTCGGGCGCTTTTGGGGTGCCTTTGCCGGCGGCCCCTCCTATGGTGGCGGCCAATAAGGCTTTGAGGAACGAACCCATGCTGTTGCACCTGTCCACCTGGTCGGAGACCGAGCGCCACCTGGAACGCTCCAAGACCATTGTCATTCCCATCGGCTCCAACGAGCAGCATGGCCCCACCGGCCTGCTGGGCACGGACTGGCTGTGTCCCGAGATCATCGCGCATGAGGCGCACAAGGGCGGCGCCGACATCCTGGTGGGCCCCACCTTCAACATCGGCATGGCCCAGCACCATCTGGGCTTCCCCGGCACCATCAGCCTGCGCCCCTCCACCTTCATGGCGGCGATCGGCGACTGGGTCCGGTCCCTGGCCGTCCACGGTTTCGAGCGGATCTATTTCCTGAACGGCCATGGCGGCAACGTCGCCACCATCGAGGCCGCCTTCTCCGAATTGTATGCCGAGGCCAGCTTCGCCAAGCGCCGCGCCGGCTTCGCCCTAAAGCTGCGCAACTGGTGGGATCTGCCGGGCGTCAACGCCCTGGCTCAGCAGCTGTTCCCCGCCGGCCACGGCAGCCACGCCACCCCGTCGGAAATCGCGGTGACGCAATGGGCGTATCCGGACGCCATCAAGACGGCCGAGTACACGCCCAAGATCGCCGGCTCCGGCCCCATCCGGGAGGCGCTGGACTTCCGCGCCCGGCATCCGGACGGCCGCATGGGCTCCGATCCCGCGCTGGCCACGCCGGAAAAGGGTGGCCAACTGGTGCGACTGGCGGTGACTGGCCTGGTGGCCGAGGTCGCAGCCTTCGGCAACGAGCCCGCCGTCTAAACGTCAAGAGGGCCTTGCGACGTCGCAAGGCCCCGCCCCGGCCCGGCTTAGCCAACACTCGGAAGGAGATTCAAGAAGATGCGCCTGTCCGTCCTGCTGCCCGCCCTGGTCCTGCTGGCCGCCACGCCCGCTTTGGCCGAAACCGGCATTGTCCGCACGCAAGGCCCCAACGCCGACAGCCCCATCGCCGCCGCCGTCACAGTGCCCGCCGGGGCGGAGACGGTGTACCTCAGCGGCACGCTGGCCTCCGTCATCGATCCCAATGCCCCCAAGGGGAGCGTCCAGGCCTATGGCGACACCCAGGCGCAGGCGCTGAGCGTGCTGGGCAAGCTGAAGGCCACGCTGGAAGGCCTGGGCTATGGCATGGGCGACGTGGTGCAGGCGCACGTCTTCCTGGCGGGCGACCCCAATAAGGGCGGCGACATCGACTTCGCCGGCCTGCAGGCCGCCTGGACGCAGTACTTCGGCACGGTGGCCCAGCCCAACAAGCCGGCACGCAGCACGGTGAAGGTGGCGGCCCTGGTGCTGCCCGGCGCCCTGGTGGAAATCGAGGTGACCGCCGCCAAGGTGAAGCACTGACCCAGCCTTATTATGGTGCCGTGTCGTCCACCCAACAGGCCCGGGGTGGACGGGGCGCTTTCCTCAGGTCATTTCCGGCAGATGGTCCAGGATCTTGTCCAGGGTGATGGGATAGTCGCGCACGCGCACGCCGGTGGCGTTGTAGACGGCGTTGGCCACCGCCGCCCCCACGCCGCAGATCCCCAGCTCGCCCACCCCCTTGGCCTTCATGGGGGAGGAGATGGGATCGACCTCGTCCAGGAAGACCACCTCCTGGTGCGGGATGTCGGCGTGCACCGGTACCTCGTATCCCGCCAGGTCATGGTTGACGAAGAAGCCCCGGCGCTTGTCCACCGCCAGTTCCTCCATCAGGGCCGCCCCCGCCCCCATGGTCATGGCGCCGATGACCTGGCTGCGGGCCGACTTGGGGTTCAGAATGCGTCCGGCGGCACAGACCGCCAGCATGCGGCGCAGCCGGATCTCACCCGTGGCGCCGTCCACCGCCACCTCCACGAAATGGCCGGCGAAGGTGGATTGCTGGTACTTCTTGTCCAGGTCGCCATATTCGATCAGGTCTTCCACCACCAGTTCCCCATCCTTGGCCGCCTGGGCCAGCGGCACGGTGTGCCCGCCGGATGAGACATGGCCGTCGGCGAATTGTGGCTCGGCGGCGTTGAAGCCCAGCTTGCGCGCCACGGCCTGGCGCAGCTTCATACAGGCGGCATAGACGCCCGCCGTCGAGTTGTTGGCGCCCCACTGCCCGCCGGAGCCACAGGAGACGGGGAAGCTGCTGTCGCCTAAGCGCACCGCTACCCTGTCCAGCGGCACGCCCATGGTTTCCGCCGCCGTCTGGGCGATGATGGTGTAGGTGCCGGTGCCGATGTCGGTCATGTCCGTTTCCACCGTCACCATGCCCTGGCCATCCAGCCGCACGCGGGCGGCGGATTTGGTCACCAGGTTGTTGCGGAAGCCCGCCGCCACGCCCACGCCCACCAGCCAGCGGCCCTCGCGCACGCTGGCGGGCTTTGGGCTGCGCTTGGCCCAGCCGAAGCGCTCCGCCCCCTGGCGCAGGCATTCCGCCAGCTGGCGTTGCGAGTAGGGGCGGCCTGGCTTTTCCGGATCCTCTTGCGTGTCGTTCAGGATGCGGAACTGGATGGGATCCATACCCAGCTTTTCCGCCATTTCATCCATGGCGATCTCCAGGGCCATCAAGCCCGGAGCCTCCCCCGGGGCCCGCATGGCGTTGCCCTCCGGAAGGTCCAGCACGGCCAGACGCATGGCGGTCAGGCGGTTGGCCCCGGCGTAAAGCAGGCGGGTCTGCTGCACCGCCGTCTCCGGCTTGCCACCGGGCAGATCGCCGGACCAGCTTTCATGGCCGATGGCGGTGATCCTGCCCTCACGCGTGGTGCCGATGCGGATACGCTGGATGGTGGCCGGACGATGGGTGGTGTTGTTGAACATCAGGGGCCGGGTCAGCGCCACCTTCACCGGCCGGCCCGCCGCCTTCGCGCCCAGGGCCGCCATCAGCGCGTCACTGCGCACGAACAGCTTGCCACCGAAGCCGCCACCGATGTAGGGCGAGATCAGGCGGATATTTTCCTCCGGCATGTTAAGGGTTTGCGAGACGTCCTTGACGCCCCAGTTGATCATCTGATTGGCGGTCCACAGGGTCAGCTTGTCGCCATTCCAGGCAGCGATGGTGGCGTGCGGCTCCATCATCGCGTGGCCTTGATCGGGCGTCGTGTACGTGGCGTCCAGCTGCACCGGCGCCGCGGCGTAGGCGCCGTTGAAATCGCCCACCGTGCTGTCCGGTTCGCCCTTGGCCACCGTCGCGCCACTCCGGGCAGCCGCCAGGTCATAGGCCCCGGCCTCCGCCTGATAGTCCACCTTGATCAGGCTGGCGGCGTCGCGCGCCTGCTCGAACGTCTCGGCCACCACCAGGGCCACCGCCTGGTGGTAGTGCTGGATTTCCGGCCCGCCCAGGAGGGCGGCGGTATTCCACTTGCCCTTGCCCAGCGCGCCCGCGTTTTCCGCCGTCACGACGGCAATGACGCCGGGGGCGGCCTTGGCAGCGGCGACGTCCATGCGGCTGATGCGGCCCTTGGCGATGGCGGATCCCAGGATGAACCCGTAGGCCTGGTTGGCCACCACGTCATGCCGCTCATAGGCATAGGGGGCCGTGCCGGTTGTCTTCAGCGGCCCGTCGATGCGGTCGGTGGCCTTCCCCACCACCTTCAGCTGGTCGATGGGGTTGGTGGCGGCGGGTGTGTCGAACTTCATGGCCTCACCCCCTCGCCTCGGTCAGGACGGCGGCCAACGTGCGCTCGGCCAACTTGATCTTGAACCGGTTGTCGGCCGTCGGACGCGCATCGGCCAGCAGGCCGGCAGTGACCGCCTTGGCGCCTTGCTTCATGTGCGCCTCCGCCGCCTCCACCCGCCAGGGCTTGGGCGCCACGCCGCCCAGCGCCACCCGGCCCCATGCGATCCCGTTGGTGTCGCCGGGCTGCATGATGGCGGCGACGGAAACCAGCGCGAAGGCGTAGGAGGCGCGGTCGCGCACCTTGTGATACAGCTGCACGCCGCCCACCGGCTTGGGCAAGGTCACGGCCGTGATCAGTTCCCCTTGCTCCAGCGTCGTTTCCACATGCGGCGTATCGCCGGGCAAGCGGTGCAAGTCCGCAATGGGGATTGCGCGGAAAGCACCGCCGGGCCGCACCGTTTCCACGGTCGCGTCCAGCACCCGCATGGCCACGGCCATGTCGCTGGGGTGGGTGGCGATGCAAGCCTCGCTGGTGCCGACGATCCCCAGTTGGCGGCTGACACCGCCGATGGCGGAACAGCCGCTGCCGGGCTGGCGCTTGTTGCAGGGCTGGTTGGGGTCATAGAAGTAGGGGCAGCGGGTCCGTTGCAGCAGGTTGCCGGCGGTGGTGGCGACGTTGCGCAATTGGCCCGAGGCGCCGGCCACCAGGGCCCGGCTTAGCACGCCATAGTGCCGGCGCACCCGCATGTCGGCAGCCAGGTCGGTGTTGCGCACCAGGGCCCCGATGCGCAGGCCGCCGTCCGGCGTATCCTCGATCTTGTCCAGGCCCAGGCCGTTCAAGTCGATCAGATGGGCCGGCGTCTCGATCTGCAGCTTCATCAGGTCCAGAAGATTGGTGCCGCCGGCGATGAAGCGGGCGCCCGGTATGCTGGCCGCCTTGGCCGCGGCATCGGCCGGGGACGTGGCGCGCTCATAGGTGAAGGGCTTCATGCCGGATCCCTCCCGTTCTGTTGGCCCGCCGTCCTTTGGCCCGCCACGTCGGTCATGGCGTCCAGAATGTTGGAATAGGCGCCGCAACGGCAGATGTTGCCGCTCATGCGTTCCCGCATCTCGGCATGGGTGGGCTGGGGGGCGTCCGTCAGGCTGGCGGTGACGTGACTTGGAATGCCGGCCTTGATCTCATCCAGCACGGCGACGGCGGAGCAGATTTGGCCCGGCGTGCAGTAACCGCACTGATACCCGTCATGCTTCACGAAAGCGGCCTGCATGGGGTGCAGCCTGGCCGGCGTGCCCAGCCCTTCCACCGTCGTGACGCTGCCGCCCTCATGCATGATGGCCAGGGTCAGGCAGGAATTGATGCGCCGGCCATCGACGATGACGGTACAAGCGCCGCATTGGCCATGGTCGCACCCTTTCTTGGTGCCGGTCAGGTGCAGATGCTCCCGTAGCGCGTCGAGCAGGGTGGTGCGGGTGTCCACCTCCAGCGTCTGCGCCGTGCCGTTCACGGTAAGGGACACGCGATTCATTACAGGATTCATGACGGGCGCCGGACCGGGATGGGGGGCCGGCGGCGCATCGCCGTCAGCCGGCATAGCCTGGCCGTGCCGCGGCGTCGCCGTCAAGGCGGCGGACGCCGCCGCCCCCAGCAGCAATCCACGCCGGCTGACGTCGGCGTTTCCATGATGTCGCATATCGTCCCCTCCGCCACCGCCCAACCGCAAACACGTCACTGCTCCACAGCTCACCGCAAAGGTGTCGCCTCACGTGCCACCCTTCCCGCAGGTAGTTGTCCACGAAGGTGACAAAGGCCCTTGCCTTGCCGCTGGGCATACGCCCCGGGGGATAAACCGCAGACACGATGATGGACGGCAAGGCCCAGTCATCCAGGGCTGAAACCACCGCCGCGGATTTCAGTTCCGCCGTGAATGCAAATTCGAAAGCGCTGGCCGGCCCCCATGACGGCGATCACGGCCGGTCGTGTGGCCGACATCGAACCAGACCACCGGCGCCGGCTGGCGCCGGAGCATCTGCTTACGTCGGGCGGCAGATCGACCCAGCCGCTTCCGATGTCGCTACGTCCCCAGGGATATCAGGCTGGTCAGGCGTTGGCCCTTGAGGGGGCCCTTGAGGGGGCCCTTGGGGGCGCGACGCGATTGGGGGGCGCTCTCTGAATCGGCCCGCGCGCTCACGGCGTTCACGCCGCCAAGCCGCCGGACTCTGTCCTGTCGCTCCGCGAAAGCGGTTGGTGAAGTGAGACTGGTCGGAAAATCCGCAAGCAACGGCGATCTCGCTGAGCGGCGCATCGCTGGTCAACATCATCCGCTGGGCCAGCGCCAAGCGCCGCCGTGTAATGAAGCTATACGGCGTCTCGCCCATCGTACGCTTGAATGCCCTGCAGAAGTGCGACGCACTTCTGCGAGCGACCTCACCGAGCTTCTTGACGGAGATATGTTCCGACAGATGCTCCTCCATGTAAGCGGTGACCCGGCGGACCTGCCAAGGCGCAAGCCCGCCGCCATCCATGCCATGCATGACGGAGGTTCTTTCCAGTTCAACTTTTAGAATATCAGACGCCCTGTTAATCGCGCGCTTGGCGGATTCCGGGTCCCAATCCACGTCGCCTTCGGCACGCTCCAACAGCTCAAGCAAGCTATGAACAAGGGCCTCTTCCCCGAGCCCGTTCAGTGGCGTAGCGGGAACAACGGCGGCGGTCAGCTGAGTCATCTTTCCAGTCCCGTCGGAATTACGTCGGGATGATGCATTGTTCGCTCTCGCAAACGCTTGTTTGGCGTTGCGAGAAATTATTGCGAATTTGTAAGTCCGATTAAGCAAAGTGGTGCAAATTGACGCACTGAGTTTCAAGAAGAGAGATTTTCCAGGACTTAGACTCGCCGCGACGTCATAGTCCGGGAATCAATCATGCCTCTCGCTTCAGACGTCTTCCGATCCTACGGGGGTAAAGGACGTTGGAACCGACTGACAGCCTTTTCCGCCCATGTCTCGATCGGCGGCCCATTATTGGGGCCCGGCTCTGCGTCCCCCTCCGGTGGCCGTCCGTTGTCGCGGGAATTCGCCATTGAAGGAGACCCCCGCAGTCCAAGCCTGAAATTATTCGGCTCTACCGACGCGGACCGCTATTTCCTATACCGCCCCAACCGGCTCGAGATCCGGAGCAGGAGGGACGCTTTGATCACTGGCGTGGACTACCCGGACGCCACTCTGGCAGGAAGTGCCAACGGTCGCCCCCTCGACGAGATCGAGAGGTTGTTCCTTATTGGAAACGTTTTATGGAACGCCATCGCCGGCCCTTTCGCCGGGCTTCTCCCTGGCGCGAGAACCGTCGCCACCGGCGTGGGGCAATTGGATATTCACTTGCCTCATCGCGCCGATCCATTGTGCCCCCATCGACGGCTGCTGATCGCCGACGATGGAATTGCCCACCGCTGCGACTATCAGATGCGGCATGTCCACCCCGGTGTTCTGGCGGACATTCTATCGGCCCATGCCTCTTTCAATGGAATTCTCATTGCCACCCTTCGGCGGGCCCGCGCCATCGAAGCGGATGGACGCCTTGGCACGAATTCCCTGTTAGACGTTGAGATTTTTGACGTGCGCTTTCAATGAAAGCGCACGTCGATCACCCAAAAATCAGAGAAAGTTCTCCTGGATCATCTCAATGACGTCCTGGCTCTGCCCATCCAGAATGGCCCGGGCGGAATAGAGCGCCATGCCATATGCCGGACCGAACTCGATGACCGGCGGCATCACCAACGTCATGCTTTCCACCTTGACGTTGAGCAATGCGGGTCCGGGATGGGCGAGCCATGAACCGACCGCCTCCTCCAGCTCATCGGCGCGGGAAACGGTTCGTCCCCACAATCCCATCGCCTCGGCCACCTTCCCGAAATCCGGGTTGTGCAGGTGGGTATAAAGCGGCAGCAGGCCTTCCGACTTCTGCTCAATGTCAATGAAGCCTAGCTTGCCGTTATCGTAGACGGCGATCTTGATTGGCAGTTTTTCCTGGACCGCCGTCAGCAAATCGCCGAACAGCATGGCGATCCCGCCATCTCCGGACAGGGCTATGACCTGCCGGTCGGGCGCCGCCTTCTGCAAGCCCAGGGCGGTGGGCATCGCCGATGCCATCGTGCCGTGCAGCAGACTTCCAAAGAAGCGGCGCTGTGCCGTTGCGGTAAAATAGCGGTGCATCCAGACGGTCGGCGTGCCGTCGTCACCGGTTACGAGCGCGTCTTCGGCCGCCATGCGGTCGATGACTTCCGTGAGATGAATGCCCGAAATACTGTCACGCCGCTTAGGCGCCGCCTTGGCCACGTGTGACGCGATCACCTCATGGTAACGCTTCACCAGGCGATCGAGGAAATGCGTGTCCGTCTTCTCCTGGACCCTGGGAATTAGCGCCTCGACGGTTGCCTTGATGTCGCCGGTCAAGCCGAGGGCAATAGGATGACGGCGGCCGAGATGCGTCGGATCAAGGTCGATTTGAACGATGCGCGCATGCTTGGGGTAAAATTGGCGCCAGGCGAAATCCGCCCCCAGCAGCAGTAGCGTGTCGCAGTCATGAAGCGCCTGATAGCCCGCTTCAGTCCCAATGATTCCCGTCATGCCGACGTTGTAGGGATTGTCGTAAGCCAGCGCGTCCTTGCCCCGCGACGTATGAGCGATCGGCGCCTTGAGAATTCCAGCGAGGCGGACGATCGCATCATGCGCATCACGGCAGCCCGACCCGCCGTAGATCGCCACCTTCTGCCCGCTATTGAGGAAGGCGGCGGCACGATCAAGATCGGCGTCGATCGGGCGGACCAGCGGATCGCTGGTATGGACGGCATAGGGCACATCGTCATGCGCATCGGAATGCGAGATATCGACCGGCACGATCAAGACTGCGACGCCCCGCTTGGCCAAGGCGGCCTGACAGGCCATGACGGTCTTGCGCCTGGCCTGGTTGGGCGTGAGAATCATGTCACAATATACGCTGCAACTGCCGTAAATGGCCTTGAAGTCGACTTCCTGAGGAAAGTCGAACCCCAACTCGTCGCGGACGACCTGGGTGGCGATGACGATGAGCGGGGCCCGGTTGCGGTTGGCCTCCACCACCCCGTTGATAAAGTGGAGGCTACCGGGGCCGCAGCTGCCGGCGATGGCGGTGAGCCTGCCCGTCACCAGCGCTTCGCCCTGCGCCGCGAAGGCACCGGCCTCCTCATGGCGCATGTGAATCCAACTGATCGAGCTGGTGGAGATATTGTGCGCGATCAGATTGAGAGTATCGCCGACGACGCCATAGCAGTTCTTGACGCCTGCCTGCTCCAGGGTTTCGACGATGATCTGGGCTACTTTCTTGCTCATTCCAGGAATACTCCTCTGCAGAAGAAGTCACTTGCGCCACAGTGCGGCGCTGGCGCTATAAACCGCACCGCGGGCACGATTAAGATTTCCAAGCGGCCGGAAGCCTTCGGGCGCGTTCCATGGATTAAAGGCCAGGCCATCCACCCTGGCGGCCGCCTCCGCATCGATGCTTGGGCGTCCAGGTATCACGAGGGTGGCGATGTCGATGGATGGCGTGACGGCCTCACGCCATTCGACGGCGCCGTCCTCTATTGGTGTGCGTTCTTCATCGACGAAGGATTGCAGCGCCAATTTAAAGTTCACTGGCCCCTGGGCCAGGCGCGCCGAGAAGTCGGCATTGAGGTCGTCAGGCTCCACTTCAGCGGGCTTGGCGTCGTCATCGGACCAGGGCCGCAGGTTGAAGCGAACCGGGCCCGCCTCCCCCCAAAGATAGGCGCCGCGGCTCCAGAACCGTTCGCGGGCGAGCCCGGGTGATTTGCGGGCGCCTTGCTGGATATTTTCCAGCATTCGCCTCGTTTCAGCCGCCCCGAAATGCTCGACCAGCCGCTCCGGCAACGTGGCCCTGTCGCCGCTTGAGGCGATCATGGCGAACTCGACGAACTGGCGCGCGTTGCGGGCGTGCGACACGGGGAAGCTCGTCATGAGCAGATCGTGGAAGCCGCCGCCAGGGATCGCGACACGAAGCGCCACCCCCCTGAGATCCGGCGATGCGTCAGGCAGGTGTGCCGCGCTGGCATTGGAGAAGCGGACGGTCGCCCCGAATTCCTTGCCCGCCTGGACATAGCCCTGGCAGAAACGGGCGGGCGCGTCGTCATCGATCAGCAGACGGGCATCCTCGATCCCGGCTGTCTGCTTCGCATGGAGCGTTCTTTGGGGGTGGCTCCATCCGAACTTTCGCCGGGTCGCTTCCTGGATTGACTGGAAGACTTCAGCGAAGCGCTGAAAGCTTTCCTTTTCCGCCTCAATCGACCCGCCGTCGAAAACCTCACGCCAGCGTTCTGTATCGGTCATCGCAAATCCCCTGATGGTGCGCCGGCCGCATGCTGGCGACATCGTGCCCAAATGGATTGCAGCCCAATGCCATGCTTTGAGAGTTATTGTTGCTGGCGGCGGCGCATGCCCTGGGCACACGCAAGCAAGGATTTCCAAGCCGGCGCAACGGGGTGCAATCCCGGGGAAATCACAGCGAATAGCTTCTAGGCCGGATATTCACCTCGCCCCCCGGTTCCCACGATGCCCCATCCCCGTAGCGCCCCGGACCGCTGGCTGGTTCCCGCCGGCGCCTTGCTCCTGGCGGGTTGCCTGTCCAGTTGCAACACCGCCCCGACCCAAAGCATTCTGGGCTCGTTCTTCCCGTCCTGGATGATTTGCTTCCTGATCGGGGCCATCGCCTCCGTGGCCGTTCGACTTATTCTTTCCGCGGTCGGGCTCGCGCGCGCAGTGCCGGCCGCCCTGCTCGTCCATCTGATCCTGGCGGTCGCCGTCTCCTTCGCGGTGTGGCTGCTATGGCAGGACTAGAAGCCGAAACGCGGCCGCCCAGCGCCGTCAAACGGCTGTTGGGAAAGGCCTTCGCGGCAGTCGTGGTGCTGCTGGCCATTGGATTGGGTGCGGCTGTCCTTGTGCGCATCGACAGCCGGCCACGCACCCACGACGCGTTCCTGTACGCCGACAGCGCGGGGCTGGCCCCTGAAGTCAGCGGACGTATCCTCAGCCTTAAGGTGCGCGATAACCAACGCGTCACAAAGGGACAGGTTCTGGTGGTGATCGACCCGGAGCCATTCGAGCTGAGGCTCCGCCAAGCGCGCGCGCAGGTGGCGGCGCTCAAGGCGCAGATCGCGCTGACGGGGCGGCAGGTGGCGGGCCAGTCATCCGGCGCCGATGCCGCCGCCACCCAGGTGGGGCGCGCCCGAACCCAATACAAATTGGCGCAGGACACGCTTGACCGGCTTTCCCCGCTGCTCGGCAAGGGCTATGTCACCGCGCAGCAAGTGGATGAGGCCCGCACCAATGTGCAGACGGCTGCGGCAGCGTTGACCGCCGCCACCCAGCAGGCCCAGCAGGCCCGTCAGATGGTGGGGGACACCGACAGCCTCGAAGCACAACTCGCCGGCGCTGAAGCCAGTGAAGCCCTGGCGGAACGCGACCTGAGGCTGTCGACGGTGGTGGCCCCGTTCGACGGGCTGGTGGTGGGGCTGGATATCGCCGATGGCGCCTATGCGGTCGCCGGCCATCCGCTGTTCACCCTGGTCAAGGCGGATGAATGGTATGCGGTGGCCAATTTCCGCGAGACCGAGCTATCCGCCGTCGCTGCCGGCGACGACGCCACGATCTGGATGATGATGGACAATGGCCATCCCCTGCAAGGCAAGGTGGACAGCATCGGCTGGGGCGTCCGGCCCGAAGACGGCGGTGGCCCATCCCTGCCGACGGTGGGCCGAACCCTCAGCTGGGTGGTGGTGGCGCAGCGTTTCCCTGTCCGCATCCGCCTGACCGCCCCACCGGACTCACGCATGCGTATCGGGGAAACGGTGACAGTCATGGTGCGGCATGACCGTCGCTGACCGGTCCTCTCTGCTGGGCGTCCTGCGCACCGAGCTGGCGCCGCGGCCGGGAAGGATAAGCCAGGTCTGCCGTATTGCCGTCACCTGCACGGTCGTCGTGATCATTGGTCAGATCTTCCAGGTGCCGCTGACGCCTTACATGGCATACGCCGTATTCCTGGTCAGTGGCGGCGAGGCGGCGAGCACGGTGATGGTCGGCTTGGTGGCGGCGCTCGCGTTCACCATCGCCGTCGGGCTGTCACTGCTGTTTTACGTCTTCGACGCGTCGGAGCCGGCACTGCGCATTCCGCTGATGGCGTTGAGCACCTTCGTGGGCATGTATCTGGTGCGGGTCATGACGCTGGGTCCGGTGATGTTCCTGGCGAGCTTCGTGCTCGTCCTGTCCCAGACCCTGATCGACGAAATCCCTAACCTCGAAGCATTGACCCATACCGTGCTGTGGTTGTGGGTCGTGGTGATGATCCCGGTCGTGGCGACCATCCTGGTCAATCTGCTGATCGGGGTGGATCCTGCGCGCCTGGCGCGGCGCTCCGCCCACGACTTGCTCAAGGCCTTGGCGGATGCGCTCCGATGCGGAGATTTCTCGGGCTTGGCGCAACGACGGGAGGAAGCGGTCACTCTGATGGAAGTGCGCCACAAGGCCGCCTTTTTGAACCCGGGCCTGCACGGGCGCGACGCCCTGGACAGCATGCTGATCGAGACTGTGGCGGAACTGCTCGCCCTTTGTCCCTTGCTGCCCCGGCAGACACCCGCCGCGATCCGGCTGCCCTTGGCGGCGGTGGCGGAAGACTGCGCGACGTTCCTATCCGGAGGGGCACTGCCGGCCCCCTTCCCCCACGCCCTGGCAATACCCACGCCGGAGTTGACGCCTGAAGCGACCACGGTCGTGATCGCGTTCCGCACGGCGATGATGCGGCTGCGCGACGGCCTGTCTCAGCGCGGCTCAATAAATGCGGCCGCGCCGAGGCAACGGAAGCCCCTTTTTGTAGGCGATGCCTTCACCAACCCGTCGCATGGGCGCTTTGCCCTTAAGACCACCCTGGCCGCCATGGTCTGCTACGTCGCTTATAATCTGGTGGATTGGCCCGGCATCGATACGGCGATCACCACCTGCTTTTTCGTGGCCCTCGGAAGCCTGGGCGAAACCATGCACAAGCTGACGCTACGCCTCAGCGGAGCGATTCTGGGTGGGCTGCTGGGTGGGATGTGCGTGGTGTTCATCCTGCCTCATATGACCGACATCGGCCAGCTGTCGCTGCTCATTCTGGGTGGCTCCGCACTGGGTGCCTGGATCTCAACCAGCAGCGACAGGCTTTCCTACGCCGGCATGCAGTTGGCCTTCGCCTTCTTCCTCACCGTGCTGCAGGGCTATGCCCCGTCAACCGATCTCACGATTCCGCGCGACCGCATCGCCGGCATTCTGCTTGGCAACGTGGTGATGTCCCTCGTCTTCAGCCTGTTGTGGCCGGTCAGTGCCACGGACCGGGTCCGAAGCTCCATCGCCGAGGCCTTGCGCGCCTTGGCCCGACTGTTGAGTTCCGGCGCCCCCGGTACCCGGCTCGCCGCGCTGCGGGCGTTGGGAGCCGCCCACCGCTTCTCGGGCCTTGCCTTGTTTGAACTGAAGGCGCTTCCGGAACGTGCTCTCCAGAATCATGAAGTGATGACCCTCGATTCCCTCGACCGCATCGCCGCGGCGACCTTCACCATTGCCGATCAGGCCGCAAGTCCCGCCGCCGCACCAGCCGATGCCGCCGCTGCGGATTGGCTAATCGCCAGCGCCGACCGGGTTGCGGGTGGCGCCCCTGTCCAGCCACCGCCGTCACAGGCGGCTGCGGATCTCGAGGGGCTGCTCGCCGCACCCCCGGCGGACGACCGCGTCCCGCTCCAAGCCCGCAAATTGCTCCTGCAGCAAATTGCCCTCGCAACCGACGCCAGGAGTTAACAGCCGTGCTGTACCTCCGCACCGCCCTTCTACTCTGTCCCCTTCTTGCTTCCGCCTGTGCCACCGACAGGCTGGATTTGGCGCCGTCCAGTCCGGATCGCCCCATTCTGCTGTCGACGGATTATTCGGCCCAGCCGGCACAAGGGCCAACCGTGCGCCCTGAAGCCGCGGATGTCGTTCCGTCACCGGTGATGGTCGATCCCTCCCGGCGCTACGATCTGCCAGCCCTGATCGACCTTTCCCAGCGGAACAATCCCGACACGCGCATCGCCTGGGAAAGGGCCCGCCAGGCGGCGTTGGGGGTTGGCCTTGCCGAAGCCGCCTACCTGCCGCAGATTTCGGCGGAGGCGATCGGCGGGATCCAGCACACGCCGCTGCCGGCCCCCACGTCTTTGATCCCGAAAGGGTATTTCACCAGCAACAGCCGAGAGCTGGTTCCGGCGCTGACCGCCAAATGGCTGCTGTTCGATTTCGGTCAGCGTGCCGGCGCCGTTGACGAGGCCAAAGCCAATTCGTTCGTCACCAATGTCGCCTTCAACGGCGTCCACCAGCGGCTGATCTATGAAGTGAGCCGCGACTATTTCGCCCTCGGCGCCACCCGTGGCCGGCTCAAAGTAGCGCAGAAGGCTTTGGACAACGCGCTGGTGGTGCAGGAAGCGACCCAAGGGAAGCAGAGCAACGGCCTGGCCACCGTGGTGGCCTTGCATCAGGCGGAACGGGAAACGGCCCAGACACGCTTCAATCTGGAACGTGCGCGTGGCGCGGAGCGCGCCGCCTACACGGCGTTGATGGTCAGCCTGGGCCTGCCGCCGTCAGAGCCGCTGCAGACCACCGACAGTTCAGAACTGCCGTTGCCGGCGCTGCCCTCGGGGGATATCGAGCAGATGATCCACGAGGCATTGAATGCCCGTCCCGACATGCTGGCCGCCTTGGGAAAGGTTCGGGCTGCCGAGGGGCGCATTCGGTCAGCGAAGGCCACCTACTATCCGACCGTGGGGATCGATACCAAGATCTATGAAAACATCGGCCAGTTGAGTTCGCAGGGCCGTCCCTACAGCAATGTCAATCTTCCCGGTTCCTCCATTCTGCTGAGGATCAGTCTGCCGCTTTATGACGGCGGCGTACGCGACGCCAAGGTGGCGCAAGCCAATTCCGAATTGGCCACCGCCCATTGGGAACTCGACCGAACCCGCGACGCCGCGTCCAAACAAGTGATCGATGCCTATGACGCGCTGACGACCAGCTTCGCCGAATACCAGGCCGCCGTGGTCCTCACCAAGGCGGCCCAGACGGCCTATGATTCCGCCTTGGAAGCTTATCGTCATGGTGTTGGGACTTACACCGAACTGGTCACATCGGAAACGTCCCTTGCCCGTGCCCAGTCGGACAAGGAAGATGCCCATGCCAACGTTTTCACCGCGGCCGCGGCACTAGCCTTCGCGACTGGCTCAATGCCATGAATGGAATGCAGAGGGCGCCCAGGACCATCGGCGCGCCCGAGGCTATAAGCGCCAAGTGAAAATCGCCGGTCAAGTCGCGCACCGTGCCGACCGCGGCAGGCGACACAATACCGGCGATATTGCCAACCGAGTTGATCAGGGCAATTCCGGCCGCAACGTTGCGCGGCGGCAGATATTGTTCCGGCATTGCCCACAGGATCGGGGCGGCGGACGTCACGCCGATGACGGCCATGCACATGGCCGGCAAAGCCAATGCCACGTGAGACAGGACACTCCCCGCCACTACCAGTCCCAAACCACTCATGAGCAGCGGAATGGCCAGATGCCACAGCCGTTCCTGGCGGCGGTCCGATCGGCGCGACCATAGGTACATGCCGACCATTCCGCACAGACCGAAGCAGGATGCCAACAAGCCCACCATCGCATTGGTGAAATCCATGCCTTTCAAAACCGTGGGAAGCCAATATCCCAGGCAAGAAGTCCCGATTTCCACGCCTGCGCTGAGAACAAGCATCCACAGAATAGGCGTGCCAAGTATCGGAAGGTTCGTCTCTTCATTAATCGCCTGACGCTCTTCCTCTATTTTCTCGATCAGCCAGGTACTTTCCTCGCGGGACAACCAGGATGCTTGGGCGGGATTGTCCGTCAGGAAATGAAGACAGGACAGGCCAAGCAGGACAGCCGGCAGTCCTTCAATAATAAAGAGCCATTGCCAGCCATGCAGGCCCAACACGTTTTCCAGTCGCAGCAACGGAACCGAGATCAGCGGCCCGATCGCAGCCGCGGCGACACCGCACGCGACGAACAAAGCTGTGAACCGGGCGCGGTGTGTCGATGGGAACCAGCGTAGGGCGAAGAAGACCACGCCCGGAAAGAGGCCGGCCTCGGCGGCACCCAGCGCCAGCCTCGCAATGATCAAGCCGCCACCATCCCTGACCGCCGCCATCATCGTCGAAACGATCCCCCAGGTAATCAGCAGCACGGCCAGCCAGATGCGCGCGCCAAGCCTGGATAGGACAAGGTTGCTTGGTACCGAGAACAGCACGTAGGTGACATAAAACGCGCCGACCCCAAGGCCAAATTTTTGCGCGCTCAGCCCCAGGGCTTCGTTCATGGTCAATGCCGCGACCGATATGTTGGTGCGGTCCAAGCTGGCAACAAAGAAACACAGGCCCAGAAAAGGAATCAATCGCGCGCTGACGCGGCGCATTACGGTCGTTTCCATCACAATAAAATCAGTTAGTTGGAGTTGACCGGCAGAAAACGTCGTCCATTTTCCCGCGCGTACGCCGCCGGCGTGCAGCCGACATGATGGCGGAAGCGGCGCGTGAAATGGCTTTGGTCGGAAAAGCCTACCGCGTAGGCGATATCCGCAAGCGGCAGTTCTGCGGCCCGGACCAGCTCCTTCGCTCGCTCGATTCTCAACCGCTCCAAGTATCTCATTGGAGACATGCCCACTTCTTTTTTAAAGATCTTGACCAGGTGAAACCGGTTCACACCTGCCGCTTCGGCGAGTTCAGCGAGAGAAATCTTCTCCATCCCCCGATCTTCGACATAGGCGAAGGCGCGTCTCATAGCGGCCGAGGATAGCATCGCCGCAGGCGGGGCGCTTTCATGTACGTCGGCACTGTAGCCGCGGACCAGGTGGACTGACAGCGCCACGGACAGCGACTCAATCAGGAGGTCTTGTGCTGGATGCGGAGCCCGTCCCAACTCCAGCGACAGCATTTCGCCCATGTGAACGAGCCACGGATCCCGCACACGAAAATTGCTGAGGAAGCGAGGCTTGGATGCTGTTCCGATACGCCTGCAGGCATCAGCTGCTTCTATCAACTGCTCCGGCATCAGGCCAATTCTGATATGCCGAGGTAACAGGCCACGGAAACGGGTTTCATATCCGGCGGGCATCATCGTGGCTTCACCGAAGAGGCTTGGGCTTTCAAAGGTCTTACCGAGCCGTTCCTGCAGAACGTCTGACGAGCGGCCGAGCGAGACGGTAACAATGTGATGATCGCGTGGCGGCATGAACTGACTGCCATCCATGTAATAGTCGGCGTACTCATCCAAAGAAATACCTTCCCATAACCGGCCGGCGCTGGTGGCACGCAGCGGGCGATCGCTGAGCTGCTGTCGTGCCTGCTCGAAATTGACCGCCTGCTGATATTGTTTAGCCGACATTAACGGGGTCCTTACCGCGAACCTGCCCGCATGGCAGGGCGGAATCAGTTGAAGTTTAGCGAGGGGATTTAAACTTAATCTTACTGCTGCGCTTCCAAACAGGCGTTTGGGAATGCACAGGATCCAACGCCGCGGTACGCCAATCTGCGTTTCTTCGACGACTTTTGCTTTTTCCGGGGAAGTCTGCAACCGCGTTCTACTGTGATGCCGGCCGCCCTAATGGATATGCACTTCGAGGTATCCCGTTTTACCAGCCAGTCCACGAGCGGGAAGACATAGCCAGTTTTATCGCGGCCGCCTTCGTTGCCGCGTCCCCATGCGCCTTGAGCTAACGGCCGCGCCCACCGCAATTTGAGACCAAGCGGCCAATAACCTTCAATCTTTCTGATAAACCAAGCTGATAGGCTTGCCCATCTGATTGACACCCAATTCAAATTCCGGATGCCCGATCCACAAGGCCCATGTAGCGCATGCTATGTGTCAGCTTTATTTCCGCGAATGCTACCTCAAGCTGCAAGAGGACAATATGATGGCGTTCGCATCTCCACTTGCAGTTGCCCACCCTGGTAATCAGGGCACCAGTGACGACTTGCATTTCGGCCCGTTCCGCCTGTCGCGCGCCGAGAGGCGCCTCGAGCGGGACGGCAAGCTTGTTCCGCTGGGCGGCCGGGCACTCGACGTTCTTTTTGCGTTGGCCGCACGCTGCGGCCAAGTGGTCAGCAAAGCCGAACTCACCCGTGTCGTTTGGCCGGGCGTGATCGTCGAAGAAGGGAACCTGCGCTTCCATATCGTCGCCCTACGCAAAGCACTCGGGGACAGCGCCCAGGATGGCAGGTACCTTACGACTGTGGCGGGGCGCGGCTATTGCTTCACGGCCGCGGCGACACCGTCTCCCAATGCCCCCCTGGGCGCAACAGCCGTACAGGTGCCCCAACTCCCGCTTAGAACGCGCCGCGTCATCGGCATCGACGCTACGGTCGTGGACGCCAGCAGCGAACTGCTGGCTCGCCGCTTCCTGACGCTGGTCGGGCCGCCCGGCATCGGAAAAACGACGCTGGCGGTCAAATTGGGCCACGACCTTCTCGAATATTTTCCTGACGGTGTCGCTTTTGTCGAACTCGGCGCCCTCAACGGCGACGCTTTGGTCCCCGCCGCCATCGCCGCAGCCGCCGGACATTCCTTGCCGGTTGATTATAGGTTGGAACACCTTCTCGCGATTTTCCGCGATCGCAGAATGTTGTTGATTCTTGATAGCTGTGAGCACGTCATAGATTTCGTTGCCGACCTTGCGGAAAAACTATTCAGCTGCCTTCCCGAACTGAGCATCTTGGCGACAAGCCGGGAATCGTTGAGGGCGGAAGGGGAACATGTCTTCCGGCTATTTCCGCTGGCGTGTCCACCCCCGACCCTGCCACCTTCAAAAGAAGCCGCTTTATGCTACTCGGCGGTGGAGTTTTTCATTGATCGTGTCCAGGCCAATCAACTGGGCTTTCAATTGTCGGACGAAGACACGCCATTGGTCGGCGAGATATGTCGCAAGCTCGATGGCATCCCCCTGGCCCTGGAACTGGGGGCGGGTCGTGTTCCTGCCTATGGCATCAGGCAAACGGCGGCCCTTCTGAATGGGCATTTCCGCCTGCTGTGGGAAGGCCGACGGACGGCGCCGCTCCGGCTCCAAACCTTGAGCGCCGCCCTCGACTGGAGTTACGAACTACTGAATGAGCCTGAACGGGCCGTGCTTCGGCGAATTTCCATTTTCGTGGGCTACTTCACCTTGGACGCCGCGATCGCCGTCGCCTGCCTTGATAATTCTGACAGGGATAATTCTGACAGGCACTCGGTGGTGAGAATCCTGGCCAATCTGGTTTCAAAATCGTTGGTGGCGCTGCACGAAACGCCGCACGGCGTCCGCTATCGATTGCTCGACACCACGCGCGTTTACGGGTTGTCCAAGATTGAGGCAACGGACGAAGCGCGAGCCGTCGCCTACAACCATGCGCGCTTCTGTTACTCTTATCCTTCCGGGGGCGAGCCCGTATACTGAGAGGTGCCGGTACAACCGGCACGCAGCTAGGGCGCCGATCGGCACAGCATCTGCTTTCACATCAGCAGGCCCGCCATCAGCCGGACCTCATGCCACCACGCCCCCATCGCCAGCATGCCCCCAGCTCATTGCCGAGCCAATCCGGCGAGCCTCCCCGCTCAGCCGCGGCGACGCACAACCTGGCCCGCTGTGACGCCGCCCATAGCGAATATGTGGCGCCGCTGCCATGGATGCGGGGATTTACCCCCGGCAGATTCATGACTAGAACTAGGCTGGGCGCCATGGGTAAAAGGCGTTGGGGACTTTGAGGTTAAGGAAATGGAACAGAAGCTCGCCTGGGGTCGCGCCTGGCATGGGCGCAGTTACGATCTCGGCCGCATGACCCTGGCGGATCTCTGGCGGGCGTACCTCACCTATCCGGCGATCCAGATCTACGGCCTGCTGGCCGTGACCGCCGCGGCCTACACCTTCGCCACGGCGCGGCAATGGCAGGGGCCGGCGCTGGCCGTCCTGGCGGTTTTCTTCATCTATCCCATGGCCTGGTTCCTGATCCACCGCTACATCCTGCACGGCCGCTGGCTGTACCGGATGAAATGGTCGGCCAGCCTGTGGAAGCGCATCCATTTCGACCATCACCAGGATCCGCACCTGCTGGAGGTCCTGTTCGGCTCACCCGCCAACACGCTGCCGACCATCGCCCTGGTGTCCATGCCGGTCGGCTATGTCATCGGCGGCTGGCCGGCCGCCGGCGCCGCCTTGGCGACCGGCCTGGCCACCACCTGCGTTTATGAATTCATCCACTGCATCCAGCACCTGAACTACAAGCCCAAGAGCCGCTTCATCCAGAAGCTGAAGCGCGATCACCTGATCCATCATTTCCATAATGAGGACACCAACCTGGGGATCGTCAGCTTCACGCCCGACCGGCTGTTCGGCACCTATTTCGCCTCGGCCCGCGACTGCCCGAAAAGCGCCACGGTCTTCAACCTCGGTTATGACCTTGACGAGGCCCGCCGTTATCCCTGGGTGATGGAGGTGACCGGCTCGCCGCCGCGTGACCGTCCGCCAACCGCGTTCGCAACTTCTGAAACAGGTGGTGCGGCCTCGTGACCGCGATCGACATTGTCCCCGTGACGGGGCCCGCCCTTCTCGACCGTTTCATCCGCCTGCCCGAAAGGCTGCACAAGGACGATCCGCACTACATCGCGCCGCTGCATCTGGAGCGTAAAGAGGCGCTGACGGCCAAGAACCCCTTCTTCGGCCATGCCGACGTGCAGTTCTGGCTGGCCCGGAAGGACGGCCGGGACGTGGGCCGGATCAGCGCCCAGATCGACCATCACGCCTTGGAGCTGCGGCCGGACGGGACCGGGCAGTTCGGCCTGATCGCCGCCGAGGACGATCCTGCGGTCATCAAGGCCCTGCTGGACGTGGCCGCCGACTGGCTGCGGGCCCGCGACATGACGCGCATGCAGGGCCCGCTGAACCTCAACATCAATGAGGAGATCGGGCTGCTGGTCGACGGCTTCGGCACGCCGCCCATGCTGCTCATGGGGCACGACAAGCCCTACCTGGGCCCCCGCCTGGAAGAGCAGGGCCTCCGCAAGGAAAAGGACGTCTACGCCTATCTTTACGACATCACCAAGGATCTGCCCGCCGGCGCCCGCCGCCTGATCGACCGGCCGTTGCCCAAGGGCGTCACGGTGCGGCGCATGGATTTCAAGCGCTACGACGACGAGATCAAGGCCGTCACCTCCATCTTCAACGACGCCTGGCGGGACAATTGGGGCTTCGTCCCCCTGACGGAGGTGGAGACCGACTATCTGGCCAAGTCGCTGAAGCCCTTGTTGAACCCGCGCCTGGTGCGGTTCGTGGAACAGGATGGCGAGGCGGTCGGATTCATCGTCTGCCTGCCCAACCTGAACGAGGCCATCCGCGACCTGAACGGCAAGCTGCTGCCCCTGGGCTGGGCCAAGCTGCTGTGGCGGCTGAAGGTCGCCGGCCTCAAGACCGCGCGCGTGCCACTGATGGGCATCCGCAAGGCCGCGTCCCAGGGCATGATCGGCAGCCTGCTGCCCTTCCTGCTGATCGACGCCGTGCGCACCGATGCGGCGGCCATGGGCTTCCAGCACATCGAGCTGTCTTGGATTCTGGAGAACAACATGCCCATGCGCCGCATCAACGAAAGCCTGGGCGGCGTGGCCTACAAGACCTACCGCATCTATGAGAAGGCCCTCTGAAGCGGGTTACGGCAGCCAGCCGGCGGACCTGTACCAGCCGACGGTGTCGCGGAACCCCTGCGCCAGGCTTACGGCGGGCTGGTACACGCCTGCGGGCAACAGTTCATCGGGCGTGACCGTCCAGTCGGGGTGCAGGATCTCCCTCGCCTTGCCTGCGGTGAATATGGGGGCGGTGCCGCGCGCCTTTCCCCACCAGGACGAGGCCTGTCCGGCCGCCAGCAGCAGGCGGCTGGGCACCGGCAGGAACCGGGGCCGCGCGTCGCCGCGCACGGCCAGGGCGGCCTGCCGCATCATCTCCGCCATGGCATACCCGGCCGGTTCGGTATCGGCCAGGGCGTAGGTACCTCCATAGGGGGCACCGGTGCCGGTCGCGACCGCGCTCAAGGCCCCAACCGCGTCGCTGACGTGGATCGCTGCCAGGCGCCCTTCGCTCACCAGCGGAATGAGCGGCCGCGACGCCGTCCTGAAAATCGCCAGCGTCTCCCGGTCCCAGGGGCCATAGATCATGGGTGGGCGCAGGATGGCCAGTTGCCCCGGCGCATCCGCATAAGCCTGGTGTGCCGCCGCCTCACCCGCCCGCTTGCTGGCCGCGTAGTCCGACAGCTGCGGCTCACGCGCAGCCAGGGAGGAGACGACGATGAGGCGGGCCTGGGGCGCCAGGCGGCGCAATGTCGACGCCACCCGGGCGGTGCCGTCCCGGTTGGTTGCCATGAAGGCGATCCGGTCCGGCGCTTTGATCAGGCCGGCGGCGTGGATCAGCACCTGCGCCCCCTCGGCCAGCCGCGCCAAGGCATCGGGGTCCTCCAGCCCGCCCCGGACGGTCTCGAAGGAGAGGCCAGCCCAGGACGGGTGGTCCGGCGGCCGGCGGGCCAATATCCGCAACCGTGCGCCCGACCGCGCCAGGGTGGCGACCAGATGCAACCCGAGAAAGCCCGTCGCGCCCGTGACAGCGACGATGGGCCGTCCGTTCATGCCAGGACGGGCTCCACCGGCGCGGAGACACCCAGGATGGGCATGTCGCCCGCCTGGTACAGGGCCTTCGCCCGGCTGCGGCTGAGCTTGCCTGACGTGGTCTGCGGCAGGCTGTGCGGCGGCACCAGGACGACGCGGACCATCACGCCGTAGCGGCTGCGGAAGACCTGGCTGATTTCGCCGGCCAAGGCGTCCCGTGCGTCCTGGTCCTGGCTGCGGCACTGCACCAGCGCCACCACCTCTTCCTCGTCACCACTATCGACGGAGAAGACCGCGACGTCGCCGCTGCGCAGGGCGGTGATTTCCGCCTCCGCCGTCCACTCCAGATCCTGCGGCCACAGATTGCGGCCGTTGACGATGATCAGGTCCTTGGCCCGCCCGGTGAGGACGATCTGGTCGTCCAGCAGGTAGCCCAGGTCGCCGGTATCCAGCCAGCCGTCCCCGTCCAGGACCCGGGCGGTTTCCTCCGGTGCGTCGAAATAGCCGCTCATCAGGCTGGGGCCGCGGACGAAGATACGCCCGACGTGACGCGGCGGCTGCGGCTGGCCGGCGCCGTCGCGCACCTCGATGGTATGGTCGGGCAGGATGTGGCCGCAGAGCACGAAGGTGCGGCTGCGTTCGGCGCCGGCCGCGGCCGGCACGGCGCGGTGCTCCCTCTCCAGCAGAATGCTGTCGACCACGTCGTGGCGCACGCCCTGGCCCTTGGGCGTGAAGTTCAGGGCCAGCGTCGCCTCGGCCATGCCGTAGCTCGGCACGAAGGCGTGGGCGTCGAAGCCGTTGGCGGCGAAGCGCGCCGCGAAGTTGGCCAGCACATGCGGGCGAATCATGTCGCCACCGATGCCGGCGCTGCGCCAGCTGGAAAGGTCGATCCCCTCGGTCGACAACGTCTCCGCCCGGCGGGCGCACAACTCATACCCGAAGGATGGGCTGTAGGAGATGGTGCCGCGGTTGCGGCTGATGAGGTTCAGCCACATCAGGGGGCGGCGGGCGAATTCCCGCGTGGGCAGGGTGTCCACCGACACCTGGCACGCCATGGGGATCAGCAGGAAGCCGACCAGGCCCATGTCATGGTAGAAAGGCAGCCAGGAGATGCAGCGGTCGCCGTCGTCGATGGCCAGGCCGGTGCGGCCCACGTGGGCGGCGTTGCTGAGGAAGGCGCGCTGGGTCACGGCGACGCCCATGGGGAAGCGTGTGCTGCCCGATGAGAACTGGAGGTAGCTGATGCTGTCGGCGGACTGTACCGGCAGGTCGCCCGCGTACGGCACCACGTCGTCCAGAAGGGCCAAGGTGCCGGAAATCTTGAGGTCCAGGCCCTCCACCGACTGTGCCAGCCAGTCGTTGAGCATGGCCGGCCCGAAGGCGGCGACGGCGCCGCAGCTTTCCAGCATGCGCCGGATGTGGGCGATGTAGGTGTCCTTGCCGCCGAACGCCGAGGGCAGCGGCATGGGTGCCGGCACCAGCCGGGCGTATTGGCACGCGAAAAAGGCGCGGACGAAATCACCGTCGCTTTCCGCGATCAGGCCGACGCGGTCGCCGGGCTCCAGGCCCATGCCCAACAGGCGGCGGGCCAGATCGATCGCCTGTTCCCGCAGCGTGGCGTAGGGCAAGGCCTCGCTGAGGACACCCTTGCCGGAATAGAAATTGTAACCCGTGGGGCCCTGGGCGGCGTAATCCAGCGCGTCGGCCACGGACACGAAATCCGCATGGCGAGTCGGGAGCCCGGGATGATGGGAGGGCGTCGGAGACGTCATTTTTACGTGTAACCCTAACTCTCTATGGCTTTACGCCGAGGGGATTTGAAAACAGGTATGCAAATTGATGACAGAAAGGCAAATGTGCCGTCGTTGAGGCAGATGCGCCGAACGCGGCGCTTGTGGCCGGCCCAGCGCCCCGGTAGATGGGCAAGTGGCTTTTGCAGGTTAATGTCAATGCTGTTTCCGATCTATGTCATGCGCTATCGTTACCTGTACACGCCAAGCTGCTTACCGCGGACACGATGGCACGGTCTGTGACCGAGGTCCGGCGGGGCGCCGAAGATTTTTTCAACTAGCAACTCACAGGTTACGTCATGCAGAGGGCCAAAATCCGTATTGCCATCGCAGGCATCGGAAACTGTGCGAGCGCGCTGATCCAGGGCATTCATTACTACACCCCTGAGCGCTGCCGCGACGGTGTGGTTGGCCTGATGCATCGTGAGATCGGCGGCTTCCTGCCCTGCGACATCGCGGTTGTCGCCGCGTTCGACGTGGACGCGCGCAAGGTGGGCACCGACGTCCATCGCGCCATCTTCGCCAAGCCCAACTGCACCAAGGTTTTCCAGGCCGACATTCCCGACAGCGGCGTGACCGTCAAGATGGGCCAGGTGCTTGACGGCATCTCCGACCACATGGCGGACTATTCGGAAGATCGCACCTTCGTGCGCGCCGACGCGGCCGAGCTGAGCAAGGATGAGATCGTCGCCGAGCTGAAGCGCACCGGCGCCGAGGTCCTGCTGAACTACATGCCCGTGGGCTCCGAACAGGCCGCCCGCTTCTACGCGGAATGCGCGCTGGACGCCGGCGTCGCCTTCATCAACAACATGCCGGTGTTCATCGCCAGCGACAA
>NZ_VITO01000021.1:0-106672 GCF_007828025.1 Nitrospirillum bahiense
GGCCTCTTGCCTGCCACCGCGTCTGGTAGCTTACCCGACGCGGCCTCATTCAAGTTACAAGGATAGCCAAGGCCACGGATGTGGCCGCCCGGCGCTTGAGGAACATCACTCTAAACCGCCATTACGGCATTCTGCCGCAATGGCAGGTGACACTGGATCAGCGTGCCCTGGTCGCTGTCGCTGATCTCCACATGGCCGCCGTGCAGCTCGACGAAGCTTTTCACCAGTGACAGGCCCAGGCCGGCGCCGGCGGGATGGTTCTGCACCTCGCCGCGCTCGAACTTGTTGAACACGCGCTGGCGGTCGGCGGCGGGGATGCCGATGCCGGTGTCGCTGACCGATAGCACCATCTCCGGCCCCCCCTCCCCCATCTGGCGCTTGGCCGACAGGGTGACCTGGCCGCCTGGCGGCGTGAACTTCACGGCGTTGCTGACCAGGTTGTACAGCGCCTGCTTCAGCCGGCGCTCGTCGGCGTCGAGGTTGCCGATGTCGGACGGCACCTGCACCAGCAGGGTCACATCCTGCTTGCGCGCCCAGTCCAGGGTCAGGCCCGACACCGCCTCCAGCAGCTGGCCGACATCCACGGGGGAGCGGTCCAGGGTCATGAAGCCGGCCTCGATGGTGGCCAGATCCAGGATGTCGTTGATCAGGGCCAGCAGGCGGCGGCTAGCCTCCAGGACGCCCTTGGTGTAGTCCGCCTGGCGTTCGTTGAGCGCGCCGAAATACTGGTTATTGAGGATTTCGGCGAAACCCATGATGGCGTTCAGGGGCGTGCGCAGCTGATAGGAGACGTTGGCGATGAATTCCGACTTCAGTCGATCGGCGGTCGCCAGCGCTTCATTGCTGGCGCGCAGCGCCTCTTCCACCCGCACGCTGTCGGTGATGTCCAGCACGCTGATCAGCACGGCGCCGTCGGGCAGCGGCACGTTGGACACGTCGACGATGGACCGGTCGGTGCGCTCCAGTCGGCCGGCGTAGCTGGACCGTTCCAAAAGGTCGGCGATCATGGTGCGCCGGCGGGCCGGCCAGTCGCCGTCGTGGTCCAGCAGGGGTTGCAGCTTGTCGATCACCTGGGTGATGTGCGGCTCGCCGTTCAGGTCCGGTCCCTTCAGCCGCCAGATGCGGGCGAAGGATGGGTTCCACAGCTTCAGCCGGCCGTCGCCGCCGAACACCGCCACCCCTTCCGCCAAATTGTCCAGCGTCTCCTGCTGCACGGCCATCAGGGTATTGTAGGAGGATTCCAGGGCCAGCGCGTTGGTCACGTCCTCCAGCACGAACATCAGGCCGCCGAAGGGGTGGGGCACGGCGATGGTGCGCAGGGTCGTGCCGTCCGGCAGGTGGGTCAGGTCCTCGCGTGGCTCCGTCAGGTTGGTGAATTGGGCCAGCTGCGCGCGCTTCCACCGGGGGAAGTCCACCTCCTCCTGCAGGCGCCGGCGGCTGCGCAAATCCTCCAGCACCTCGCCATAGCTGGGCTCGGTCTCCAGCCAGCTCTCGTCCAGGCCCCACAGCCGGGCGTAGGAGCGGTTGTGGAACTTCAGCTTGGTGTCGGCGCCATAGATGGCGATGGCGGAACCCAGATGCTCCAGCACGTCGGCATGGGCGGCGATGTGGCGCTCCAGCTCCGACGACAGTTCCTGCTCGCGGGTGGTGTCCAGCGCATGGCCCAGTAGGGCGGCGCCCCCCTCCAGCGGCATCTCCAGCGGCGTTTCCGTCAGGCGCAGCAGCTGGCGCTGGCCGGCGACGATGACATGGCGGCTTTCCCAGGCCGGCTGCCTGCTTGACAGGGCGCGGGCGGCCAGCGACTGGCCGGCACCGGGACCGGTGACCAGCTCCACGCCCTGCGCCACCACTTCCTCCGGCGGCACGCCGACCGCCGTGCCGTAGGCCTGGTTGCACCAGGCCAGCGCTCCGTCGGCACGCCGCATCCACAAGGGGAAGGGCAGCAGGTCCAGGGCGGCGCGGAACTGGGCCAAGCCCTCCTCCGCCACTTGGCGGCGCCGCTCCTGGGCCTTGGCGTCCGCCGTGGCCGCGGTGACGTCGCGCAGCCACAGCACACTGATTGCCGACGGCAGATCGCCCCCATCGCCGGGGGCCACGGGCGGCACAACCCGGCGGCCGATCGCCAGCAGGCTGCGGCGGCCCTGATGGCAGGCCAATTGGCGGGTGAAGGGGGTGCCACCGGTGTCCAAAGCGCGCAGCGCCTGACGCAAAGCCTCATCATCCGGCGTGGTGAAGGCCTGCGCGATCTCATCCGGGCGGCTGCCAGGCTGCGGGTCGGGAATGCCAAGCCAGGCGCCGGCGCTGGCGCTGGTGCCGATGACGCGGCCGTCCTGCCAGGCCACCCATTCATCGGGGCAACCGGCCAGCAAGGCGTCGGCCCGCACCGCCTGAGCTTCGACCCGGCTGCGCTGGCGGGTAAGGCGCGTCAGGCAGACACCCACCGCCACCAGGCTGGCGGCCGACCCCGCCAGCACCAAGGACAGCGGCAGGTCGGGAAATCCCAGGCGCAGGCACGGAATCCCGGGCGCGGCCAGGGCGGCGACAGTCAGCGCTAGAGGCAGGGTGGTGGCGTTCTTCGGCATGACGCGCGAATCTTAGTTAATGACGAGGTGGGTGCCAAGCCAACGGAAGGCTACGTTTTCGCGGCAAACCCTTGCCTCACCAAACAAAGCTCCCTCCCAGGGCGTTCCCGTGCCTGGCCCACGCCTGGCGCGCCCAAGGAAAAGGCCGGGCGCGACGGCCCGGCCTTTCCCTGAAACCGCTGGAACCAGGGGCCCCGCGTTCTTCTCAATAACGGTAGTGATCGGGCTTGAACGGGCCCTGCGGGCTGACGGCGATGTACTCCGCCTGCTTGTCGGTCAGGGTGGTGAGGATGGCGCCGATCTTGGCCAGGTGTAGGCGGGCCACCTTCTCGTCCAGGTGCTTGGGCAGCACATAGACCTTGTTCTCGTACTTGTCGGCGTTGTTCCACAGCTCGATCTGGGCCAGCACCTGGTTGGTGAAGCTGGCGGACATGACGAAGCTGGGGTGGCCGGTGGCGCAGCCCAGGTTCACCAGGCGGCCCTTGGCCAGGACGATCAGACGCTTGCCGTCGGGGAACACCACCTCGTCCACCTGCGGCTTCACCTCTTCCCACACGTAGTTGCGCAGGGCGTCGATCTGGATTTCGCTGTCGAAGTGGCCGATGTTGCAGACGATGGCCCGGTCCTTCATCTCACGCATGTGGTCCAGCGTGATGACGTCGACGTTGCCGGTGGCGGTGACGAAGATGTCGCCCAAGGGGGCGGCCTGTTCCATCGTGACGACCTGATAGCCTTCCATGGCGGCCTGCAGGGCATTGATGGGGTCGATCTCGGTCACCATGACGCGGGCGCCCTGGCTGCGCAGCGAGGCGGCGGACCCCTTGCCCACGTCGCCGTAGCCGCAGACCACGGCCACCTTGCCGGCCATCATGACGTCGGTGGCGCGCTTGATGCCGTCCACCAGGCTCTCGCGGCAGCCGTACAGGTTGTCGAACTTGGACTTGGTGACGCTGTCGTTCACGTTGATGGCCGGGACCTTCAGCGTGCCCTTCTTCATCATCTCATACAGGCGATGCACGCCCGTGGTGGTCTCTTCCGACAGGCCGCGGATGTCGGCCAGCATCTCGGGATACTTGTCGTGCAGGATCTGGGTGACGTCGCCGCCGTCGTCCAGGATCATGTTGGGGGTCCAGCCGTCCGGGCCGCGCAGCGTCCGCTCGATGCACCACCAGAACTCCTCCTCCGTCTCGCCCTTCCAGGCGAAGACCGGGATGTTGGCGGCGGCGATGGCGGCGGCGGCGTGGTCCTGGGTCGAGAAGATGTTGCAGGAGGACCAGCGCACGGTGGCGCCCAGGTCCACCAGCGTCTCGATCAGCACGGCGGTCTGGATGGTCATGTGCAGGCAGCCGACGATGCGGGCGCCTTCCAGCGGCTTCTTGCCCGCATATTCCGTGCGCAGGGCCATCAGGCCCGGCATCTCGGTCTCGGCGATGGTGATTTCCTTGCGACCCCAGCCGGCGAGGCCGATGTCCTGGACTTTGTAATCGGTGAAGGCGGTCATGGGGACGATGCTCCTTTGGTGCCCGGGGGCTTTCGGGGGCGGCAAGACGCGCCGGCGCCCCGGCCTTCCCAGGCTGGATGATGGCCAGGGTGTACCAGCGGACCGCCGCACCAGCAAGCATAAAGATATCTTTATGTGTGTATTTGTTGGGGAGACTCTAGGCCGCGACCGCGGCCGCCGGAGCTTTTCGGGGAGCGCCAGCGGACTGGAAAGCGAGGAAGGCAAGCGGGCGGATGCCCGCGCCCGCCGCCTGAGGGAACTATCTCAAGAACCTCTCCACCTCGTGCACCAGCACGACACGCCCCGCCAAACGGCCGCCCAGGGGGCCGCGCACGGATCGGACCAGGGCCGGGTTGGCGGTGACGTAGACCAGCTGCAGGCCCTGGGCCAGGGCCAGGTACAGGCAATCCTGGGCCGGATGGGACAGTTGCGCCGCCAGGCGCACGGCATCGGCCAGCAGCGGGCGTGACGGCATCAGCTCCACCTCCGCCCCTTGCAGGGCCATGGCGGCGGTGGCGGCCTCCACCGCCGTCAGGTCGCCCAGAGCCACCTTGGCGCCCAGCACCTGGGCCAGGTCGCCCATCAGCACGTCGGGCGCCAGCAGGCGGTGGCCCAGCAGGCGGTCGGCCACCGGGCTGGTCGCCTCCGGCACCACCCATTGCAGGGCGACCGAGGCGTCGATGACGAATTGCAGCGTCATGGCTCGTCCCCCGGCCCGGAAATGCCACCCGCCGGAATGGCCTCCGGCAGGGCGGCCCAGGTCTCGGCCCGCGTGGCGGCCATGACGTCGCCGGCAGGGCGGTGGGCGCGATCGGCCAGGGACTGGCGCAGGGAAGAGGCGAGGGCGCGGAAATCCTGCGGCTCATTGGCCAGCGCCTGGCGCAGGATGTCGCGGCACTCGGCTTCCATGGAACGGCCGTGACGGGCGGCGCGCAGCTTCAGGCGGCGCACCAGTTCCTCATCCAGGCCACGGACGGTCAGGGCGGTGGGCATCGGGGTCCTCCCAGGCAATGCCAGCAATGCTGGCACGCCCAAAGGTGAATCAGAGACCCGAACCCCGTCAAGCTATTCGCATTGCCCTCAAGCGCCGGGCGCCGGCGTCCGCCGGCTTGGCTTCCTCGCTTTCCAGTCCACTACGTTCCCCGGAAAGCTCCGGCGGCCACGGTCGTGGCCTAAGCCGCTTGGCGGCATATCGCCGTCAAGCGGCGGCGTCGTTGAAGTCGTCCAGCAGGGCGGCGATGCGGCCCCGGTCGGTCTGGTCCATGATGGTGCGGGCGCGGCGGGTGGCCTCGATCAGGTCCAGCCCGCGCAGGCGGCGCTTCACCAGGGGCAGGTTGTTGGGCGCCATGGACAGCTCGCGAATGCCCAGGCCCAACAGCAGGGCGGTGTAGCGCGGGTCGCCCGCCATTTCCCCGCAGATGGACACGGGGATGCGGGCGCGCAGCGCCGCTTCGGTGGTGAACTGCACCAGGCGCAGCACGGCCGGATGCAGCGGGTCGTACAGGTCGGCCACCTGCTCGTCGCCCCGGTCGATGGCCAGGGTGTACTGGATCAGGTCGTTGGTGCCGATGGCGAAGAAGTCGCAGAAGGGCGCCAGGCCGTCGGCCGACAAGGCGGCGCCCGGTATCTCGATCATGATGCCCAGCTTGGGCAGGGGGTGGGCGATCTTCACCCCCCGGCGGCGCAGGCGGCGCACCACCGTGGCCATGATCTCACGCACGCGCCGCACCTCCGCCACCGAGCTGATCATGGGCAGCAGGATACGCAGGTTGCCGTGCGCCCCGGCGCGCAGCATGGCGGCCAGCTGGGTTTCCAGCAGCTTGGGTTCCTTCAGCGACAGGCGGATGGCGCGCAGGCCCAGGGCGGGGTTGGTGGGTTCGCTGAAATACCCCCGCAGGGCGGTGGCGATCTTCTCCCCGCCGATGTCCAGCGTGCGCGCCGTCACCGGCTTGCCGTCCATGCTGGTGACGATGCGGGTCAGGATCTCCGTCTGCTCATCCTCGTCGGGCAGGTCCTCGCGGTTCATGAACAGGAACTCGGTGCGCAGCAGACCCACGCCCGATGCCCCCACCTCGATGGCGCCGTCCAGCTCACGCGGCAGTTCCAGGTTGGCGTTCAGGGTGACGGAGGTGCCGTCGCGGGTGATGGCCGGCAGCTTGCGCAGGCTTTTCAGCTGCGCCCGTTCGGCCAGCAGCTCGGCCCGGCGGCGGCGGTAGCCGTCCAGCACGTCCGGGCTGGGGTTGACGCAGACTTGGCCGGCGATGCCGTCCACCACCACCGTGTCGCCATTCTGAACGCCCTGCAGCAGGCCCAGGGTGCCCAGCACGGCCGGCAGGCTGAGGGACCGCGCCATGATGGCGGTGTGGCCCTCCGGCCCGCCCAGCATGGTGGCGAAGCCGGCGATGCGGCGCGGATCCATCAGGGCGGTGTCGGCGGGGCTCAAATCCTCCGCCAGGACGATGCAGCCCTCCGGCAGGAAGGAGAAGGCCTGGTATTTGTGCTGCATCAGGTTGCGCAGCAGCCGCTGGCCCACCTCGCGCACATCGGCGATGCGGGCCGCCAGGTAGGCGTCCTCCATATCGGCGAAGCTCTGCGCGATGCTGGTGATTTCCGCCTGGACCGCGGCCTCGGCGTTCACCTTGTCCTGACGGATGCGTTTTTCCACGCCGCGCATGAGGCGGGAGCCCGACAGCATGGCGAAATGGGCGTCCAGCAGGAAGCCGATCTCCTCCGCGGCGCTGTCCGGCAGGCCGGAGGCCTTGGTCTTCAGCTTGCGCACTTGGCGGCGCGCCTTGTCGGCGGCGGTGGCGAAGCGCTGGACCTCCGCCTCCAGTTCGGCCTCGGGAATGGCGTATTCCGGCGCCAGCAGGGCGCTGGCGTCCACCACATGCGCCGGCCCGATGGCGATACCGGAGGAAACCCCCACGCCCCGCAGCAGACGATCGGCCGCCGCCTTCATCGTGCGGCCCCGGCCAGATGCGCGATCGGCCATTTGCCGTTCAGTCCTCATCGAACTTGCGGTCGACCAGGGCGACCAGGGCGTCCAGCGCCTGTTCCCCCTGTGGCCCCCGCGCCCGCAACGTGATGGAGGTGCCGATGGCGGCCGCCAGCATCATCAGGCCCATGATGGACTGGCCATTGACCTGGGTGTCGCCCCGCTCAACCTCCACCTCGGCATCGAATTCCGCCGCCAGCTTCACGAACTTTGCCGCCGCCCGGGCGTGCAGGCCGCGCCGGTTCTGGATCAGCGCCGTGCGCGACGGGCCGAATTCGCCCGCGTTTCCTTCCCCCCCGCCCGTCATGGCTTAGTTGTCCGCCAGCAGAGATGACGCGACGTTGATGTACTTGCGGCCCGCCTCGCGCGCGGCCTGTACCGCGCTCTCCAGCGTCTCGGTCTTGCGCACCGAGGCCAGCTTGATCAGCAGGGGCAGGTTCACGCCGGCGATGACCTCGACCTTGGCGCGGTCCATGGTGCTGATGGCCAGGTTGGACGGCGTGCCGCCGAACATGTCGGTCAGGACCACCACACCGTCGCCGGTGTCGCACTCCGCGACCTTGGCCAGGATGTCTTCCCGCCGCTGCTCCATGTCATCTTCCGGCCCGATGCAGACCGCGCGCACTTGTGCCTGTTCCCCCACCACGTGTTGGAGGGCCAGTATGAACTCCTCGGCCAGGCGGCCGTGGGTCACGAGGACCATACCGATCATCGGGTCTCCCTATTGACGACATGCGCGGGCTCCGGGGACACGCCGGACCGGTCCAATTCCCGGTGGGCGACGCCCACCCGGGAGCCCTGGGTTTGCAACCATGCCGCCAGCCGGTTGGCGACAAAGACGGAACGATGGCGGCCCCCGGTGCACCCCACGGCGATGGTGAGGTAGCGCTTGCCCTCGTTCAGGTAGCGGGGCAGCAGGGGGGCCAGCAAGCGGGTGAGGTTGTCGAAGAAGGCGGGGAAGTCGCCATCCTTCTCGATGAAGGCACCCACGGGCGGATCGTTGCCGGTCAGGGGCCGGAGATCGGGAACCCAGTGGGGATTGTCGAGAAAACGGACGTCGAACACCAGGTCGGCCTCACGCGGGACGCCGTGGCGGAACGAGAAGCTGGTCACGAAGACATGCAACGACGGCGCCGTGTCCAACCGGAAATGCCCGCCCAGCAAACGGCGGACATCGTGGATGGAAAGCTGGGTCGTGTCGACCACCACATCGGCGTTGTCACGCAAGGACCACAGCAGACCGCGTTCCCGGGCGATGCCATCGGGCACGGGCCGGTCGGTGGCCAGGGGATGGGGCCGGCGGGTTTCGGTGTAGCGCCGCTGCAGCGCCTCGTCCGACGCCTCCATGAACAGCAGGCTGACGGTCCGGCCCGTGGCCTTGCGCAACCGGTCCAGTTCCGCACCCACGGCGTCGGCGGAGAAATCGCGGGTGCGGCTGTCGATGCCGATGGCCAGCGGCCGGTCGCTGGCCTGTTCCACCAGATGGGTCAGTAGCGACAGGCGCAGGTTGTCCACCGCCTCGTAGCCCAAATCCTCCAGCGCCTTCAGCGCGGTGGAAAGACCGGCGCCGGACAGGCCGGTGACCACCACCACGGGCGGCCGGGTCATGGGAAGCTCACTCATGCCGCCACCTCCTCGAACGCAGCCGGCACCAGGGGCAGGCCGGCGGCCACGGCCGCCAGGGCCAAGCGCAGGGCGGCGGGGGCGGAGGCGGCGAAGGGCCACAGCGCCACGCGGGGCACGGCCACGCCGGCCAGGGTCACGGCGGCGGGATCGGGCAGGCGGGAAACGGCATCGCGGTCGACCAGATCGACCACGAGGCGCACGAAGGCGGACGGGGTGGCGGGGGCGGGCAGGATGCCCAGTCCGCGCACCTCTATCAGGCCGGCCAGACACTCGGGCGCGGTGGCGGTCAGCAAGGTTCCCGTAGGATCGGCGACAAGATCCACCTGGTCGTCAGCCACCAGCAGGGCGCCCGCATCCACCAGGCGCAGGGCCAAATCGGATTTGCCCGACCCCGACGGCCCCCGAAGGAGGACGCCGGCACCGCCAACACTGACGCAAGTGGCATGGACGCGGATCATGGTCGAGGGAAGGTGCGACCGATGGTCCCCCCTGTCAATGGCATGACGCGTATGCGCGGTCCCCCCGGACCCGCCTGCCCTTACCATCGCCCCCCCGCCTTCCCTTCCCGACCCCGCTGCGATCCCTGCCGTCGCGGCCCCTTCGCCAACCCCCGAAGGCGGATATGGGATACCGATCGCGCCGTCGGTTTTAGCAGAAGCGGCGGGCGGGCGCAAAGTCGGGCCGACATATTCGTTTGGCGGCGCAACATTCGGTGGGGAGATTTGTAACGACGCGTGGCGGCGGACCACGATAGAGTGCCGAGGTCGGGCCGGCCTTCCGCGCAAACGGCCGGACGCGGCGCGAATGCCGCTCTTGGACCAGCGGGGTGCGGCCCCATATCATTGACGCCCCGGGGACGCCGCAAGGCCCGCCACCCAGGGGTATCTTCGCGTTCCGGCCGCCGTTCGGTTGCGCCGCATCATGGATCAACCCAGCGACAAGGTCCCCCGATGCCCGACAGCACGCCTCCCCAAAACCCACCCGGTTCCAACGAGACCACCGCCCCCAAGATGAAAGGGCGCAACGGCCAGCCGCATAAGCGGGTCAACCTGGGCCTGCAGGGCGGCGGATCGCACGGCGCCTTCACCTGGGGCGTGCTGGATCGCCTGCTGGAAGATGGCCGGCTGGAAGTGGAGGCCATCTCCGGCACCAGCGCCGGCGCCATGAACGCCGTGGTCATGGCCGACGGCTATGGCAAGGACGGGCGCGAGGGCGCCCGCCAGGCGCTGCGCACCTTCTGGACCAAGGTGGGGGAGGCGGGACGGAGCTCACCCTTGCAGCGCAGTTGGCTGTCGCGCCTGCGCGGCAGCTGGCGGGTGGACGACAGCCCGGGCTATGCCTTCATCAACCTGATGAACATGGTGGTCTCGCCCTATCAGAGCAATCCGCTGGGCATCAACCCGCTGCGCCGCATCCTGGAAGACCTGATCGATTTCGACCAGGTGCGCTTCGCCGCCGGCATCGACCTCTACCTGTCCGCCACCAATGTGGAGACGGGCAAGGTCAAGATCTTCCGCAATCGCGACATCACCGTGGACGCCGTGCTGGCCTCGGCCTGCCTGCCCCAGATGTTCCAGGCGGTGGAGATCAAAGGGGAGTATTATTGGGACGGCGGCTTCATGGGCAACCCGTCGCTGTGGCCCATCGCGTACGAGAACGAGAGCCACGACATCATCGTCGTGCAGATCAACCCGCTGGTGCGCAAGGGCGTGCCCAAGACGCCGTTCGAGATCGCCGACCGGGTGAACGAGATCACCTTCAACGCCTCGCTGATGCGTGAGATGCGGTCCATCCGCTTCGTTTCCCGCCTCATCGACTCCGGCGACCTCACCTCCGACCAGTACAAGGCCCTGCGCATGCACGTCATCGAGAATGACGAGGCGCTGGCCGACATGCACGCCAGCAGCAAGCTGAACGCCGAGCCGGAATTCCTGCAGTACCTGTTCACCAAGGGGCGGGAGACGGCCGACAGCTGGCTGGCCGCCAATTTCGATAAGGTGGGCGTGGAGACCAGCGTCGACATCGTGCAGGATTATTTGTGAGGTTTGAGGGGCTGCCCATAAGGCCCCTTGGCCCCAGGCCCCCGCCGGCTATATGATCGTGCTATGGTCGAGACCCGCCCCACCACCTCCCGCCTCGGCGGGCTGATCCCCGACGGTTCGGACCGGCACTCCATCCTGGTGCCGCCGCCGGCGCCCACGCGCGCCGTGCAGAAGGCCAAGCCCGGCAACCGCTGGCCCTCGGCCCGTGAGCTGGCCAGCCTGATGGTCAATGGCATCCTGACCCTGCCCGCGCGCTATCGCCGGGGCATGTTCCTGGACGTGCTGATTTAGCTTTCCCCGGCCTTCGTCCCCCGGCCTTCGTCCAAGCGTCGCCCCAGGCGACCACTCCGATCATCTTTATCCGCGAAGCCCGGGCGATCCTCACCCTTGGCTGGCGGGGCTTGGTGCTGATCGCGCGTCCAGGCAAACTGCTCTTCTCTGATTTTTTAATTAGAATAATTCCAATCCTGGCGCTTTGGGACTAGGATGGTGCGGTCACCGTCCCCTTGAAGACGCCACCAATGACCCTGCCCAGCCTCAAGCAACTCCGTTATCTCGTGCACCTGCATGAGCACCGGAATTTCAGCCGGGCGGCCGCAGCGTGCAACGTCACCCAGGCCGCCCTGTCCTCCGGCATCCAGGAACTGGAGTCCCTGCTGCGCCTGCACCTCGTGGAACGCACGCGGCGCATGGTGGCCTTCACCGCCGTGGGCGAGCAGGTGGTGGAAAAGGCGCGCGAGATGCTGCGCGTGGCGCAGGACCTGGGCAATATCGGGCATGGCGAGGGGCCGCTGGCCGGCATGCTGCGGCTGGGCATCATCCCCACGGTGGGCCCCTATCTGCTGCCCCGCCTGCTGCCCAGGTTCGCCAGCAGCTATCCCCTGCTGGAACTGCATGTGCGGGAGGAGTTCAGCGCCAACCTGTGCGCGGCACTGGGCCATGGGGAGTTGGACTGCGCCATCCTGGCCCTGCCCTATCCCTGCACGGCGCTGGACTATGATTTCCTGTTCGATGACCCGCTGATGCTGGCCTTCCATATGGAGGACCCGGTGGGTGGCCACGCCACGCTGCAGGAGGCCGACTGGACGGAACGCCTGCTGCTGCTGCCGGACGGGCACTGCCTGCGCGACCATGCCCTGGCGCTGTGCGGCCGCGCCGACCTGCAACGTCAGGCCATGTCCGCCGCCACGCTGCAGACCCTGGTGCATCTGGTGGACAACAGGCTGGGCGTCACCTTGCTGCCGGAAATGGCGGTGCAGGCCGGCCTGCTGCATGGCCTGCACGTGACCACCCGCACCCTGCCGGATCCGGAGGCCAAGCGCCGCATCGTGCTGGCTTGGCGCAACGGTGCCGCCCTCAGCACCACCTATCAGCGCCTAGCGCAAGCGATTCGCGAGGCGCAGCACTAGGTGGGCATGTCCAACGCCACCACATTGCCGCGCCGCACAAATTATTAATACCTCTGACCTGCCTTATGTTAATAATTATGTCGCCTATCCATTAGCGGCGTTTTTCATTTTTATTTCCTTTATAGATTTTCCCTATAAGAATTATAGAATCAATTAGTTTGTTCCGTGTTTTTCAGCATGTTAGCTGCAGATGCATCCGAGTTCTGACTTTCCCACAAGGGAGATTTCGATGCACACGCGCGCCCTTTCCTTCGCCCTGCTGCTGTCGGCGGCCGTCTCACCACTGGCTCTGGCCTGCACCGCCCATGCCCAGGACAAGCCCCAAATGGACAGGCCCCAAGGGGACAAGCCGATGTCCAACCAGGACTGGTGGCCCAACCGGCTGGACCTCAGCCCGCTGCGCCAGAACGAGGCCGCGTCCAATCCCTATGGCGGCACGTTCGATTACGCGGCCGAGTTCAAGAGCCTGGATCTGCAGGCGGTGAAAAAGGACATCGACAAGGTCCTGACCACACCCCAGGCTTGGTGGCCGGCGGACTACGGCAACTACGGCCCCTTCTTCATCCGCATGGCCTGGCACAGCGCCGGCACCTATCGCGTGGGTGACGGGCGCGGCGGCTCCGGCGGCGGGGAGCAGCGGTTCGAGCCGCTGAACAGCTGGCCGGACAACGTCAACCTGGACAAGGCGCGCCGCCTGCTGTGGCCCATCAAGCAGAAGTACGGGCGCAAGCTGTCCTGGGGCGACCTGATGGTGCTGGCCGGCAACGTCGCGCTGGAGAACATGGGCTTCAAGACCCTGGGCTTCGCCGGCGGCCGCATCGACGAGTGGGAGCCAGACCTGGTGTTCTGGGGGCCGGAGAGGAAGTGGCTGGACGACCAGCGCTTCGACGGCCAGCACCAGCTGAAGGGGCCCCTGGCCGCCACCCAGATGGGCCTGATCTACGTGAATCCGGAGGGGCCCAACGGCAACCCCGACCCCATCGCCGCCGCCAAGGACATCCGCCAGGCCTTCGGCCGCATGGCCATGGATGACGAGGAGACGGTGGCCCTGATCGCCGGCGGCCACACCTTCGGCAAGGCCCACGGCGCGCATGAGGCCAAGTGCCTGGGCAGCGACCCGGCGGGCGCCGGCATCGAGAAGCAGGGCCTGGGCTGGGAGAACAAGTGCGGCACCGGCAACGGCGCCGACACCGTCAGCAGCGGGCTGGAGGGCGCCTGGTCCGCCAACCCCATTGCCTTCACCACCCAGTACCTGGACAACCTGTTCGGCTTCGACTGGGTGCAGACCAAAAGCCCGGCGGGCGCCATCCAGTGGATGCCCAAGGACAAGGGCGCCGGCGAGCTGGTGCCCGACGCGCACGACCCGAACAAGCGCCACCCGCCCATGATGTTCACGACGGACCTGTCGCTGAAGATGGACCCGGGCTTCCGCGCCATCGCCCTGCGCTTCCAGAAGAACCCGGACGAGTTCGCCGCCGCCTTCGCCCGCGCCTGGTTCAAGCTGACCCACCGCGACATGGGGCCCCGCGCCCGCTACCTGGGCAACGAGGTGCCGAAGGAGGTGTTCAGCTGGCAGGACCCCATCCCGGCCGCCGATTACGCCATGATCGACGCCCAAGACGTGGCGCAGCTGAAGGACAAGATCCAGGCGTCGGGCCTGACGGTGCCGGAACTGGTGCGCACCGCCTGGGCCTCGGCCGCCAGCTTCCGCGGCACCGACATGCGCGGCGGCGCCAACGGCGCCCGCATCCGCCTGGCCCCGGAAAAGGACTGGGCCGTCAACGACCCGGCGGAGCTGAAGAAGGTGCTGGCCAAGCTGGAGGGCATCCAGGCCGACTTCAACCGCGCCGCAAAGGGCGGCAAGAAGGTATCGCTAGCCGATCTGATCGTGCTGGGCGGCGGCGTGGGCATCGAGCAGGCGGCCAAGCAGGCGGGCTACACCGTCGAGGTGCCGTTCAAGCCCGGCCGCACCGACGCGACCCAGGCGCAGACCGACGTCGCCTCTTTCGCCTACCTGGAACCGGCGGCAGACGGCTTCCGCAACTACTACGGCCCCCACAACCGGCTGTCCCCAGCCGAGGCGCTGGTGGACAAGGCCAACACCCTGACCCTGACGGTGCCGGAGATGACGGTGCTGGTGGGCGGCCTGCGCGCCCTGAACGCCAATGAGGGGCAGTCCAAGACCGGCGTGCTGACCACCCATCCGGGCACGCTGAACAATGAGTTCTTCGTGAACCTGCTGGACATGGGCACCAAATGGGCGCCGTCCACCAAGACCCAGGGCGTCTACGAGGGCTATGACCGGGCCAGCGGCGCCCTGAAGTGGACCGCCAGCCCCGTGGACCTGATCTTCGGATCGAACGCGGAGCTGCGCGCGGTGGCGGAGGTCTACGCCAGCGACGATGCGAAGGAAAAGTTCGTGAAGGACTTCGTGGCGGCCTGGAGCAAGACCATGGAACTGGATCGCTTCTGAGGTTTTGGGCCAGTCGATATCGACCCGCCATTCGGGGGGCCAGGCATCGCGCCTGGCCCCCTTTTCTCATTCAGGCGCTGCGCACGGCGTCCAGGAAGGCGCGGACCAGAGCCGGATCCTTGTGGCCCGGCCCATCCTCAACGCCCGAGGACACGTCCACCGCCTGCGCCCCGCTCACGCGGATGGCCTTGGCCACCGTGTCGGGGGCCAGGCCGCCGGAGAGCATCCAGGGCTTGGACCAGCGCCGGCCGGTCAGCAGGGTCCAATCGAAGGCGACGCCGTTGCCGCCGGGCAGCACCGCGCCTTTCGGCGGCTTGGCGTCGAACAGCAGGATGTCGGCCACCGGCTCATAGGCCGAGGCTGCGTCCAGGTCGGCGGCGGTTTCCACCTTTAGCGCCTTCATCACCGGCAGGCGGGTGGCGGCACGGATGGCGGCCACCCGTTCCGGCGTCTCCTCCCCATGCAGCTGGATCAGGTCCAGCGGCACCTGGGCCAGGGCCTGGTCCAGGAACTCATCCGTGGGGTCGACGAACAGGCCCACGGTGCGCACGCCGGTGGGCACCATGCGCGCCAGCTCCGCCGCCAGGGGCAGCGAGACGTTGCGTGGCGACTTGGCGAAGAACACCAGGCCGATGTAGCGGGCGCCACCGTCCACGGCCGCCCTCAAGGCCTCGGGATGATTGATCCCGCAGATCTTCGCCTTGACGGGCATGGTGCGTGCTCCTCAAACGCCGGCGCGGCCCTGCGGCCGCTTGGCTAGTCCTCAGTTTCCAGTCCGCTACGCTCCCCGGAAACTTCCGGCGGCCCCGGTCGGGGCCCAGGAGCAATGCGCTAAATTCTCAGGCCGCCAGCTCGGTGACGATGCGCTGCGCGGCCTGGACGGGGTCCTGGGCGTCGGTGATGGGGCGGCCGATGACCAGGTAGGTGGCGCCGGCCGTCACGGCGGCGGCCGGGGTCATGATGCGCTTCTGATCGTTGGCCGAGGCCCACACGGGGCGGATGCCCGGCACCATCAGGGTGAAGTCGGGCCCCAGCTGCCGGCGCAGCACGGCGCACTCATTGGGCGAGCAGACGACGCCGTCCATGCCGGCGACATGGGCCAGATCCGCCAGCAGGGCCACCTGGTCGGCCACCGGCCGGTCCACGCCCACCGAGGCCAGGTCCAGCAGGCTCATGCTGGTCAGCACCGTGACGCCCAGCAGCTTGGGCCGGGGCACGCCCATCTGGGCCGCCGCGTCGGCCGCCGCGTCCACCGCCGCCCGCATCATCGCCGCCCCGCCCAGGGTGTGCAGGGTGATGAAGGCCGGCGCCAGGGGCATGACGGAGCGGATGGCGCCCGCCACCGTGTTGGGGATGTCGTGCAGCTTCAGGTCCAGGAACAGCGGCATGTCCAGGCCCTCGGTCACGGCGCGGATGCCGTCCGGCCCGGCGGCGCAGAAGAATTCCAGCCCCAGCTTGACGCCGCCGACATGGCCGGCCAGCCGTTGGGCCAGGGCGCGGGCCGCCTTGGGCTCAGGCGTATCCAGGGCGACGAAGGTGCGGCGGGCGGGCTGGATCATGGCGGGGCTCGACTCCGGCTATCGAGGGGATTTTAGAGGAGATACGGCATCCGCACCCCGGGCGCATGCGCAATTATGCGCGAGGGGGCCTGCGCGTCAGGGGGCCTCTTCCGCCGGCCGCCAGCCGCCCAGCGGATAGCCCCGCAGCGCATGGTAGGTGCTGCCCTGCCGGCCCAGCACGCTTTCATAAAGGATGAAGCGGTCGACCGGGAACGGCCCCGCCTGGAACAGCCCGTGTTCCTCCATCAGGCGGCCCACGCGGGCCGCCGGTGTTTCCCGGCCCAGGGTGGCCAGGGTGACGTGGGGGCTGAACTTGCGCGTCTCGGCCGCCAGCCCGGCCCGCACCACCGCGCTCTCCACCTTGGCCTGCAGATGGTCCAGCGCCGGTTCGGGGCGCACGCCGGCCCAGAGCACGCGCGACTTCTCCCCCTTGCCGAACTGGCCCAGGCCATCGAGCGCCAGGGTGAAGGCAGGCGCCACCACCAGGTCCAGCGCCTCATCGATGTCCTGGGCCACGCCTTCATCCACCTCGCCGATGAAGCGCAGGGTGAGGTGATAGTTTTCCGGCGGCACCCAGCGGGCCCCCGGCAGGCCGCCGGTGAGGCGGGACAGGGCGTCCCGCACCGCTTCCGGCATTTCCAGGCCCACGAACAGGCGGATCATGACGCTGTACCTTGGGACCCCGTCCTTACGGGCAGGGTGACGGGTTGGACTGGTGCACGGCCTCGATCTCGTCGATCACCGCGTCGCTCAACGTAACGTCGGCCGCGGCGATGTTGCTTTCAAGGTTGGCCATGCTGGTGGCGCCGATGATGACGGCGGTCATGAAGGGCTGGCGCAGGGCGAAGGATATCGCCATCTGCGTCGGGTTCAGGCCGTGGCGGCGGGCAATGTCCAGGTAGCGCGCCACGATGGGGTCGACCACCGGCCCGCCGTAGCGGGACCCGCGGGTATCGATGGCGCGGCGCGAGCCCGCCGGCATGGCGCCGTTCAGGTACTTGCCGCTCAAGGTGCCGCCGGCCAGGGGCGAATAGCCCAGCAGGCCAACCTGCTCGCGCACCGCCACCTCCGCCAGATCGGTGTCGAAGACGCGGGACAGCAGGTTGTAGACGTTCTGGATGCTGGCGATGCGGGGCAGCCCCTGCCGTTCCGCCGCGCGCAGATAGGCCATGACGCCCCAGGCCGTCTCGTTCGACACGCCGATGTGCCGGACCTTGCCGGCCGTCACCAGCTCACCCATCGCCGCCAGCGTCTCCTCGATGGGCACGCCGCCGTCGCTGTACAGCCCTTCCGGCGCGCCCCGGCCGAACAGGGCCAGGGGCCGCTGCGGCCAGTGCACCTGATAGAGGTCGATGTAGTCGGTGCGCAGGCGCCGCAGGCTGGCGTCCACGGCGGCATGGATGTTGGCGCGGTCCAGCCGGTGCTGGCCGCCGCGCACCCAGGGCATGGGACCAGGGCCGCTGACCTTGCTGGCCAGGAAGACCTGGGACCGCCGGCCGGTGGCCTGGAACCAGCTGCCGATGATCTCCTCCGTCCGGCCATAGGTCTCGGCGTTGGGCGGGACGGCGTACATCTCCGCCGTATCGAAGAAGGTGACGCCCCGGTCGAAGGCGTAGTCCATCTGCGCATGGCCTTCCGCCTCGGTATTCTGGCGGCCCCAGGTCATCGTGCCCAGGCAGATGGCGCTGACGGTGATGTCGGTACGGCCGAGACGGCGGTGTTCCATGGGGGGTGTCCTTGAAAGGCGGGAAAAGGTTAACGCCTGTCTACGCGAGGTCAGCTGCGGGGAATAGCCCCGGCGGCGCTGTGAAACCCCCTATTTGCCCGCCGCCGCGCCACCGTTCAGCGTCGTCAGCGCCTTGGCAACCAGGGGCTTCAGCCCCCGGACCATGACGGCCACGCCGTCGCCATTAGGATGCATGCGGTCGGCGATGGTCAGCTTCGGGTCCAGCGCCACGCCGTCCAGGATGAAGGGATAGAAGGGCAGCGCGTACTGCTTGGCCAGGTCCGGGTAAATCTTGTCGAAGGCGGCGACGTAGTCGGCGCCCAGGTTGGGCTGGGCCTTCATGCCGGCCAGGATGGCGGGGACGTGCCGGTCCTTCAGGGTGGACAGGATCTTGTCCAGGTTGGCGCGGGTTGATTTGGGATCGATGCCGCGCAGCATGTCGTTGGCACCCAGTTCCACCACCACCAGGTCCGGCTTGTCACCCAGCATCCAGTCCAGGCCGGCCAGGCCGCCGGCCGAGGTCTGGCCGGAGACGGCGGTGTCACCCACCGTAACGTCGAAGCCGTCCTGGCGCAGCGCCGCCTCCAGCTGGCGCGTCAGCCCCTGGCCGGGCGGCAGGTTGTAGCCGGCCGACAGGCTGTCGCCCAGCACCGCCACCTTCAGCGGCCGGGCCTGGGCGGCGCCCGTCACCAGGCCCAGGGCCAACAGCGGGGCGAGCAGCAGCGAGGCGAGTGGAAAGGAAAGTCGCATTGCCGGTATTCCTGTTGAAATAAAAGGGGCCCGGGCCATATCGGCTGGAGACCTTCAGCCCGAAAGCCACGCGCCCATGCCCCCTGTCCAGCCCGCCCTGGAATTGAACGGCCTGACCCTGACATTGGAAAGCGCCGCCGGGCGCGTCAACATCCTGAAAGGTATCGACCTTTCGATCCAGGCGGGGGAACGGATCAGCATCGTCGGGCCCAGCGGGTCGGGAAAATCATCGCTGATGATGGTCATCGGCGGGCTGGAACGGCCCACCGGCGGCACGGTCACGGTGGCGGACCAGATACTGAACACCCTGTCGGAAGACGCGCTGGCCCGCTTCCGCCGCGATCATGTGGGGATCGTCTTCCAATCCTTCCACCTCATGGCGGCGATGACGGCGCTGGAAAACGTGGCCCTGCCCATGGAACTGGCGGGCGAGGCCGACGCCTTCGACCGCGCCCGCGACGGCTTGGCGGCCGTAGGCCTGTCCCACCGGCTGGACCATTATCCCGGCCAGCTGTCGGGCGGCGAGCAGCAGCGCGTGGCGCTGGCCCGCGCCTTCGCCCCCCGGCCCCGCCTGATCCTGGCGGATGAACCCACCGGCAACCTGGACCAGGAGACGGGGGAGCAGATCATCCGCCTGATGTTCGACCAGGCGCGCCGCCACGGCACCACCCTGATCCTGGTGACCCACGACCCCGGCCTGGCCGCCCGCTGCGACCGCACCATCCGCCTGGCCGACGGCCGGGTGGTGGAGGATACCGCCTTGGCGCGCGCAGCGCTCGCCGACTGAGGCCGCCATGATCACCCTGACCGAACTTAAGCTGGCGGCCCGGCTGGCGCGGCGCGAACTGCGCGGCGGCATCCGGGGCTTCCGCATCTTCCTCTTGTGCCTGGCCCTGGGCGTGGGCGCCATCGCCGCCGTGCAGTCGGTGGCGGGCGGCATCCAGCGGTCCCTGACCCAGGACGGCCGCGCCATCCTGGGCGGCGACGCGTCGGTCCGCGTCCTTTACCGCGAGGCGACGGCGGAGCAGCGCCAGTGGCTGGAGGGCCAGGGCACCGTGGCGGTCACCGCCGACATGCGGGCCATGGCGCGCAAGGCGGCGGACACAGCCGGCGGAGAAGCCGACCTGGGCGCCAGCGGCCTGGTGGAGCTGAAGGCGGTGGACGGCCGCTATCCGCTCTATGGCCGGTTGACCCTGACGGATGGGGGAAGCGACGCACAGACCCGCCTGGCGGCGCGCGACGGCGTCTTCGGCGCCTTCGTCGATGACACCCTGGCCACCCGCCTGTCGCTGAGGATCGGCGACAATCTCGTCGTCGGCGACACGACGGTGGAGGTGCGCGGCATCATCGACCATGAGCCGGACAAGGCCGGGTCGGGCAGCATCGCGCTGGGGCCCCGCCTGATGATCGCGATGGACGCCCTGCCCGCCACCGGGCTGATCCGGCCGGGCAGCCTGGTCAACTGGTCCTACCAGTTGCGCCTGCCCGAGGGCACGGACGCCGCCGCCTGGGCCAAGACCGTGGACCAGACCTTCCCCGACGCCGGCTGGCGGGTGCGCGACTTCCACAACGCCGCCCCGCAGTTGACCCGCTTCATCGACCGGCTGGCCCAGTTCCTGACCCTGGTGGGCCTGACCGCCCTGCTGGTGGGCGGTGTGGGCGTGGGCAACGCCGTGCGCAGCCATATGGACGCCAGCGTCCATTCCATCGCCACCCTGAAATGCCTGGGCGCGCCCGCGCGCCTGATCTTCCAGGTCTATCTGATGCAGATCCTGGCGCTGGCCGGGCTGGGCATCGCCGCCGGCCTGGTGCTGGGCGCCGTGCTGCCGCTGGTGGCGGGGCGCGCGCTGGCGGGCCTGCTGCCCATCACGGCGGAGATCGGCGTCTATCCCGGCCGCCTGGCCCTGGCCGCCCTGTTCGGCCTCACCACCGCGCTGGTCTTCTCCCTCTGGCCGCTGGGTCAGGCGCAGGGGGTGCCGGCGGCGCGGCTGTTCCGCGAGGGATCGGCCGGGCGCCGGGGCCGGCCGCCGGCCCTGGTGCTGGCCGCCCTGGCCTGGCTGGCGGCGGCCCTGGGGTCGCTGGCCGTGCTGACCTCCGTCGACCAGAAGCTGGCGGCCTTCTTCGTCGTCGGGGCGGCGGCGACCCTGCTGCTGTTCTTAGGCGCGGGCACCGGCATCACCCGCCTGGCCCGCCTGCTGCCGCGCCCCCGGCGGCCGGCCCTGCGCCTGGCCCTGACCAACCTGCATCGGCCGGGCAACCTGTCAGGCATGGTGGTGCTGTCGCTGGGCCTGGGGTTGACCGTGCTGGTGGCCGTGGCCCTGATCGAGGGCAACTTCCGCCGCGAGGTGGGGGAGAGCCTGCCGGCCAACGCGCCCAGCTTCTTCTTCGTCGATATCCAGCCCGACCAGCTGGACCAGTTCCGCCGGACGGTCCTGGCCGTGCCCGGCGCGCACGATCTGGAAACCACGCCCAGCTTGCGCGGCACCATCGTGCGGGTGGAGGGCAAGCCGGCGCAGGAGCAGGTGCACGACCCCGACAAGAAGTGGGTGGTGAACGGCGACCGCGGCGTGACCTATCAGGCCGCCGCCCCCGCCGGCGACAAGGTGGTGGCCGGCGCCTGGTGGCCGGCGGACTACAGCGGCGATCCTAAGCTGGCCATCTCCAAGGACGTGGCGCAGGCCTTCGGCATCGGCCCCGGCGCCCACATGACCCTGTCCGTCCTGGGCCGCGAGATCGAGGCGGAGGTAGCGGTGGTGCGCGACCTGGACTTCACCACCCTGGGCATCAACTTCACCCTGGTGATGAGCCCCGGCGTGCTGGAGCACGCGCCACAGACGCATCTGGCAACGGTGCGGGCCCCGGCGGAGGCCGAGGCCGCCATCCAGCGCGCCGTCATCCAGGCCTTCCCCAACATCACCGCCATCCGGGTGAAGGAGGCGCTGGCCACCGTGTCCACCATCATCGTCAACATCGGCATGGCGGTGCGGGTGGTGGCGGCCGTGACCCTGGTGGCCGGCACCCTGGTGCTGGCCGGCGCCATCGCCGCCGGCCACCGGCGCCGCGTCTATGACGCCGTGGTGCTGAAGGTGCTGGGGGCCGTGCGCGCCACCATCCTGCGCACCTTCCTCATCGAATACGGCGCGCTGGGCTTGGTGACGGCCGTCATCTCCGGCGCGCTGGGCACGCTGACGGCCTGGGCCGTCCTGACCAAGGTCATGAACATGAAGTGGGTGTTCCTGCCCCAGACCCTGGTGCTGACTGCCCTGCTGAGCACCGCCATCACCCTGGCGCTAGGCCTGGTCGCCACCTGGCGGGCGCTCAGCCAACCGGCCGCCCCGCTGCTGCGGGAGGAGTGAGGTGCCTTTCCGTATCTACGGATTTGTAGTAACATTTTCCTGTGAAGAAGCGCTTCGTATGGGATCCGGATAAGGCGGCCAGTAACGTCCGCAAGCACGGCGTCACCTTTGGGGCCGCCATCGTCGCTTTTGCGGACCCATTCGCGCTTACCACTCAAGACCGTTTCGAAGATGGCGAGGAGCGTTGGCAAACCCTCGGCATCGCGGAGGGATTCATGCTGCTCATGGTGGCCCACACCATCTGGGAATTGGATGAAAACGGCGAGGAGTTGGAAATCATCCGCATTATTTCGGCCCGCCGGGCCGATCGACAGGAAAGGCGACGCTATGAACAAGAAACTCGTTAGCGTGACCATCGACCTGGCCAATCCCCCACGTTTGAGCGAGGAGGAAAAGGCCCAGTTGAAGGCCTTGGCCGAACGGCCCGAGAGCGAAATCGACTACAGCGACATCCCCCAGACGACGGATGAGTTCTGGAAGAACGCCGTGCGTGGCCGCTTCTACAAGCCGACCAAGACGTCGACGACCGTACGGATCGATTCCGACGTGCTGGCTTGGCTGCGGTCCCAGGGCAAGGGCTACCAATCCCGCATCAATGCCATTTTGCGGCGGGAAATGTTAGCTTCCCTCAAGAACGGCTGAGGGGCGGCGATGAATCAGGAACAGGCGGTCAGCAAGCTGAGGGCCCATGAGGCCGAACTGCACCGGGCCGGCGTCGCGCACCTGTTCCTGGTGGCGGGCGCCACGGCGCCGGAGCACGAGGGCGGCGTCGACCTGTTCCTGGACAGTCACAACCCGCGCTTCAGCCTGATCGAACTGGCGGACATCCAGGACAAGGTGCGCGCCATCCTGGGCCGGCAATCCGAAGTCACCACCCGCGACGGCCTGCACCCCCAGTTGCGCCCGAGGATCGAGGCCGACGCCTTGCGCGTGTTCTGATGATGCGGCGGAGCGTCATTCTGCGCCTGGGCGACCTGCGTGAAATCCTGGATGGGATCAGCGGCATCACCGCCGGCACCGCCTATCCGGAGTTCGCCGAAAGCTGGGGCCTGCAACGCGCGGTGGAACGATCGCTGGAGATGGTGTCGGCCACCGTCCGGCAATTGCCGCCCGACGTGACGGCGGCGGAGCCGGACATCCCCTGGCGCCAGATCGCGGCCATGGGCCAATTGCTGCATCCCCCCGACCGGCGGGTGGCAACCCGCGTGCTGTGGAACAGCGTGCTGGAGCACCTGCCCCCATTGTCGGATGCCATCGACCGCCTGATCGTGCGGGAGGAAGGCCGGTAGGGCCGGAGCTACCTTCAACTCCTATTTTTCCTCTTTTCCATAGGATGCGACCGCATCCGCCGGAAGTTTCCGGACAGCGGCAGCGGACTGGAAACTGAGGACAAGCCAAGGGGCGCATGCCCCGCCGGCGCCTGAGGCGACGTCAAGCCCCAGGCACGCCCCGGCTGGTGGAATACTCGAAGTGCAGCGCCTCACCCGGGTGGACCAGGGGATGGATGGCGTGCACGGCCATGGCGGCCTCGGCGAAGCCGCACAGGATCAGCTTCACCTTGCCGGGGTATGTCGCGATGTCGCCGATGGCGTAGACGCCCGGCACGTTGGTGGCCATGGTCGCCGGGTTCACCGCCACATGGTGGTGTTCCACGTTCAGGCCCCAGCTGGCGATGGGCCCCAGGTCCATGGCCAGGCCGAAGAAGGCCAGCAGGGCGTCGGCGGGCAAGGTCTTCTCCTCCCCCTCCAGCGTCGCGACCTTCACACCGCTCAGCCGGCCGTTTTCCCCCTCAAGGCCGGCCAGCTGGTAGGGCACGACCATGTCGATGACGCCGTCCTTGGCCAGCTGGTCCAGGCGGGCGGCGCTTTCGGGTGCCGCGCGGAACTTGGCCCGGCGGTGGACGACCATCACCCGCTCCGCCACCTCGGACAGCGAGATGGCCCAATCCACGGCGCTGTCGCCGCCGCCGGCGATGACCACGCGCTTGCCCGCGAAATCCTGGCGGCGGCGCACCAGATAATGCACCGACTTGCCCTCATACTCGCCCAGGCCGTCCAGCGGCGGCTTGTTGGGGCCGAAGGCGCCGCAGCCGGCGGCGACCAGCACGGCGCGGCAGTCGATGGTTGTGCCCTTGTCGGTGCCCACCAGCCAACGGCCATCCTGGCCCGGGGTCAGGGTCGTGACCTGCTGGCCCAGATGGTAGTTGGGCTTGAAGGGGGCAGCCTGTTCAGCCAGCCGGTCGATCAGGGTGGCCGCCTCCACCTGCGGATAGCCCGGAATGTCGTAGATGGGCTTTTCGGGATAGAGGGCGGTGCACTGGCCGCCCACCATGTCCAGCGCGTCGACCACGTGGCAGTCTAGCTTCAGCATGCCGCATTCGAAGATGGCGAACAGGCCCACGGGGCCGGCGCCGATGATGCAGACGTCGGTGCGGTGGACGCCGCCGGGGGCGATGGTCTCAAGCTGGCTGGACATGGGTCTGGTCTACTCCTGACACGGCACTTGGGCGCACGGCACGCGGGGACCGGCGGCGAAGGGCGTGTCCAAAGGGGTCCGCACGGCCGGTCGGCGGTTCGGGTTGCTTTCATCACGCGAATTGATGCGCTAATCAACTGCCCAGTTTGCGGGGCCCAGTTTGCGGGATGCGTCCCGCCTGGATGCTTGCTCCGGTAACGTACGCCGCCGCAGTATCCGCCGGCGGCCCTCCATCCCCCCGGCACCCCACCCTCAGGAGTCCCATGCCCCACGCGCTGACATTGGATCTGGCTGATGAGCAGGCGACGGCCGACCTGGCGGCGCGGCTGGGCCGCCTGTTGCGGCCGAGCGACGTGGTGGCCCTGTCGGGTGACCTGGGGGCCGGCAAGTCCGCCTTCGCCCGCCACCTGATCCGCAGCCTGGGGGATGCCGAGGAAGAGGTGCCCAGCCCCACCTTCACCCTGGTGCAGACCTATGACCTGCCCGGCTTCCCCCTGTGGCATTTCGACCTCTACCGCCTGACGGAACCGGATGAGGTGCTGGAACTGGGATGGGAGGAGGTTATTCATGAGGGCGTGGCGCTGGTGGAATGGCCGGTGCGCCTGGGCGCGCTGCTGCCCGCCAACCGGCTTGACCTGCACCTTGCCATCACCGGGCCCGAGAGCCGGCGCGCCACGCTGACGGGCCACGGCGCCTGGGCCCGCCGCCTGGATACCCCTGATTGGGGCCCCGAGACTGGGAAAGCTTCTGAGCCATGAGACGCGACACCCCGCCCCGTGAGACCGTCATCCGCCGCTTCCTGGACCAGGCCGGCTGGGGTGCCGCCCGGCGCCAGCCCATGGGCGCCGACTGGTCGGCCCGCCGCTATGAGCGCCTGACCCTTAACGGCGCCACCGCCATCCTGATGGATTGCCGGGACGAGGTGGCGGCCAGCCAGGTGCCGCCCTTCGTCCAGATCGCCGGCCTGCTGCGCGACTGCGCCCTGTCGGCCCCCCTCATCCTGGCGGGGGATGAGCCGCAGGGCCTGTTGCTGATCGAGGATTTCGGCGGCGACGACTACGCCCGCCTGCTGGACGGCGGGGAAGAGCCATGGCAGCCGCTGTATGAGGTGGCGACCGACGTGTTGGTCGCCCTGCACCAGCGTTTCGTGCCGGCCTCCGCCCCCGACCTGTCGCGCTATGACGTCGGCCTGTTCCGCGATCAGGTCATGCTGTTCGCCGACGCCTTCGTGCCTGTCGTGCGGGGCAGCGCCCTGCCGGCCGGCGCCTGGGACGAGCTGGCCGAGGCGTGGGAGGGGGTGCTGCCCGCCGCCCTGTCCCTGCCCCCCACCCTGCTGCTGCGCGACTACCACCCCGGCAACCTGATGCGGCTGAAGGACCGGGCCGGCGTGGCGGCCTGCGGCCTGCTGGACTTCCAGGATGGCGGCATCGGCCCCCGCGCCTACGATCTGGTGTCGCTGCTGGAGGACGCGCGGCGCGACGTGCCGGAGGCGTTGCGCCAGGCCATGACCCTGCGCTACCTGGCCGCCTTCCCCGACATCGACCAGGGGACCTTCAGGGCGTCCGCCGCCATCCTGGGCGCCGTGCGCCACGCCCGCATCCTGGGCCGGGTGGCGCAACTGATCCAGGCCACCACCGGCGCGCCGCAGCTGTCCTTCCTGCCCCGGGTGTGGGGCCAATTCACCGGCGCCATCCGCCACCCCGCCTTGTCGCCGATTGCCCACTGGGTGGAACGCCATCTGCCCGCTAACCTTGATGCCGATTCCATCGTCCGGAGTTTCTGACGCGATGTCCGCTTCTGCCGCCACCGCCACCCCCCCTTCTGCCAACCCCGCCCCTGCCGCCTCCGTCCCCCACACCGCCATGGTGCTGGCCGCCGGCTTGGGCCTGCGCATGCGCCCGCTGACCCTGACGCGGCCCAAGCCGTTGGTGGAGGTGGGCGGCGCCCCGCTGTTGGACCACGCCCTGGACCGGCTGGCCGAAAGCGGCGTGGAACGCGCGGTGGTGAACACCCACCACCTGGGCGCCATGATCGAAAGCCATCTGGCGGGCCGGTCCAGCCCCGCCATCACCCTGTCGCCCGAGGCGGACCTGCTGGAGACGGGCGGCGGCGTACGCCACGCCCTGCCCCACCTGGGCGCCGATCCCATCTTCGTCGTCAACGCCGACATCCTGTGGCTGGACGGGCCCATTCCGGCGCTGAAACGGCTGGCCGCCACCTGGGACCCGGCGGTCATGGACGTGCTGCTGCTGATGATGCCCACGGTGGCCGCCGTCGGCTATGACGGCCCCGGCGACTACCACATGGAAGCCGACGGCCGCCTGCGCTATCGCGCCGAGGGGGAACTGGCCCCCTTCGTCTTCGCCGGTGTGCACATCGTGAAGCCGGAGCTGTACCACGCCATCACCGAGAACCGTTTCTCCAACCTCAGGCTCTGGCAACAGGCGGAAGAGGCGGGGCGCCTGTACGGCATGCGCCACGACGGCGTCTGGTTCCATGTCGGCACGCCCGACGCGGTGGAGGAGGTGAACACCCTGCTGGGCCACCCCATCCTGCACGACGCCAAGCTGAGCCAGCCGCGCAAGGCCGAGCCCTGACCCCATGACCTGGCCTGCCGCATCGGGGGAGGAGACCGGCACATCCCTGTTCACCATCGCGCCGGGGCTGCCGTTCGTGGACGCGCTGGCGGCCGGCATCCTGGCGCGGGTGGGCGATGACCCGCTGGCCCTGTCGCGGCTGACCGTCCTGCTGCCCACGGTGCGCGCCGTACGCTCCCTGCGGGAAGCCTTCCTGCGCCTGTCGGGCGGCAAGCCCATCCTGCTGCCCCGCCTGTCGCCCCTGGGCGACGTGGATACGGACGAGGTGGTGTTCACCCAGGGTGGCACCGAGCTGCCCCAGGCCGTGCCCGCCCTGCGCCGGCAGCTGCTGCTGGCCCGCCTGGTCATGCGCGCCCCCGACCTGGCCGCCACCCCCGCCCAGGCCGTGAGCCTGGCGGGCGAATTGGCGCGCCTGCTGGACGAGGTGCAGACCGAGGGCTGCAAATTCGAGGATCTGGCCCGCCTGGTGCCGGACGACTACGCCCAGCACTGGCAGGTGACCCTGCGCTTCCTGGAAATCATCACCCAGCATTGGCCGGCGCTATTGGCGGACGAGGGGGGTGTCGATCCTGCCAAGGAACGCGAACTGCGGCTGAAGGCCCTGGCCGAAACCTGGCGCGCCCAGCCGCCGCCCGGCCCCGTCATCGCCGCCGGCTCCACCGGCAGCATCCCCGCCACCGCCGACCTGCTGGCGGTGGTCGCGGCCTTGCCCCAGGGCGCCGTCGTCCTGCCCGGCCTGGACCTCGATTGCGATGAGGCCACCTGGCAGGATTTGGACGAGGCCCACCCGCAATACGGGCTGAAGCGCCTGCTGGAACGGCTGGAGATCCGCCGGGGCGCGGTGCGGCCCTGGCCCCTGCCCGACCCGCTGCCGGAGGTCATGGCCCACCGCCGCAGCGACCCCGCCCGCGCCCGCCTGGTGGCGGAGGCCTTGCGCCCCGCCGGCACCACGGAGGCCTGGCAGGACCTGTCCGCCAGCGCCCTGGCGGCGGTGGCCGATCAAGCCCTGGCCGGCCTGTCGCGCCTGGATGCCGCCACCCCGCAGGAGGAGGCGGGCGCCATCGCCCTGATGATGCGCGAGGTGCTGGAGACGCCGGGCCGAACGGCGGCCCTGGTGACGCCCGACCGCGACCTGGCCCGGCGCGTGGCCCTGGCGCTGAAACGCTGGGACATCGCCGTCAACGACAGCGCCGGCCTGCCCCTGACCCAGAGTGCGGTGGGCAGCTATCTGCGCCTGCTGGCCGACTGGGCGGCGGAGCCGGCCCCCCTGGCGCTGTTGTCCCTGCTGAAGCATCCCCTGGCGGCGGGCGGGCAGAACCCATCCTTCTTCCGCGCCCAGGTGCGCGACCTGGAACGGGCGGTGCTGCGCGGCCCCCGGCCGGCCGATGGCTTCGAGGGCCTGCGCCTGGCCCTGGCCCAGGCGGAGCCCCGGCGCTTCGACAGCCATGGCGACCCGGACGCCCACCGCGCCCGCCTGTCGGCCTTCATCGACGGGCTGGAGGAAATCCTGCGGCCCCTGCTGGCGGCCATGAGCGGCACGGGCAAGACCCTGGCCGGCTGGCTGGACCTGCATGCCCGCACGGCGGAGGCCCTGGCCGCCAGCGACACGCAATCGGGCGCCGACCGCCTGTGGCGCCTGGATGATGGCGAGGCCGCCGCCGCCTTCGTGGACGAGTTGCAGGACGCCGGCCACGATTTCCCCGAGCTGGGCGGGCCGGACTATGCAGCCGTCATCAGCGCCCTGATGGTGGGCCGCGCGGTGCGCCCCCGCTATGGCCTGCACCCGCGCCTCTACATCCTGGGCCTGCTGGAGGCGCGGCTGCAGCAGTTCGACGTCATGATCCTGGGCGGTCTGAACGAGGGCACCTGGCCGCCGCAGCCCAAGGCCGACCCCTGGCTGTCGCGCCCCATGCGCCAGCGCTTCGGCCTGCCCACGCCGGAACGGCACCTGGGCCAGACGGCGCATGACTTCGCCCAGGCCTGCGGCGCCGCCACCGTGGTGCTGACCCGGTCGGAAAGGGTGGAGGGCACGCCCACCGTGCCGTCGCGCTGGCTGCTGCGGCTGGACACGGTGCTGAAGGCGCTGGGCCGCCCCCGCGCTTTAAGCACCACCATGGGCCGTTGGACCGCCTGGACGGAGGCCATGGACACGCCGGCGGCCGTGCGGCCCTGCCCCCCGCCGGAACCGCGCCCGCCCGTGGCCGCCCGGCCGCGCCGCCTGTCGGTCACCCAGGTCGAGACCTGGATGCGCGACCCCTATGCGCTCTACGCCCGCCACGTCCTGCGCCTGGAGGCGCTGGACCCGCTGGACGCCGATCCCGGGGCGGCCGACCGCGGCACGATGATCCACAAGGCGCTGGACGACTTCATCAAGGCCAACCCCGGCACCCTGCTGCCCGAGGATGCGCGCGAGCAGCTGCTGCGCTTCGGCCGCCTGGCCTTCGCCCCCTACAGCGGCCAGCCCAGCCTGGAAACCTTCTGGTGGCCCAGGTTCGAGCGCATCGCCGACTGGTTCCTGGCGCTGGAGCGGGAGCGGCGGGCCGGCGGCATCCAGCCCCTGGCGACCGAGGCCAAGGGCATCCTCACCCTGGAGACGGCGCACAAGCCGTTCGAGATCATCGCCAAGGCCGACCGCATCGACCGCCACCCCGACGGGTCCATCGCCATCATCGACTACAAGACCGGCACACCGCCGCGCGCGAAGGACGTGGAGCTGGGCTTCGCCCCCCAACTGCCGTTGGAAGCGGCCATCGCCCTGTCCGGCGGTTTCGGCCTGCGGGCACCGGTGGTGGAGCAACTGGCTTTCTGGCGCCTGACGGGGGGTGAGCCCGCCGGCCAGGTGGTGGCCCTGAAACTGGACCCCGCCCGCCTGGCGGCGGAGGCGGTGGAGGGCCTGCGCCAGCTGATCGACCTGTTTGACCAAGAATCCACCCCCTACCGCTCGCAGCCCCGGCCGGGCATGGCGCCGCGCTATTCCGACTATCTGCATCTGGCACGCGTGGCGGAATGGTCAGTGGGCGACGGGGGTGAGGCATGAGCGAGGTCTTGAACCGCCCCATCGACCCCACGGTCAAGCAGCGCCAGGCCTCGGACCCGGACACGTCCGTCTGGGTCGGGGCGTCGGCGGGCACCGGCAAGACCAAGGTGCTGACCGACCGGGTGGTGCGGTTGATGCTGGCCGGCACCGAGCCTGGCCGCATCCTGTGCCTGACCTTCACCAAGGCGGCCGCGGCGGAAATGGCCAACCGCATTGCAGAACGCCTTGCAAGTTGGGCTGTCATGGCGGATGGCGACCTGACGCAGGCCCTGGCCGAGCTGAACGGCCGCCCGCCCACGCGGGATGAGGTGCTGACCGCCCGCCGCCTGTTCGCCCGCGTGCTGGACACGGCCGGGGGTATGAAGATCCAGACCATCCACGCCTTCTGCCAGTCCCTGCTGCGCCGCTTCCCGCTGGAGGCGCGGCTGCCGCCCAATTTCCAGGTCATGGATGACCGCACGGCGGCGGAAGCTCTGGCCGAGGCGCAGGCCCACATGCTGGCATCCGCCCAGGACCGGCCGGACACTCCCCTGGGCCGGGCCCTGAAACGCCTGGCCGGCGCCCTGAACGAAGAAAGCTTCGCGGAGCTGCTGGCCGACCTGGTGGCCCAGCGCGGCCGCATCCGCCGCATCCTGGACGCGCATGGCGGCCTGGAAGGAACGGTGGCCGCCCTGTTCCGCCATCTGGAGGTCGATCCGGGCGAGACGGAGGGAAGCGTGCTGGCCGCCGGTTGCCGGGACGAGGTGCTGGACGTCCCCGGCCTGCGCGCGGCCTGCGCCGCCTTGGCCATGGGCACCGCGACAGATGTGGAGCGCGGCCAGGGCATCCAGCTGTGGCTGGACCAGATCGACCGCCGCCTGACCGACATCGCGGCCTATCGCCAGCTGTTCCTGACGGCGGACGGCACGGTGCGGTCGCGACTGGCCACCAAGGGTGCCCTGGCGGCCAACCCGCGCACGGCCGACATCCTGGCCCAGGAAGGCCAGCGCCTGGTGGCGTTGCAGGAGCGTCTGCGCGCCGTGACGGTCGCCCAATCCACCGCCAGCCTGCTGACGCTGGCCGGCAGCATGCTGGAAGGCTATCAGCGCTGGAAGGACAGCCGGGCGCAACTGGACTTCGACGATTTGATCCTGGCGGCCAGCGCCCTGCTGACCGGCGATGCCCAGGCCTGCGCCTGGGTGCTGTACAAGCTGGACGGCGGCCTGGACCACATCCTGATCGACGAGGCGCAGGACACCAACCCGGAGCAATGGCGGGTGGTGAGCGCCCTGGCAGAGGAGTTCTTCGCCGGCGAGGGCCAGTCGCAGGCCCGGCGCACCCTGTTCGTGGTGGGTGACGAGAAGCAGTCCATCTTCAGCTTCCAGGGCGCCGACCCGGCGGAGTTCGCGCGCATGCGCCGCACCTTCCAGGCGCGGGTGCAGCAGGCGGAACGCCCCTGGGCCATCGTCGACCTGGAAACCAGCTTCCGGTCCGTCGGCGCCGTGCTGCAGGCGGTGGATACGGTGTTCGCGCAGCAGGAGGCCCGGGACGGCGTGTCGGCCCAGGCCATCCGCCACCGCCCCTTCCGCCAGGGCATGGCGGGCACGGTGGAGCTGTGGCCCCTGGTGCGGCCCGGCGACGGGGCGGACACCCCGGCCTGGTCCCCGCCCCTGCACCATGAGCCGGAAGACAGGCCCCAGGCCCGCCTGGCCACGGTCATCGCCGACCACATCGCCCATTGGATCGCCAAGGGCGAGGTGCTGGAGGCGCGCGGCCGGCCCCTGACCGCCGGCGACATCCTGGTGCTGGTCCGCCGCCGCAACGCCTTCGTCCAGCAGCTGGTGCGCGCGCTGAAGGAACGGCGCGTGCCGGTGGCGGGCGTGGACCGCATGGTGCTGACTGAGCAGTTGGCCGTCATGGACCTGATGGCGGTGGGCCAGTTCCTGCTGATGCCGGAAGACGACCTGACCCTGGCCACCGTGCTGAAAAGCCCCTTCATCGGTCTGGATGAGGAGGCGCTGTTCACCCTGGCGCACGGGCGCGGCGGCCGCCTATGGCCGGCCCTGGTGAAGCGGGCGGAAACGGACCCGCGCTTCCAACCCGCCTACGCCTGGCTGCGCCGCCTGCTGGGCGAGGTCGACTACACCGCCCCCTATGAGCTGTTCGCTGGATTGCTGACCCGCCCCTGCCCGGCCGACCCGGTCAGCGGCCGGCGCGCCCTGCTGGGTCGCCTGGGGGCGGAGGCCATCGACCCGGTGGATGAGTTCCTGAGCCTGTGCCTGGGTTTTGACCGCGCCCATCCGCCGTCCCTGCAAACCTTCCTGCACTGGCTGGCCGCCGGAAAGACGGAAGTGAAGCGCGAGCTGGACACGGGCGCCAAGGATCGCGGGCCGGAGGGCGGGCAGGTGCGCATCATGACCGTCCACGGTTCCAAGGGCCTGCAGGCGCCGGTGGTCATTCTGCCCGATACGACGCGCAAGCCGGTGACCAGCCCGCGCATCCTGTGGCCCCACGGAGACGAAGAGGGCGGCGGCGATGGCCACTCCGCCCCTGGTGTACCCCTGTACGCCCCCCGGCGGGAGCAGGAGGACGTGAGGGCCCGGGCCGCCCGCGCCGCCGCCGACCGCCGGCGCGACCAGGAATACCGCCGCCTGCTGTACGTCGCCCTGACCCGGGCGGAGGACCGGCTGCATGTCTGCGGCTATGAGGGTAAGACGGCCACCAGCGACGACACCTGGTTCCGCCTGACGGAACGGGCGCTGGCCGCCGTGGCGCCCAGCCGGGCCTTCGACCTGACCGCCGTGTCGGGCCTGGGATGGGCCGGCGATGGCCGGGTGCTGTCGGAGCCGCAGACCCGCCCGCCGCCCGCCCAACGCGCCGCGCGCGACGGTGCCGAGGCGATCCCCCCCACCCCCGCCTGGCTGCTGGCCCCACCGGCGGCCGAGCCCGCACCGTCGCGTCCGCTGGCCCCCTCCCGCCCGGATGGGGAGGAACCGGCGGTGCGGTCGCCCCTGGGCGATGGCGAGGCGAAAGAGGCCCGCCGCTTCAAGCGCGGCACCTTGATACACAAGCTGCTGCAGCTGTTGCCGGAAATGCCGGTGGCGGCCCGGGCCGGGGCCGCCCGCCGCTGGCTGGACCGCCCGGCCCATGGCCTGGACGAAGCCGCGCGGGAGGAAATCTGGTCGGAAACCCTGCGCGTGCTGAACCATCCGGAGTTCGCCGACCTGTTCGGTCCCGACAGCCGGTCGGAAGTGCCCCTGGTGGGCACGGTGGGCACGCGCCCCCTGGCGGCGCAGATCGACCGGCTGGTGGTGACGGCGACCGAGGTCAAGATCGTCGACTTCAAGACCAACCGTCCCCCGCCCCGCACGGCGGAGGATATTCCCGGCCTGTACGTCTCGCAGATGGCCGCCTACCGGGACGCTTTGAGGCGTATCTATCCGGACCTGGCCATCCGCTGCCTGCTGCTGTGGACCGACGGTCCCTTCATCACCGAGGTCGATCCGGCCCGCATGGATGCCGTCATTTTGAGCTGAACCTTATCGCGCGCCGGGAGTTACCCAAGAGGGGGGATAAGTGGGTCATTGGCCCGCCAGCCTACCGGAGGAGCCCTGACGATGTCCGACTACACCCTGTACTACTGGCCCGTCCCCTTTCGGGGGGAATTCATCCGCGCCATCCTGGCCCATGCGGGCAAGGCCTGGGACGAACCCGAGGTAAGCACCCTGGTGGCGGTGATGGAGGATGCCCCAGGCGACCAGCCGGCACCCTTCATGGGTCCGCCCGTGCTGGTGGACCGGGCGGCGGATTTCACCGTGTCGCAGATGCCGGCCATCGCCCTTTACCTGGGCGATACCTTGAGCCTGCTGCCGCCCTCGCCACAGGGCCGGGCCATGACCCTGAAGATCGTGGCCGACGCCAACGACGTGATCGATGAGATCACCCTGCACGGCGGGCGGGAGATGTGGACACCCCCGACGTGGGAGGATTTCGTCCCGCGGCTGCGGCGCTGGATGTCGATCTTCGAGGCGACCGGCCGGCGCCACGGCTTGCAACGCGACCATGGCCTGATGCTGGGTGGGGACGCCATTGGCGTGGCCGACATCGTCACCGCCACCCTATGGTCCACCCTGCGCCGCGTCCTCCCCCGCATCGGCGCGATCCTGGACGAGACGGCCCCAGGGATAGCGGCCCTGAGCCGCGGGGTCTGGCAGACGCCGGCCCTGGCCGCTTGGGACAAGGAGTCGGTCAGGCGCTACGGCGACAGCTATTGCGGCGGCCAGATCGAGAAATCGCTGAAGAGGGCGGTCAACGGCTGAGGCGGCCGGCGGGCCCCAGTCAGATCAACTGGCGTCAGACCAACTGCGTCAGGTCAGGCGGCGGTTCCACTCGCGGTACATCCGCTCCGCCTCGTCCGAACCGGCCAGGATCTCGACCAGGCGCAGGTTGTTGAACATCTGCCGTCGGACCTCGGGATCGCCCCGGGCGCCAGGCGCGGCCATCATGCGCTCGGTCTGGCGGTCGATCTCCCGCCGGATTTCCGTGATCTTGGCGGTGATCTCGCGCTGGATGCCCAGGTGCCCCGCCAGCTTGGCGGAGCGCTTGAGCGCCAGAACCGTGGCCTCCGCCTTCTTCATCTCGTCGGGCGGGGTGGAGACGCCGCCGGCGGAATACATCAGGCCGGCCAGGGTCTTTTCCACGTCGCCCAGCACGGTGGTCAGCACGAATTCGCCGATCTCACTGCGGGCGGCGGCCACGCGGTCGACGATCTTCTTGTCGCGCAGGATGGCGACACTGTCGTTGACCGAGGTGAGCCCATCGGTCAGCCGCTCCGCCACCGCGGCAAGGGAACCCAATTGCTGCACCGGATCCTTGGGAAGTGGGGCGGCTCCTGGTGTGGCGCCCGGCGTCGGTTCCGGCGCTTTGGCCATGGTACCGGTCTGGCGCAGCAGGTTGCCCACGACCACGCCCGACAGGTCGCGCGTCAGGGCGTCACGCTGCGCCTGGCTGTTGCCGGTCACGCGCATGTCGGTCAGCATCTTCAGGACCACGCCGGGGCGCAGCATGCGGGCGGTCAGCACCAGCAGCACGGGCGCCGCGGCCTGCGGGCTTTCCGCCCCGCCCAACTGCGCCATGACGCCCTTGATGGCCTCGACATGGCTTTCCGCCAGGTCGCCGATAGGGCGTTCCGGTAGGCGCTGCTTCAAATCCTCGATGATTCCGCCCAGCAGCAGGACGTCGCGCAACGTCTGGATCTGCCGCAGCACATCGTCGTCACGGCCGAAATTATCGACCATGAAGCGCAGGTTATTTTCGGCCTCGTCGGCGATGGCCGCCAGCGCCTGGGCGCCCGCTTCCCAGAGGGGGGCCGCCACGCGGGCCATCACACGCGGATCACGCGGATCGGCCTTCAGGATGCCCTGGGCGACGCCATCCACCATGCCGCCGTCCAGCCGCGCCCGCACCAGCTTCCACGCGGTGGGCAAGGTGCCGCGCGACACCCGCTGCAGCCTGCGTGTATAGACGCCGGGATCGTCGAACAGATCCTCCGCCGGGCGGAAGAACAGGCGCGAGACGGTGGGCCGCCGGGGCGGGCGCAGCTGGGTCAGGCGCGGGCGCATCGCGTCGAATGCGCCGGCGATGCCGGGCTTGTCCCCCAGCTGTTCCAGCAGGGCGTAGATTTGCAGGAACTTGGCGTCGCTGAGCCGGGTGGCGTCACGCGCCAGGGTCTGCCACTGGGCGATGGCCGCATCGGTCATGACAGCGTCGCCTTCAAGGCTTCGATCCGCATCACCGCCGTCATGTCGAGGGCACCGGTACGCCAGTCCTCCCCCATGCGCAGCCAGCGCGTCTGTATCTTGCCCAACACCTCAAGATCGTAAGCCGACGGCTCCTTGCCGCCCTCGCCCACCGGGATCAGGGGGGCCAGGCGGAACAGCTCACCCATGGTGGACTGCTGCGTCTCCAGCGGGCTGTCGGACACGCTGTCCCACAGGCGGATGAGGAAGGGCCAGCCGTCCATGAGCCAGCCAAGCCGCGTCACATCCTCCGCCACCGCGGCGCGCAGGGCACGGAAATCACCGGCGATGGCGCCCAGGTCGCGGCAGCGGGCGTCCAGCCGCGCCAGCCGGTCGCGCGACATGTCCAGCGCCGCCTTGGCCGTCTCGGCCACGAAATCGGCCAGCTGCGACACTTCGGAGAAGTCGGTGGCGCCCCAGCGCTGCAAGCTGGCGCGGGTGCGCTCCAGTTCACCCACCGCCATGCGCAGGCGGCCCAGCTGCTGGCACTGCGGCAGGCCCACGGGGGCGATCAGCGTGGCCAGGGTCTCCACCCGCGATACCATCTCCTCCACGGGCAGGTTGGCCCGCTGGCCCAGCTGCCCCAGGGCGGCGCGCATCAGGCGCCGGCTTTCGGAACCGGTCATGCCGGTGGCCAGCAGCTCGCCCGGGTCCATGCGCGCCAGCTTCAGCAACTCGATGACCAGGGTGAACTGAGTCAGCGCCTGATAGCCCACATCCAGCGCCAGGGTCTTTTCCGCCGCCAGCGAGGCGTCGCCGCCGGCCACACCCGTCGCCTGCACGGCCAATACCGCCTGGCGCACGGTGTCGGGCGAATACTGCTTCAGTTCCAGCAGGGCGTCGTACAGCAGCCTGTCATGCAGGGTGACGGTCATGACCGCGGGCAGGGAGCGCCAAGGCATGATGTACATGCCCTTGCCGCCGTTGAAGCTGGGCAGCAGGAATTCCGGTTCGCCCTGGCGGGTGGGCCGCATGCGGGCCTGACTCAGCATCGGGGTGGTGAAGGGAATGGAAATTCCCCGCTCACCAAACGTACCCGGCGAAATATCCAGACTTTTCGCTTGGCTCATCCCAGAAACCGCCGCCCCCCGCTGTCCCCCGGGCCCTGCCCGCCCCCCATTTGGGGAGGCGAGCCCAGCCTCTCCTATCCAAAGGAAATATGCCAGACAAATGATTAATTGTGACGGGACGTGATGGAACCCGATTCCACCCAGCCTGGTCACGGACTGACCCCTGGACAATTCTTTAAGCAAATCCCGGGCCAGCGCCACGTCCCCCATAACCAACGTGCGCCCGAGATTTTACCGCATGCCGCCAAGGAAAGAAGCTTACAGACGTCGCGTTAAAATATTTCAACCGACTCGAAAAAGGGGAGCGGACAGGGGTGGCATGGCAAACCCCGCCATGGCCAAACGTCCCCGTCTTCAAGGATGGCCCGCCGCCGTTGGGGGCCCGTCGCGGGCGGGCCCGACGCCATGACCATGCGGCCGCACCGTCTTCGACTGGGCATTTTCTGCGTTTTGGGCCCGAGGGGGAAGGTATTGCCGCTTTTCAAGGGGGGCCCGCCACCGCCCTGCCCCCCATCCGGGCCCGCCTTGACCATACCCGCCCAGGGCACCTACATTTATCGGTGAAACTGGGCGCGGAATCCCCGCGCACCTACCCGCACTAGGTAGGGCCACCATAGGAACCCCCAAGCCCTGGGGCCCTAGCAGCCAAGGATAGCGTTATGAGCGAGAATACGGTGAAGGTGACGGACAGCAGCTTCGAGACCGACGTGCTGAAGGCCGGCGGCCCGGTGCTGGTCGATTTCTGGGCCACTTGGTGCGGCCCCTGCAAGATGATCGCCCCGTCCCTGGAGTCCATCGCCGAAGAGCTGAACGGCCAGCTGACCGTGGCCAAGCTGGACATCGACGACAACCCCAACGTCCCGGGCAAGTACGGCGTGCGCGGCGTGCCGACCCTGATGCTGTTCAAGGACGGCGAAGTGGTCGCCACCAAGGTTGGCGCCCTGCCCAAGCAGGCCCTGACCGACTGGGTCAAGTCCAACCTGTGATCTGAACCGGCCCACCGGGCCGGAAGCTGCCGGGTAGAGAAAGGCGGGCGTCCCCAGGGCGCCCGCCTTCTTCTTTGCGCATCACGCGAGGCAACATCCTGGGGCCGCCTTCCCGGGAGGCGCGTCACCCCCTGCCTAAAAATCTTGTTAATAATGATATTGATTCTTAGTTTCATAGCATTTACGGTCCCGACAAAAGACGGGGACGAAAATGCGAACGAAAACAACCTACTCCTTCCTGCTGCTGGCCATGACCGCGTTGTCCTGGCCGCCTTCAGGGGCCGCGCTGGCCGCTGAGGCCGCGCCTGCCGCCGCCCCGGGGGATGCCCCCGCGGAGGGCGAGGCGCTGGACGACATCATCATCACGGGTGAAAAGGCCAACCGCACGCTGAAGGAGACGACGACCAGCGTGGCCGTCACCACGCCGGCGCGCATCGCCCAGGAAAACATCCAGACCATCCAGGACATCTACGACCGCACGGCCAACGTCGCGCAGACCTACGGCGCCGCCGGCTTCACCATCCGCGGCATCGGCAACACCGGCGTATCCAACGCCGGCAACGCCGACGCCGCCACCGTCTATATCGACGGGGCGCCTATTCCCGGCGCCGCCCTATTCGGCGGGCCGACGGACATGTGGGACGTGGCGCAGGTGGAAATCCTGCGCGGGCCCCAATCCACCATCCAGGGGCTGAACGCCATGGCCGGCGCCGTGGTCATCACCACCCGCGACCCCGCCGCCGACCATTGGGCCGGCGACGCCCGTGTGCAATGGACCGACCAGCAGGAACGCACCTTCTCCGCCGCCGCCGGCGGGCCGCTGGTGGCGGATGAACTGGGCCTGCGGGTGGCGGCGGAGCGGCGCATCAACGACGGCATCATTGAGAACAAGGTGCTGGGCGACCATGACGACGCCCTGCGGTCCCTGGCCCTGCGCGGCAAGCTGAAATGGACGCCCAAGGCCCTGCCCGACCTGACGGCGGTGCTGAGCTATGACCGCACGCGGCGCGATGGCGGCTATCTCTACCAATATGTCCGCACCGACGTGCCGGACTATTACGACCACCGCACCTCATTCTCCAACCGGCCCAACATCGGCAAGGTGGATACCGACATCGCCACCCTGAACCTGTCCTATAAGCTGAGCGACACGCTGACCATCACCAACGTCGCCTCCTGGAACCGGCTGCGCCAGGACGCCAGCCAGGACAGCGACGGCACGCCGGCGGACATCGAGGTGGTCGACAACAAGACCAAGGCTACCACCTACACCGAGGAACTGCGCCTGAACTATGCGGGCGACCGGTTCAGCGGCCTGCTGGGCGGGTGGTATTATAACCGCGATTTGGCCGTCGACGCCGATAGCCACGTCACCGTCACCACGCCACTGACGACCATCACCAACCTGCTGCGGGGCGCCGGCTTCCCCGCCGCCACCGCCAGCGCCATCAGCGCCGCCTATGGCCAGGTCCTGCCCGTGATCCCGGTGTCCTACCAAGCCCACCAGCCGCAACAGGTGGAGACGGCGGCCCTGTTCGGCGACGGGCGCTACCGCCTGACCGACCGGCTGTCGCTGCTGGCCGGCTTCCGTTACGACCATGAGCAGAACCGGTATGGCGCCGGCACCGCCACGCAGTTCACCGGCACCTATCCCGACCCCGCCGCCTTCGGCGCCGCGGGCACGCCGTTGAACCTGGCCGTGCAGGCCATCAACCGGGGGGTGGCCGGCATTGTCGCCCAGGCGGCCTCGGCCACCGCGTCCAACCAGCGCACCTTCGACGCCTTCCTGCCCAAGGCGGGCGTTTCCATGGATTGGACGCCGGACCTGGTGACGGCCTTCACGGTGCAGCGTGGCTATCGCTCCGGCGGATCCAGCCAGAACGCCGCCCACGCGGCTTTGGTGCCCTATGATCCGGAATACAGCTGGAACTATGAGGGCTCCGTCCGCTCCACCTGGCTGGACGGGTCGCTAGCCGTGAACGCCAACGCCTTCTACACGGACTGGAGCGACCAGCAGGTCACCGCGCGATTCAGCGACAACGTCTACGACTACAACACCGTCAACGCCGGCAAATCCCACCTCTACGGCGTTGAGCTGGAAACCACGCACAAGATCAGCCCGGTGGTGGACTGGTACGCCTCCGTCGGCTATCTGCGCACCAAGTTCGATGAGCTGCACATACCCAATGGCGGCAGCGCCACCGTGGATCTGACGGGATCTGAATTCCCCTATGCCCCGCATTGGACGCTGGCGGGCGGCGTGAACCTGCATTTCGGCGGCGGCTTCGTCGCCAACCTCAACGCCAACTGGCGCGATGCTGTCTTCACCGCCGTGGGCGCGACGCAGGGCCAGTACCGCGTGGGCGCCCGCACCATCGCCAACACCCGCGTGGGCTACGACGCGGGGCTTTGGGGGGCCTACCTGTTCGTGAACAATCTCACGGACGAGCATTACGCCCAGTACGTCCTGACGTCCCAGAACCGCGCCATCCTGGGTGCGCCGCGCACCATCGGCGGCACGCTGGAGGTGCATTGGTGACGGCGGCGCGTCAGCCGTTGTCGGCCAGGATGGAACCCGCGAGGTAGAGCGACCCGCAGATCAGGGTGCGGGGGGCGGCACCCTGCCTGGCCAGCCAGGCGATGGCGTCCGCCGGGCTGGCGGCCTCGGTCACATGGGGGATGCCGACCGCGCGGGCCGCCTCGGCGATATCTGCGGCGGGGCGGGTCGCCTCCTCGCCCGGAATGGATATCGCCACCAGGCGGCGAACGTAGGGGGCGATGGGCCGCAGGAAGTCCGCCGGCACCTTGCTGGTGATCATGCCCACCACCAGGTCCAGCACCTCACCGGTGCCGGTCCAGCGCTCAGCCTGCACACCCAGAACCTCGCCCGCCGAGTCGTTGTGCCCGCCGTCCAGCCACAGCTGGGTGCCAGGCAACAGCTGGGCCAGGGGCCCGCGCGTCAGGCGCTGCAGGCGGCCGGGCCATTCCACCGTGGCCAGGCCCGTGACGATGTCGGCGTCCTGCACCGTCAGGGGCAGGTGCTGCAAGGCGGCGATGGCGGTGCCGGCGTTGCCGATCTGGTGGGCGCCCAGCAAGCCCGGCATGGGCAGGTCCAGCGTGCGGCCAAAGCCTTCGAAGCGGAAACCGACGGCGGTGGCCAGGGCCGACCAGTCCGCACCGGCGACCGCCAGCGGCGCGCCCAGCGCGGCGGCGCGGTCACGGAAGACGGACAGAGGCACGTCCGGCGCCTGGGGGCCTACCACGGCGGGACAGCCGGGCTTGAAGATGCCGGCCTTCTCGCCCGCGATGGCCGCCAGCGTGTCGCCCAGGAACTGGGTGTGGTCGAAGGAGATGCGGGTGACGACGGTGGCCGCCGGCCGGTCCACCACGTTGGTGGCGTCCAGCCGCCCGCCCAGCCCCGTCTCCAGCAGCAGCACGTCGGCCGGCACCTCGGAATAGGCGAGAAAGGCGGCGCAGGTGATGATCTCGAAGATGGTGATGGGGTCGCCCTGGTTGGCGGCCTCGCACCGTTCCAGCAGGGTGACCAGGGCGGCGTCATCCACCAGGCGGCCGGCCAGGCGCACCCGCTCGTTGAAGCGGACCAGATGGGGGCTGGTGTAGACATGCACCCGGTGGCCCGCCGCCTCCAGCATGGCGCGGAGGAAGGCGATGGTGCTGCCTTTGCCGTTGGTGCCAGCGACGTGGACGACGGGGGGCAAATGATCCTGCGGCCGGCCCAGCCGGTCCAGCAGGCGCTTAACCCGGTCCAGCGACAGGTCGATGACCTTGGGATGCAGCTGGCCCAGCCGGGCCAGCACCTGGTCCAGATCCGACACGACCATCCCCCCTCCGTTCAAACTCCAGCCTTAGCGGCTGGTCACAGGCACCGGGCGCGGGCGCGACGGCTCGGTGGGGATGCGCACCACGTCGGCGCCGGGGCCGGGGCTGCGCAGCAGGTCGATCAGGCGGGACAGCATGCCCTTCATCTCGCGCCGGTGCACCACCATGTCCACCATGCCGTGTTCCAGCAGGTATTCCGACCGCTGGAAGCCTTCCGGCAGGGTCTCGCGGATGGTGCTTTCGATGACGCGGGCGCCGGCGAAACCGATCTGCGCGCCGGGCTCGGCGATATGGATGTCGCCCAGCATGGCGAAGCTGGCCGTGACGCCGCCGGTGGTCGGGTCGGTCAGGATGACCAGATAGGGCAGCCCCGCCTCCTTCACCATCTCGGCCGCGATGATGGTGCGCGGCATCTGCATCAGCGACAGGATGCCTTCCTGCATGCGGGCGCCACCGGAAGCCGGGACCACGATCAGCGGCGCCTGCTGCAGCACGGCCAGCTTGGCCGCGGCCAGCAGGCCCTCGCCCACCGCCATGCCCATGGAGCCACCCATGAAGGTGAAGTCGAAGGCGGCGACCACGGCCGGGCGGCCGTCGATGCGGCCGTGGGCCACGACGATGGCGTCGGGGCGGCCGGTCTTGGACTGCGCGTCCTTCAGGCGGTCGGTGTAGCGCTTCTGGTCACGGAACTTCAGCGGATCCACCACCGGCTTGGGCAGCTCGATGGTCTGGAAGCCGGCGTCCAGCGTCATCTTCAGGCGCTGCATGGGGTCCAGGCGCATGTGGAAACCGCAGTGCTGGCAGACGTGCAGGTTCTCTTCCAGGTCGCGGTGGAAGATCATCGCGCCACAGGACGGGCACTTGTGCCAGAGGTTGTCCGGCACCTCTTTCTTGGACACCAGGGCCTGAAGCTTGGGGCGGACGAAATTAGTGAGCCAGTTCATGTGCTTAACCTTAAAGACATTCGCCTGGCCAGGGCCGGCGCTGACAAACACCAGCGGGGGCGGCGCCTGATGGCGCGCCCCCGGGACAGGTGAAAGCCGATCTTGTAGCCTATTTCCGCGCGCCGCGCACCCCGGCCGCCAACTCCCCCACGAAACCCAGCACGTCGGGCACCAGGCCGGGCTTGGCCTTGCCGTCGGCGTCCAGGTTGGCCTCCAGCCGGCGGACGATGGCGCTGCCCACCACGGCGGCGTCCGCCACCCGGGCCACGTCGGCCGCCCCGTCCGGGGTGGTGATGCCGAACCCCACCGCCACGGGCAGGTCTGTCCCCGTCCGCAGGTGGGCCACGGCGGCGGCGATGGCGTCGCTGGTGGCCGAACCGGCACCGGTGATGCCGGCGATGGAGACGTAGTAGATGAAGCCCGAGGTGTTGGCCAACACGGCCGGCAGGCGGGCCTTGTCCGTGGTCGGCGTCGCCAGGCGGATGAAGTTGACGCCCGCGGCCTGGGCCGGCAGGCACAGCTCGCCATCCTCTTCCGGCGGCAGGTCGACGACGATCAGGCCGTCCACCCCGGCCGCCTTGGCGTCGGCCAGGAAGCGGTCCACGCCATAGGCGTAGACGGGATTGTAATAGCCCATGAGGATGATGGGCGTGTCGGCATCACCCTCACGGAAGGCCTTCACCAGGTCCAGCGTGCGCGTCATGCGGGCGCCGGCGGCCAGCGCCCGCAGGGTGGAGGCCTGGATGGCCGGGCCGTCCGCCATGGGATCGGTGAAGGGCATGCCCAGCTCGATCAGGTCGGCGCCGGCGCCCGGCAGGCCCTTCAGCAGGCCCAGGCAGGTGTCATGGTCCGGGTCGCCGGCGGTGATGAAGGCGACCAGGCCGGCGCGGCCCTCCGCCTTCAGGGCGGCGAAGCGGCGATCGATGCGGGAATTCGTGGTGCTCACAGGCTGACCCCCAGTTCGCGGGCGACGGTGAAGATGTCCTTGTCGCCCCGGCCGCTGAGGTTCACGACCATCAGGTGATCCTTGGGCAGGGTGGGCGCGCGGCGGATGACCTCGGCCAGCGCGTGGGAGGATTCCAACGCCGGGATGATGCCTTCCACCTTCGACAGGCGCTGGAAGGCGTTCAGCGCCTCCGTGTCCGTGGCGCTTACATAGGTGACGCGGCCGACATCGTGCAGCCAGGAATGCTCCGGCCCGATGCCCGGATAGTCCAGGCCGGCGGAGATGGAATGCCCCTCCAGGATCTGCCCATCCCCGTCCTGCAGCAGGTAGGTACGGTTGCCGTGCAGCACGCCGGGCCGCCCACCGGTGAGGGAAGCGGCGTGCGCGCCCGTCTCGATGCCGTGGCCGGCGGCCTCGACCGCCACCATGGCGACCTCGGCGTCATCCAGGAAGGGATGGAACAGGCCCAGGGCGTTGGACCCACCGCCGATGCAGGCGACCAGCGTGTCCGGCAGGCGGCCCTCCATGGCCATCATCTGTTCACGCACCTCATGGCCGATGATGGACTGGAAGTCGCGCACCAGGGCCGGATAGGGGTGCGGGCCGGCGGTGGTGCCGATGATGTAGAAGGTATCGCCGACATTGGTGACCCAATCGCGCAGCGCCTCGTTCATCGCATCCTTCAGCGTGCGCGAGCCGGAGGTGACGGGCTTCACCTCCGCGCCCAGCAGCTTCATGCGGAAGACGTTGGGCTGCTGGCGGGCGATGTCGACCTCGCCCATGTAGATGGTGCAGGGCAGGCCGAACAGGGCGCAGACGGTGGCCGTGGCGACACCGTGCTGGCCGGCGCCGGTCTCGGCGATGATGCGGGTCTTGCCCATGCGCTTGGCCAGCAGGATCTGGCCGATGCAGTTGTTGATCTTGTGCGCGCCGGTGTGGTTCAGCTCTTCGCGCTTCAAGTATATCTTGGCGCCGCCCAGCTCATTGGTCAGCCGCTCGGCGAAGTACAGCTTGCTGGGGCGGCCGACATACTGGTTCAGGTAATAGCCCATCTCGGCCTTGAAGGCCGGGTCGTCCTTGGCGGCGGTGTACGCCTTTTCCAGGTCGAGGATCAGGGGCATCAGGGTTTCGGCGACGAAGCGCCCCCCGTAGATACCGAAATGGCCGTGCTCGTCTGGACCGGCGCGGTAGGTGTTCAAGCTCATGGGGCGGCGCTCTCATGTCAGCTGGGCCAACCCCGGTTGGACCCAAGGGCAGGCAGGCCGCCGACGATACCGGCCCTGGCGGCGATTTCAAGACCGGCCGCGCCGCCGCGCCCTGATGCCCGCCATGCGCAATGGCCCGTGATCCAGCAACTTAATTGCGCGTACGAGAGATTTCAGCCCCGCGGCAGCTGCACCGTGAACACCGCGCCCAGCACCTTGCCGGTCGCGTCCGTGCGGTTGGTGGCGAAGATGCGGCCGTTGTGGGCCTCGACGATCTGCTTGGAGATCGAGAGGCCCAGGCCCGAATGGGTGCCGAACTTTTCGCCCGCCGGCCGCTCGGTATAGAAGCGGTCGAAGATGGCCTCGGTCTTGCCGGCCGGGATGCCGGGCCCGTCGTCGGTGCAGGTGATCTCCACCCTGTCGCCCACCACCTTGGCCGCCAGCACCACCTTGCCCCCGGGCGGGGAGAAGGATAGGGCGTTGGAGATCAGGTTCTGGAACACCTGGGTCAGGCGACCCTCGATACCCGGGACCACCAGGTTGCGGCTGGCCGGCGGCAGCTCCACGTCCACCGTCACCGGCGGCGGTCCACCCTCCCCCTCCTCGTCCGGCGCGGCGCCCAGCGTGTTCTCGTGGATATCCTTGAACATGGTCAGCATGCGGCGCAGGTCGACGGAGTTGGCCTCCGCGCGGCTCAGCTCCGCATCCAGGCGGCTGGCGTTGGAGATGTCGCTGATCAGGCGGTCCAGGCGGCCCACGTCGTCGGCGATGATACCCAGCAGCTTGCGCAGCCGCGTCTCATCCTTCACCAGCTGCACCGTCTCCACGGCACTGCGCATGGAGGTCAGGGGGTTCTTGATCTCATGCGCCACGTCGGCGGCGAAGCGCTCGATGGCGTCCATGCGGTCCCACAGGGCCGATGTCATGGCCCGCAGCGATTGCGACAGGTCGCCGATCTCGTCATGCCGGCCGGAGAAGTCGGGCAGCACCGCCTGGCGGCCATGGCCGTAGCGCACGTCGTCGGCCGCCGCCGCCAGCCGGCGGATGGGACGCACGATGGTGCTGGCGAGATAAATGGACATCAGGACCGTCAGCACGATGACGCCGCCGAACACCTTCAGGATGTTCACGCGGAATTCGCGCACCTCGGTATCGATCTCGGACCCGCTGCGGCTGATCAGGACGGCGCCCAGCACCTGCTTGTAGCGCTGGATGGGCACGGCCACGGTCAGCACCATGTCCTGCTTGCCGGCATCGCCGGCCACGCGCCAGACGTGGGTGGCCGCCTCACCGTTCAGGGCCTTCTGCACGTCGGGGAAATGGCTGCCGTCGGCCGCCCGGTTCTCCGCGTAGACCGGCAAATGGTCACGGGTGGGCAGGGCCCGCACGATGGCGTTGTAGAGGTCTATGCCCAGCTGGGTCAGCTGATTGCCGTCCGGCAGGGGCGGCAGTTCCTCGATCTGCACGCGGGTGCCCTTGGCCAGGCTCAGCACCCGGCTGTCGGCCTGCAGCTTGCCCTTGGGATCGTACAGGCGGAAGCGGGTGTCGGTGGTGTCGCCCAGGCGGCGCACCATCTGGGCCGCCAGCGTCCAGGAGATCGTGCCCGCAGGCTCGTTGAACTCATCGCTGCTGGGCTCCATGGCGCCTTCGCCCAGGGCGCCGGAGAAGATGCGCGCCTCGGTCGTCAGGATGTCCAGCTGGCGTTGCACCAGCCAGTCCTGATAGCGCTCCAGGTACAGCAGGCCTGACAGCAGCAAGGCCAGCGCCAGCAGGTTGACGGTCAGGATGTGGCGCGTCAGGGGGGAAATGACGCCATAGGACCGGCGCCGGCGGGCGCGCACCACCGGCTTGGCGTCACCGTCCGCCTCCGCCTGGGCGCCGCGCCGCAGGGGCGCGGCCGCCATCTCCTGCGCCACCGCGGTCCCCCCGGCGGGGGCCGCACGTCGTCCCAGCATATCCTTGAGCATCTACATTGCCTCAGGCGTCGCGGTATTTATAGCCCACGCCGTACAGGGTTTCGATCTGGGCGAAGTCCGCGTCGGCCACCTTGAACTTCTTGCGCAGCCGTTTCACATGGCTGTCGATGGTGCGGTCGTCGACATAGATGTGCTCGCCGTAGGCGGCGTCCATCAGCTGGTCGCGGCTTTTCACATGGCCCGGACGCTGGGCCAGCGCCTTCACCAGCAGGAATTCCGTCACCGTCAGGTCGATCTCCTGCCCTTTCCAGGTGCAGGAATGGCGAGCGTTGTCCAGCACCAGCTCACCCCGCACCATGACGGAGCCCGGTTCGACCGTTCCCTTGCCGCCGCCGGCGTTCAGCACCTCGCGCCGCAGCAGGGCCTTGATGCGTTCGATCAACAGGCGTTGGGAAAAGGGCTTCTTGATGTAGTCGTCCGCGCCCATGCGCAGGCCCTGCAACTCATCGATCTCATCATCCTTGGAGGTGAGGAAGATGACGGGCATGGCCGAGTTCTGGCGGATGCGCTGCAGCAGCTCCATGCCGTCCATGCGTGGCATCTTGATGTCCAGCACGGCCAGATCCACGGGGCGGGAGCTGAGCGCGCGGTGGGCCTCATCCCCGTCGGTGTAGGTGCGCACCTCATACCCCTCGGCCTCCAACGCGATGGAGACGGAGGTCAGGATGTTGCGGTCATCGTCAACCAGCGCGATGGTCTGAACCACGGAGTTTTCCCCTCTTCCCACTTTGCCCCGGCCGTCCGTCCGACCAAAGTCGGGGGACAGCCCCAGTTCACCAGATTGCCTGGCACTATGGCATGATTACGGCGAAGTATGCAGCCGCCCCTGCCACTAGAGGAATAGTCCGCAAGGGGCGGGGCGGTTCCAAAGAAATGGGTGGAGTGACGCCGGTGACAATGCCTCCCGACATACCCCCGCAACCGGCAGCCGCCAGCGCCCCGGCCGAGGCGCGGCAAACCGCCCTGGACCTGTTGGCGAGCCGACCCCAGGCCACGCTGACCACCCTGGTCGCGGGCTCGGCCGATGACGCAACGGCCATGGCCGGCTGGCCGTACCCGTCCCTGGTGCTGGTGGCGCTGGATGGCGGCGGCCGGCCCCTGCTGTTGCTGTCGGAACTGGCGCTGCACACCCGCAACCTGCGCCAGGACGGCCGCGCCGCCCTGCTGTTCGAGGACACCGCCGGCCGGGAAAACCCGCTGACCGGGCCGCGCCTGTCCGTCATGGGGCGGGCGGAAGCCCTGGCCGGGGAGGCGGCGGAGGCCGCGCGCGCGGTCTACCTGGACCGCCATCCCGGGGCCGCGCTCTATGCCGACTTCCCCGATTTCCGCTTCTGGCGGATGGAGATCGCCCAGGCCCACCTGGTGGCGGGCTTCGGCCGCATCCACTGGCTGAGCGCGGCGGATTTGACCGTGTAAGTCACATCCCCGCCAGCGAGCGGATGGCGCTGTATTCATGGGTGCGCACGCCGCCGATGGCCGGCTGGCTGGCGGTGGTCACCAGGGCCGCGGCCACCACCTTGGCTGGGATGGGGCGGTACTTTTCCAGGCGTCCGCTGAGGAAGGGGCCGACCACGGGCGCCAGCAGCTGGAAGAACCGCTCCAGCGGCCGGTCCTGCCTGCGCTTGCCCAGCAGCAGCGAGGGGCGCAGGAAATGGCGGGAGGTGAAGCCCAGGGTGGCCACGTAATCCTCCATCATGCCCTTGGTCTTCAGATACAGGCGATGGGAGGTCGAGTCGGCATCGACGGAGGAGACGCCGCCGAAAAAGGTGGCGCCGGCGCGCCGCGCCGCCTTGGCCACCGTCACCACATACTTCAGGTCCACATCCTGAAAGGCGGCGTCGCTGCCGGCATCCTTGCGGGTGGTGCCCAGGGCGCACAGCAGGGCGTCCACCTGCACGTCGGGCGGCAGGTCGGTCAGGGTGGCGAAGTCCACCACCAGCTCGCGCAGCTTGGCATGCCGCAGGCCGGTGGGCGTGCGCACCAGGCTGACCACCTGGGCCACCTTGGGCGATTCCAGCAGCATGGTCAGGGCATGGGCACCCACCAGGCCCGTCCCTCCCACCAGCAAAACCCGCAAACCGCCCGCCTGATTCATGCCCGCCTATCCTTGAAAGCCGTACGACCCAAAACCGCGAAATCGCGGGACCTTAACACGGGATCTGGGCGTTAAGGAAAGAGGTGCCGGTTTGAACCAGGTTTATTTCGCAATTGCGAAAGACTGGGACGGTTTTTTGAGACGTCCAAATGGGTAGTGGCGGAATCGAAAAAGTGAGCGCATCATTCCTGTAATAAATAGGGAGGCTGCTATGAAAAAGGACGCTCAGATCCTTCAGGATGTGCCTGCTTTCAACGCGATCGGCCTTGGCCTGGTTTTCGGCATGTCCGAACTGGCCGTGTACGCCGCCGCCCAGCTCTTGCTGCCCGGTCTGGGCCTGAAGATGGACATCGCCATCCTGGCCTGGGGCGCCAGCCTGATGATCCTGGGGCCGACCCTGGGCCTGGCCGCCATCTACGGCTTGCATCAGGTGGTGGCGAAGAGTGGCCCGGGCAAACCCTCCGGTCACAGCCTGGCGCCCGTGCCGCCGGGCACGCCGGGGTCGGACGACAAGCCCACCAACTGGTTCCCCTACGATCCTGACAGCATCGACATGTTCGACACCGAAAGCCCCTACCCGCATGTGGGCGCGAAAGCGCCGGCGAGGCCGCTGGAAACCGTGAGGTAGGCGACGCACCCTCCCATCAGGACGAAGGCCGGCCCCGTGACGGAGCCGGCCTTTTGTTTGTCTCAATCGAAATCCCCGGCCAAAGCGGCGCGCACAGCCTCCGGCATCACCGTCATGTGCGGATATTGGTCGTGGTCGATGCCCACCACCACCCGCGCGTTCGGCTGGCGGAACAGGGCCACCTGGGCGTCGGTGAAGGGGAAGTGGACGAACTGCACGCTGGAGGCCTTGCCGGCGGCGGAGGTGCGGTCCAGGTCGGCCTCGGGCAGGCCGCGCACCTTTTCGCCGGCGAACTCCAGCCACAGGGTGTTCTCCACCCCGCCCAGCCGCCCCAGCAGGGCCTTGCGCCGCAGCGGGTCGTCGATCTCGAACATGATGGTGGCCACCAGTTCCCGCCCCTTGGGGATCAGCGGGTTGTAGGCGCGCAGCTCATCCTCGATCTGGGCCTCGCCACCGCGCTCGATGAACAGCATCTCATGCACCTGGGACCACATGGTCTCATAGCTTTCGAAATGGAAGGTGGCATAGGGCCCGACCGCCAGGCGACGGTTACGCTTCACCGCCACCAGGGCGCGGCGGCGCTCCGCCCGGATCCGGCCGTATTCGTCCATGGGCATGATGTCGTCCCGGCCGATGGCGTGCCGCCGGCTGGAAACGAGAGAGGGGGCCTGGGTCATGATGGGGTCTCCTGAACGCGCCCGGACTATGCCCCAAAGGCCTCACAGCCCATAGGCCCGGGCGAAGATTTCGACGGGGTGCAACTGCTCCAGGGATGCCGCCCACGCCGGATCCAGCCGCTCCACCCCCTGGCGAATGTGTTCGCCCGCCAGCGGGCATTCGGATGCCAGGTAGTGCTTGGCGTTCTTGACGGCCTGGCTGGCCACCGGCTTGCCCACCTTCAGCGCCGTCTCGAAATTGCCTTTCATGACGCCCCAGCTGCCGCCATGGCCGGAGCAGCGTTCCACCACCTTAAGCTCGGCCGGGCCCATCCGCCCGCCCTCGGCGTCCTTGGGGATCAGGCGCAGCATCTCCGCCGCCTTCTGCCCCATGTTCTGCGCCCGGGCGTGGCAGGCGATGTGCAGGGTCACACCGCCCTCCAGCGGGCGCAGGCCGGGGGCCAGCCCTTCCTTCTGGGCGATGTCGACGATGTATTCCGCGATGTCGAAGGTGGCCTTGGACAACCGCTCCACCGCCGCGCGATCGGGATGGTTCGCCGGCACCAGATGCAGCCATTCGAATTTCAGCATCAGGGCGCAGGACGGCACCAGGGCGATGACGTCATAGCCCTGGTCGATCCAGCGGCCCAGGTGACGGGCGACCAGGCCGGCGTTTTCCACCACCTGTTCGATACGCCCCTGTTCCAGCTGGGGCATGCCGCAGCAGGCGGGATAGGCCACATCCGTCGCCACCCCGTTGTGCGCCAGGATGGACTGCGCCGCCTGGCCGATGCCGGGGTTGCTGAAGTTGACTAAGCAGGTGGCGTAGAACACCGCCTTGCGCCCCGCGGCGGGCCCCACCGGATTGACCGCCGGCGGGTCGTCGGCCGCGCGCGCGACGAGGCTGCGGCCCTGGAACTTGGGCAGGCTGGCCGCGGCGTCGATGTCCGCCACCTTTTCCATCACGCGGCGCGTCAACCGGTTGCCGGTGGAGGTGGCCCAATTCACCAGGGACGCCACCTTGCCCGCGACACGGCCGTTGCGGTCGGTGCGGGTCATCTGGTCCACCGCGAAGGGCACGCCGTGTTTGCGCGCCTGCACCGCGCGATAGCGCAGCATCAGATGGGGGAAATCCAGGTTGAAGGGGTGCGGCGGCACATAGGGGCATTTGGTCAGGAAACACATGTCGCACAGCGTGCAGGCGTCCACGACCCTGGCGAAGTCCTTGCTTTCCACCGTATCCAGTTCTTCCGACGGGGAATGGTCCACTAGGTCGAACAGGCGGGGGAAGCTATCACACAGGTTGAAGCAGCGGCGGCAGCCGTGGCAGACGTCGAAGACGCGCCGCATCTCCGCATCCAGCAGCGCCTCGTCATAAAATTCCGGGTTCTGCCAATCCACCGGGTGGCGGACGGGGGCCTCCAGGCTGCCTTCGCGCATGGGCGCACCTCCGCCGACGCCGGCCTGCATCCAAGAAACGGCGTCGGGATAGGGCTGGGGAAGATCAGGCTTTACCGGGGGCCGTGGTCAGCTGTTCAGCTGGTCCAGCGCCTTCTGGAAGCGGCCGGCGTGGCTTTTCTCCGCCTTGGCCAGCGTCTCGAACCAGTCGGCGATCTCATCAAAACCTTCATCGCGGGCGGTGCGGGCCATACCGGGATACATGTCGGTGTATTCGTGTGTCTCACCCGCGATGGCGGCCTTCAGGTTCAGGTCGGTGGAGCCGATGGGCTCACCCGTCGCCGGGTCGCCGACCTCTTCCAGGAATTCCAGATGGCCATGGGCATGGCCGGTTTCGCCTTCAGCGGTGGAGCGGAACACGGCCGCGACATCGTTGTAGCCTTCGATGTCGGCCTTTTGCGCGAAATAGAGATAACGGCGATTGGCCTGGCTTTCGCCCGAGAACGCTTCCTTCAGGTTGCTTTCGGTCTTGGTACCCTTGAGCGACATGGCAACAGTCCTCCACGACAGGGTTCACGCAAACCTTCAGCGGCCATCTGCGGTGGCCTTTCATGCGGGCGATGATCATGCCACGCCCAGGCCGGCGGGGCAATTCGTCTAGAGAAATTCCAAACTATCGGCTCGCCCGGAAGGGGAACCGTTTGAAGGATGGGGGAGGATGCCGCCCGCCGTTCAGTTCCCGTCGCTGAGGCGGATGATGACGTCCACGCGGGCGACACGTGTGCCGGCGGGCGCGTCGGGCAGGCCGCTGACGGCCAGGGCGTCGCCCGGGATGTCGATCAGGTGGCCGTTGCCCTCGAAGAAGAAGTGGTGATGGTCCGACACGTTGGTGTCGAAGTAGGACCGCCCGGCCTCCACCACCACCTCGCGCAGCAGGCCCGCTTCGGTGAACTGGTGCAGGGTGTTGTAGACGGTGGCCAGGGACACCCGCATGTCGGCGGTCGACGCCTCGCCATGCAGCTGTTCCGCCGTCACGTGGCGGTCATGACCGTCGAACAGCAGCTTGGCCAGGGCCACCCGCTGGCGGGTCGGGCGCAGGCCCGCGCGCGCCAGGCGATCCGTCGCCTGGATGGCCATCGCTTCGCTGCCGAAGTCTTCAGCGGTGAGGGGGGCGGGGGTGAGGTCGGTCATGATCTGCATATGGGCAAGAACGGGGGACCGGAAAAGACCCGATCCTCAAGGATTTCCGCTATTCAGCCATGAAATTTGGAATGAATCCAGATTTAAAGGCGCTGGCCTGGACTGCGCCTGGGGAAAAGGTTGGTGGCGGCCATCATTCAGCCGACCAAACGAAAAGAGGGCCGAAACCGGCCCCCTTCCCTTGCGATGATCCCGCGTCATGTCCCCCGACCGCGATCCGCACTCAGTACCCCGTCGCGATCCGCTCCACCAACTGCTTCACCGTCGGCACGAAGCCGTTCTGGTACCAGGGGTCGCTGGCGAAGCGGTAGGCGTTGTGGCCGGCGAACATGAGCTGGTGCTCCACATCCTCGGAATGGCTGATGTTCTGCAGGGTCTTCTGGATGCAGAAGGAACGCGGATCCGCCTTGCGGCCCGTGGTCCCTTCCTCGTTCTGCGCCCAGTTGGAGAAATTGCAGGCCGACAGGCAGCCCATGCAGTCGATCTGGTCCTGGCGGATGACCTCCGCCTGGGCGGGATCGACGAAGATAAGGGTGGTGTCCGGGGTCCTCAGGGCCACGCTGTTGCCGCCGGCCACCCAGCCCTGCGCCCGCTCGCGATCATGTTCGGTGAGATACACCGGGCGGCCGCGCGGGCCCACCATGAACTCGGCGGTCAGGTCGCCGACCGGCTCCACCGAATAGGCCACCTGCCGCTCGGCCCGGCCCTTCAGCTCTTCCAGGAAGGGGTTGCTGACGGCGGAGGAATAGAAGCCGGTGGGGGAGAAGTGGTTCAGGTAGACGTCACCCTTCTTCAGGGTCAACAGCCGCTGCTTCCACGCGTCGGAAATGGGGCTTTCCTTGGTCAGCAGCGGACGGGTGCCGAACTGGAAGCCGACGGGCCCGATCTCCGGATTGTCCAGCCAGTGGTCCCATTCCGACAGCCACCACACGCCACCCGCCATGATGATGGGCGTCTCGTTCAGGCCAAAGCTGTTCATCATCTCGCGCAGGGCCTTCACGCGCGGATAGGGATCCTCCGGCTTCAGCGGGTCCTCGCTGTTGGACAGGCCGTTGTGGCCGCCGGCCAGCCACGGATCCTCATAGACGACGCCGCCCAGGAAATCCCGGAACTTGTTGTAGGCGCGCAGCCACAGGGCGCGGAAGGCACGGGCGGACGAGACGATGGGGTAGTAGTACACGCCGTGCTTCACGGCGATTTCGGCCACGCGGTAAGGCATGCCGGCGCCGCAGGTGATACCATGGATCAGGCCCTGCGCCCCTTCCAGCACGCCGTGCAGGATCTGCTCGGCCGCCGCCATTTCCCACAGCACGTTCATGTGGATGCGGCCCTCGCCGCCCGCCGTCTCGTGCGCCACGCGGGCCTGGTAGATGCCGCCGCGGATGGAATGCTTGATCAGTTCCTCATGCCGCTCACGGCGGGTCTTGCCATGATAGACCTGGGGGATCAGCTGGCCGTTGTCGTCGTAAGCGTCGGCGTTGACGCCGGAGAAGGTGCCAACGCCGCCGGCCGACGCCCACGCGCCGGAGCTTTCGCCGTTGGAAACGGAGATGCCTTTGCCACCCTCGACGACGGGCAGCACTTCCTTACCGGACATCACCAATGGCCGCAGCGCCTTCAACTCACGTCTCCTGAAAACCGGACCTCGCGCCAACCCGTGCCCCATGCGAGGGGTACCGGAATGGTTCGGGTCCCCAATACATATAGGGTGGCGGCGGGCGGCCGCTAACATATCGCAGGCTGGATATAGGAAAACCGGGGCGGGCGAAAGGCCCCTCGTCCGCTTGACGGGGACTGCGCCTGATGTTTTTGCCCACCCAGCCCGCCTTTTCAGCCCGCGATTTCCATGAGCCCGCTGGGCGTGTCGGTGAATACCGATGAAACGCCCCAGCCCAACACCTCCCGCGCCATGGGCACCGTGTTGACCGTGTAGGCCAGCACGGGCCGCCCGGTGGACTTATACTCCCGAATGCTGGCCGCGTCCTCCCTGCGGGCGTTGACGTTGATGGTGCTGACGTTCAACTGCTCCACCCGCTGGCGCCAGTTGGCCGGCCGCCGGTCGATGAGGTAGCCCAGGGGCCAGCGCGGCACCACCTGGCGCGCCATGTCCAGGGACGCGTCGGCGAAGGAGGAGACCAAGGGCGGCGGCCGGTCGTCCGGCCACAGGGAATAGGCCAGGGTCAGCGCGACGCCGGCCGTTTCCTCCTCCCGCCCCGGGCAGGGCTTGATCTCCAGGTTCAGCCCCAGGTTCAGGGCCAGCACCAGCTGGATGACCTCCACCAAGGTCGGCACCTTCTCACCCCGGAAGGCGGGCGAGAACCAGGACCCGGCATCGAGCTGGCGCAGGGCGTCCAGCGTCAGGTCCTTGGCCGGGCCCGTGCCGTCGGTGGTGCGGTCCAACGTGTCGTCGTGCATCAGCACCGGCACCAGGTCGGCCGTCAGCTTGACGTCCACCTCCACCCACCTGGCGCCCTGCGCCGCCGCCATGTGGATGCCGGACAGGGTGTTCTCCGGCGCATGGCGGGCGGCGCCCCGGTGGCCGATCAGGCGGGGCAAGGGGCCCAAAGGCAGGATGTCGCTCATGGTATCGGTCCTTGATCAGGAACACACAGCCGGTCCCCCGGCTGGCAGTGGGACAGCAACCGACGCAGATCGTCCAAGTCCAGGGCGGTGCAGCCGGCCGTGGCGGCGCGGTCGGGCCGCGTCAGGTGCATGAAGATGGCGCTACCCAGGCCGGGCACGGGAGGGGCGTCGTTGTGCCCCAGCACCACGACGATGTCGTAGACGTGGTCGTCCCGCCACATCACCTCATGGCCGGCGGGAAACGGCAGCGTCACCGGGCGGTTGTAGTCGGGATGGGTGGGATCGTCGCACCAGCCCCCGTCCGGCGTGAGCGCCACCACCGGCAGCGCCGTCACGGGTGCGGAGACGCGGTCCGGGCGATACAGAACGCGACGCAGCGGGAAGCAACCCACGGGCGTGCCCCCGTCCCCTTCCCGCTTGTCCTGGATGATGCCACCCCGGCCGATGACGCAGGCGGCTTCATGCGCCTGGCCCCGACGGTCCCGCCAGCGCAAACGGTAGCCGGCGCCGGAACCGGGGGTGGCGGAACTGGAAAACGCGGGGCCAGGAAACGCGGGATCAGGGATCAAATGGATGTCCATTCCCCCCTCTATACCTTAACGGGCCCCCAATCAATTGGGCCGCGTCAATGCGGGGCGACGTCAGTGCGCGGCGCCCTGGGCGTCCTTCATCGCCTGATACTTGGCCAGGTTGGCCATCATGATGTCGGCGATGAACTGCTTGGGCAGCGGGGGCGGACCACCAGTGGCGTTGCTGATGACGGCGGCACCCGTTTGGGCGGCGCCACCCTGGGATGCGGCCTGGCTGTCGGTCGCCCCGGCCGGCGGCATAGCGCTGGCGGACAGGACGCCGCCCGGCTGCTGCGGAATCGCGGGCTGGGCACCGGTGGGCGCCTGGCTGCCGTTGATGCTGGCCGAGGCGGCCGTGGCCTGGGCCAGCAGGGTGGCCGTGTCCTGGCCCATGGCGTTGGTGTAGGCCTGGATGGCCTGGGGAACCGGGGTGCGCTGCGGCTGCGCGGTGGCGGCCGTGCCGCCATCCATCACCTGGATCATGGCGGGGTGGGAGGCGGCGGCCAGGGCGGCCTGCGACTGTACCGCCTGGGATTGCGCGGCATTGGCCTGCACCGCCCCCGTCTGCAGCACGGTGGGGCCGGCGGTGGCGGATTTGATGTTCTGGACGTAGCTGGGGGCGACCAAGGTGCGGCCGGTGGGGGCGCCCGCGCCGGCGCCCGCCATGGCGCGGTAGTTGGCCAGGGTCAGGCCGTGCGCCTGCTTCTGCCCCAGGTGGGTGCCCGCCTCGTTGCTGGCTGGCCGGGCCATGGCGGCGGCCTGGGCCGGCATCAGCTGCGGACCGGCGGCCATGGGCATGGACTGGGTGCTCACACCGATGTTGGCGGCGGCGTTCGCGGCCTGGGCCATCGCCTGGGTAGCGTTGGTGATCTGGCTGGCCTGCTGCGCCAGGGCCTGGGACGGGTTGGCGCCGGGCACGGCCCCCGGGGAAGCCATGGCGGGAGCGTTCACGGCCATGGCGGGTACGGCCGCCAGGTTGGGGAAGGCCTGGCCCTGGGACCGCACCGTGGTGGCCGGCGTGGCCAGGCCGGGCACGGCACCGGCGGGAACCGAACTGGTGCGTACCATCTGGCCCGGAACCGGCGCCGCCTGCGCCACGGCCGGGGCCGCACCTGCCGTCTGGGGCGCCAGCACCAGGGACTCGACCTTGGCCACGGGCGCACGGCCAGCGGTTGGGGCTTGGTCGGGGGCGTGGTCCGGCTGCTCCTGGCCATCACCGTGGCCGCCCTGGCGCCCTTTGCCGCCGCCCTGGTCCTCGTCGGGGTCCAGCGTGACTGTGCCGGTCTTGTGGTGCCCCAGGCCCAGGGCGTCCATGACGTGGCCGCCCACGTCCTCGCCCGTTTCCTCCTCGATGATGGCGTCGCCGGTGGCCAGCGCCATGCCGATGGGGCCGCCATAGAGCAGGCCGCCCAGAATCTTGGCGGGGGCCTTGATGGTGTCGCCCGTGATCTCCCGATAGATCGTGCTGATGACGGGGATGTGCTGCAGGGGATTGATGATGTCGACCACGTCCCAGAAGGACATGTGGTTGTCCTTGTGGGCGGCGGCCTGGGCCTGGACCGCGGCCGCGGTACCCACCGGGGCGGAACCCACCTGGCCGGGCAACGCGCCGGCCTGTTGCGTCGCGTCCTGCGCCACCTGCTGGCCCAGCTGGTCCTGGAAGTCACCCGTCATCCCCGCCTGGCCGGCGGTCGCGGCCGTGGCGTTGCCGCCCGCCAGCGCGGGATCGGGGTAGGACGGCGACAGGGCAGACTGGACGCTGGGGGTCATGGGGCTTTCTCCTGCACCCACAACCCAAAGCAAGCAATATGCCAGTCTAAATATTCAATCTTTTCAGATCGTTAGATCACGATGCCGGCCCTGCGAAACCGCCCATCGGCAGATTCAACCGAGCGGGGTCAGCCGGACTTGCCGGGCCCTTGCCCGTCATAGCCCCGGGCCGTCACAGCAGGTGGCCGGCCTTTTCCGCCTTGGTGCGCAGGTAGGCGATGTTGTGGCCATTGGCGGGGAAGATGTGGGGAACGCGATCCACCACCTGCACGCCCCAGCGGGCCAGCTGGGACAGCTTGTCCGGGTTGTTGGTCATCAGCCGCACGGCATGGAAGCCCAGGGCCTTCAGCATGGTGGCCGCCGGCAGGTAGGTGCGCTCGTCCGCTTCGAAGCCCACCATCAGGTTGGCGTCCACCGTGTCGACGCCGGCGTCCTGCAGGCGGTAGGCGCGCAGCTTGTTCATCAGGCCGATGTTGCGGCCCTCCTGCGCCAGGTACAGCACCACGCCGCTGCCCTGGGCCGCGATCTCGCGAATGGCGCCGCGCAGCTGGGCGCCGCAGTCGCAACGCAAGGAGCCCAGCAGGTCGCCGGTGAAGCATTCGGAATGCAGGCGGGCCAGCACCGGCTGCGCCGGATCGGGGTTGCCGATCAGGATGGCCAGATGCTCCACCCCGCCGTCCGGCGCGCGGAAGGCGATCAGGCGCGTATCCTCCGCATCCAGCAGGGGGACCGAGGCTTCCACCACCTGGCGCAGGGTGGACTCGCCGGCGGCCTGGTAGGCCTGGACGTCGGCACCGCGCACCGTCAGCAGGTCGTTGCGCGCCGCCACCTCGGCAGCGCGGGCGGCCGGCACCTCGGCCACCACGACGGCCGGTAGTAGGCGCGCCAGCTTGACCAGCAGCAGGGCCTCGCCCTCGGCCGAGGGGAAGGGGCGGACGATGGGCGTGATGTCCAGGGTGGCGTGACCTGGCCGGGTGGGGTCGGCCAGCAGGCGCACTAGGTCGGGCGTCAGGCCTTGACCCGACGTGCCTTTATTCGACGGGCCTGGGGCCGGGGCGATGACCACGGTGCCGGCCCCCATGGGGTCGGCCTGCGCCGGCTCCACCGCCTGGGTCAGCAGGCCGGCGGCGATGGCGCGCTTGTCGGTCACCACCAGGGCGGGCTCGCCCCCGCCGCCTTGGGCCGCCGCCTGCCGCACTAGGGCCAGGGCCGGGGCGTCCGCCATCTCCGCCGCGCGCACCAGCAGGGCACGGCCGTCACCGCCCTGCAGCATCACCAGATCGCCGCGGCGCAGCTCGGACACCACGCGCTGGACGGAGCGGCTGGCGGTCCGCAGCAGGGGCGAGATGGGTTCGGCGGCGAGCGACATGCGGGTATATCCAGGCGACACGGGAGAGCGGCACGGGGCCTTGGGACTTAACTACGAGACAGAGCTGAGGGACGGCGCAAAAAACGGGCACCGGCGTATGGGCAGCAGATGGTCATTTGGCCCGCCCGGCACAACCACTTCCGCCCAAATCATACGGTATCGGTCCCCGGCGCGCGGGCGAAGCGCTAGCGTTGCATGGGTCCCCAGCCCGCCGGTGGGCCGCCGTGTGGGAATAAATCCCGCGCCGGCGTCGATCGCCCCACCAGCCCCGCGCCGGGCGGCCAGCCGATATGACCGATCGCGCCATGGCTTTTCCCGGCGGGAAACACCAGAGTAAGCGGCGCATCCGACCATCGGGCGGTTGGCCGGCGGTGTGGCGGACACCACGGTAACCCGCTGATGCAACGGTGTTTCCCACCCCGTTTCCGTTTGTTTCCGGCCATCGCGCCGGCCCCGTCACGTCAGGACCCGAACGGGATGTTCCGTGCCTTCACCCCGGCCTCAGCCCCCTCTTCCGGCCCGCCCCCCGGCGGTGGTCGCGGAGGCGACGCATGATCCAGCCGCAGATCATCGACGGTGACTGGCAGGCCCTGCGCGAGCCGCTGGACGACAAGGCGCGGGCCATCGAGCTGGCGTGGGAATTCGCCCGCATGGTGCCGTCGCGCCCCCATGTCCTGGATCTGGGCGCCGGCCTGGGCGCCAACGTCCGCCACCTGCTGCCCCGCCTGGGGCGCATGATCCAGGACTGGACCCTGATGGACACCGACGCCACGGTCCTGGGCGGCGTGGCGGAGCGCATGCAGCGCTGGGCGCATGAATTGGGCTGGGGCATGGCGCGCAATCCGCCGGAAGCCGCGACACCGGGCGCGGTGGGCGAGTTGATTCTGTTCGGCGACGACATGCGCAGCCGCCTGACCCTGATCCAGCGTGACATGTCGTCCGACCTGCACGACCTGGGCATCCAGCGCCATGACGGCGTTACCGGCAATGCCTTCTTCGATCGCGTGTCGGCGGAATGGCTGGACCATTTCGTTGTCGAACTGACGGCCAGCGGCCTGCCGCCCGTACTGGCCACCGGGGTGCAGGATGGCCGGCTGCTCTGGCGGCCGGAGGATCCGGACGATGGGATGGTGGTGGAACTGGCGACGGCCGCAGCCCAGCGCGACTACGGCTTCGGCCCGCCGCTGGGCGACCAGGCATCCGCCGTTCTGGTGGAAAGGCTGGAGGCCGCGGGCTATCGCCTGGACGGCGCCCGGTCGGACTGGCGGCTGTCCGGCCTGCGCGCCCGGCAGGCGCACCTGGACCTGGTGGACATATTGGCCGCCCAGGCGGAGGCGCGCGACCCCGCCATGGCCGACCGCATCGGCGCCTGGCGCGAGCGCCGCCGCGCCGCCGTCATGCGGGTGGAGCTGATCGTGGGCCACGCCGACATCCTGGCCAGGCGATAGAGGGAAGCCCAGCCCATGGGGGCATGCGTCCATGGACCCCCGTGCGAACGATCCGCACCCATGGTAAGAAGACGACACGACTGTCCGCCTCCATCCCCCGTTTCCCTAGTCCAGGCCTATGACGACCCCAGGCGCCAAGAAGCTGTTGCTGGTTGAGGATGACGAAACCCTGCGCCACCTGTTGGCCGAGCAGCTGACAGCCTTGGAGGAATTCGACGTGCGGCAGGCCGCCCAGGGCGCCACGGCGCTGGCCGCCGCGCAGGCGGTTTCGTTCGAGGCCATCCTGCTGGCCAGCCGCCTGCCCGACATGGACGGGGCCGCCGTCTGCGCCGCCTTGCGCCAGGCCGGTGTGGACTGCCCCATCCTGCTAATGGCGGCGGAGGGGGAACCCGACGTGGCGGGCTGCAGCGACCGGCTGGTCAAGCCCTTCCGCATCGGCACCCTGCTGGCCAAGCTGCGCCAGCATGCCCGGCCCACGGGCGACGACCCGGCCCTGCGCATCGGCCCCTATGAATTCCGCGCGGTCGCCCGCACCTTGCGGGAGGACGGCACGGGCGCCGAGACCCGCCTGACCGACAAGGAAGCCCAAATCCTGGCCTATCTGCACCGCGCCGAGGGCGCGGTCATCAGCAGGGAGCAATTGCTGGAGCAGGTGTGGAACTATAACGAAGGCGTCACCACCCACACCCTGGAAACCCATATCTACCGCCTGCGGCAGAAGATGGAGCGGGACCCGGCCAACGCCGTCCTGCTGGTGACCGAACCCGGCGGATATCGACTGGCCCCATGACAAAACCCCCTTTCCGGTTCGCCCGGGCGGCATCCCTTTCCCTGGTGCTGGCCGTGGTCGCGGCCTGCGGCGGCGCGCCCAAGCCCTTCCCCGTGCCCCCGGCGGAGGCTGATCTGCCGCCGGCAAATACCGCCGCCATCCGCCGCGTCGTGCTGGTGCATCCGCCCAGCAAGGAGAAGGTGGACGTCATCTACTGGCATGACGGCGCCTACGACGCCCACGCCATGGCCGAGGTGGCGCACATCATGCGCGATCGCCATACCGGCGAGACCCATGACATCGACCCGGCGCTGATGGACTTCATCAGCGGCGTCATCCTGCGATCCAGCCTGCCACCGACCACACAGGTGGACATCCTGTCGGGCTATCGCTCACCCGAGACCAACGCCGCGCTGGTCAAGGTCAACCGCAACGCCGCCCGCGAAAGCTTCCACATGCAGGGCCGCGCCGCTGACATCCGCATCCCGGCGCTGAAGGGCGACGCCATCACCGAGATCGCCAAGACCATGCAGCGCGGCGGCGCCGCCTTCTACGATGGCAGCGGCCACACCCATGTGGATACGGGCCCGGTGCGCACCTGGGCGACGTATTCCACGCGCTGATTGGGTATCCTCGCGCTTCAGTCCGCCTTCGGCTCCCCGAACGCTCCAGCGGGCGGGGGGCGCGCCCTAACGAAAAAGGCCCGGGGGTGAGCCCGGGCCTTTTCCTTGAGAAGGCGCGCTTTTATCAGAAGCGGATGCCGACGCCGACGCGGACCTGGCTTTCGTCCGGGGTCGTGCGCAGCTGGCCGCCGGCCAGATCCCGCGTGGAGTGCGAGTAGTCGGTGTAGTCGTACTCGATGCGGGTGAACAGGTGCTCGTCGATGGCGTAATCGGCACCGACGCCGTACTTCACACCGTCATAGTCCTGGGCGTATTGGCGGGAGGCGCCACCCGTCAGGGCGGTGGTCGTGTCGATGGAGGTGTGCTGGTAACCGACGCGGCCGAACAGCAGCAGGTCGGGCTGGACCACGTAGCCCAGGCGGGCGCTGACGCCGGCGCTGTAGTTGGGCTGCACGCGGTAGCTGCCCAGGGCGTCGCCGTAGGTCCGGTCGCCGGTGTAGAAATTGGCTTCGCCTTCGGCGCCGACATAGATGTTGTCATAAACGGTCTGGCCGTAGCCGGCGAAGAGGCCGCCGTTGAAACCCTGGGTCTCATGGCTGGGCGTGCTCTGCTGGCCGCCGACGGTGGCCCGCTGATGGGCGTTGAACCAGTCATAGCCGGCGTTGGCACCAACATAGCCGCCATCGAACGTGCTCTGCGCCAGGGCCGGCGTCGCGGCAACCGCGACCAGAGCCGAAGCGGCCAAGACAATAGTCCGTAAATGCGACATGGTAACTCTCCTTTAAGGTCCCTAATCCGCCACAATTTCATTGCTGCAAGCAATAAAACTTGGGCGTGTTTCGGCGATGTTTCGTCATCACCTTCAAGTCCATCGCGCTACTATTGCGGATAACTACTGATGGATGACCGATTCATTACGCCCTCGAGACGGTCATAACCTGTGAGGATCGTCACACTTTCCATGTCGTCAGCGCACGGCTGGAAATCAATACTAAGCCCTTATTTCATGCCTAGACCGAATTAGTGCCCAGACTTCGCCACAAATGAATCGTTGTCGGCACGCGGCGGACATAGAAAAAGCCGCCCAAGCTACCCTGGGCGGCTTAATCCTTAACCAAAGGCATCGGCTGCGGCCGGATGCCTCGGGCTTATTATAGGTCCCCCTCAAGCGGCGGGGCGCGGGCATCCGCCCGCTGGCCTTCCTCGTTTTGCAGTCCGCTGACGCTGCCCGCGAAACTCCGGCGCCCGCCCTTGCGGGCTACCAGCGGCAAGGAGCCCCTGCCGCTGGGGCAAAAGTCCGGCCCTGGGGCTTACGCCTCCTCGGCCTTGTCCTTCTTGCTCAGATCTTCGCCAGTGGCCTGGTCGACAACCTTCATCGACAGCTTCACCTTGCCGCGATCATCGAAGCCCAGGACCTTCACCTTCACCTCGTCGCCCTGGTTGACCACGTCGGTCACCTTGGCCACGCGCTGCGGCGCCAGTTCGGAGATGTGGACCAGGCCGTCACGGGCGCCCAGGAAGTTCACGAAGGCGCCGAAGTCCATGACCTTCACGACCTTGCCGACGTAAATCTCACCCACCTCGGGTTCGGCGACGATACCCTTGATCCACTTGATGGCGGCGTCGGACGCCTTGCTGTCCACGGCCGCCACCTTCACGGTGCCGTCGTCCTCGATGTCGATCTTGGCGCCGGTCTGCTCCACGATCTCGCGGATCACCTTGCCGCCGGAGCCGATCACGTCGCGGATCTTCTCCTTCGGGATGTTGATCACGGTGATGCGCGGGGCGTTCTGGTTCACGGCGTCACGGGCACCGCCGATGGCCTTGGCCATCTCGCCCAGGATGTGCAGACGGCCGTCCTTGGCCTGCGCCAGGGCGACCTTCATGATGTCCTCGGTGATCGAGGTGATCTTGATGTCCATCTGCAGGGCGGTCACGCCCGCCTCGGTGCCGGCCACCTTGAAGTCCATGTCGCCCAGGTGATCCTCGTCACCCAGGATGTCGGACAGCACGGCGACGCCGGTGTCTTCCTTGATCAGACCCATGGCGATACCGGCCACGGGGCGCGGCAGCGGCACGCCGGCATCCATCAGCGCCAGCGAGGTGCCGCAGACGGTGGCCATGGAGGACGAGCCGTTGGACTCGGTGATCTCGGAAACCAGGCGCAGGGTGTAGGGGAAGGCTTCCTTCGCCGGCAGCAGCGGGTGCACGGCGCGCCAGGCCAGCTTGCCATGGCCGATCTCGCGACGGCCCGGGCTGCCCATGCGGCCGGCTTCACCCACGGAGTACGGGGGGAAGTTGTAGTGCAGCATGAAGTTTTCGCGGTATTCGCCTTCCAGCGCGTCCACGATCTGCTCGTCCTGGGCGGTGCCCAGAGTGGCGACCACCAGGGCCTGGGTCTCGCCGCGGGTGAACAGGGACGAACCGTGGGCCCGGGGCAGCACGCCCACTTCCGCCACGATGGGGCGGATGTCCACGGTGCTGCGGCCGTCAATGCGCTTGCCGGTCTCCAGGACCGTGCCGCGCAGCACGTCGGCCTCCAGATCCTTGAAGGTGCTGCCGACGGCTTCCGCCGTGTGGGCCGCGTCCGCCGTCAGGGCCTCGACCGCCTTCTTCTTGGCGGTGGAGATGGCCTCATAGCGTTCCTGCTTCACGGTCAGGGTGTAGGCGGCGCGGATGTCGGCACCCACCAGCTCGTTCAGCTTGGCCTTCAGGGCGGCCTTGTCATAGGCCGGGGCCGGCAGATCCCAGGGATCCTTGGCGGCCTGCTCGGCCAGGTCGATGATCAGGTTGATCACCGACTGGAAGGCGGTGTGGCCGAACATGACGGCCTTCAGCATGATCTCCTCGGACAGCTCCTTGGCTTCCGACTCGACCATCAGCACGCCTTCCTGGGTGCCGGCGACCACCAGGTCCAGATCGGTGGTCTCGACCTGCTCCAGCGTCGGGTTCAGGATGAACTCGCCATCCTTGTAGCCGACGCGGGCGCCGCCGATGGGGCCCAGGAAGGGCAGGCCGGACAGCGTCAGCGCGGCGGAGGCGCCGATCATCGCGACGATGTCGGGATCGTTTTCCAGGTCATGGCTCAGCACGGTGCAGACGACCTGCACCTCGTTGCGGAAGCCGTCGACGAACAGCGGGCGGATGGGGCGGTCGATGAGGCGGGAGGTCAGCACCTCCTTCTCGGTCGGACGGCCCTCGCGCTTGAAGAAGCCGCCCGGGATCTTGCCGGCGGCGAACGCCTTTTCCTGGTAGTTGACGGTCAGGGGGAAAAAGTCCTGGCCCGGCTTCACGGACTTGGCGCCGACGGCGGTACAGAGCACGACCGTGTCGCCGTAGGTGGCGATGACAGCGCCATCAGCCTGACGGGCGACCTTGCCCGTCTCGAGGACCAGCTTGCGGCCGCCCCATTCCATCTCTTTACGGAAAACCTTGAACATATCTTGCTTCCTTCCATCCGATACTCGGTGCACGTCCCGGATTGGACGGCCGAGCCGGGGCCCTATCGGCAGCACCCGCATTAGAAACCTTTAAATGACAGATGGCCAGCCGGGTCCACCCCGGCTGGCCATCTGCACTACTCAATAACCGCACTCATCCGCTTTTGGATCATCCGGACCGCGTTCTGCGCGCGGAACGGCAGCGTCGGGGCGCCGGTCCCGCCGGAAGGCGGGTGGCCGGTACCACCGGTCACTGCGGTCGCTTGCGCCAGGGGCGCCGTCCGGACCATACCCTTAGCGACGCAGGCCCAGGCGCTGAATCAGCGACGTGTAGCGGGCGGCGTCCTTGCGCTTCAGGTAGTCCAGCAGGCTGCGGCGCTGGCTGACCATGACCAGCAGGCCACGGCGGGAGTGGAAGTCCTTGTTGTGGGACTTCATGTGGTCGGTCAGGTTGGTGATGCGTTCCGTCAGGATCGCGACCTGCACCTCGGGCGAACCGGTGTCGCCTTCGGCGGTCTTGTACTCGGCAATGAGCGCCTGCTTGCGCTCGGCAGTGATCGACATCGTCGTCTCCATCACTTAGAGGTTCAAAACGCGCACCGGACGGACCTCCGCCCCCTCGACATGGACCAACGCCACCGGCTTGCCACCTGAAATGGCAAGCGCGATGGGCTCCCCGCCCGCCAACTGATCGTGAATGGCCTCAAGCCGTTCCAGATCATGACGGCGCAGCAGCGCCACCGTTTGTCCGTGTCTCAGTCGGTGCGCTTCCGCTTCCGCCAGGGCCAGCGCCGGGATGTCGTCCAGCGCGGTCTCGATCGGTTGCAGAAGTCCTTCGACCGTGGGTGTCTGCGCCACCCGTTCCAATTCGTCAAGCGAAATCGCCTGATCCATGGTGAAACGCCCGACCCGCAAACGCCGCAGGACGGACACATGGCCCACCGTGCCCAAGGCCAGGGCCAGGTCGCGCGCCAGCGAGCGCATATAGGTACCCTTGCCGCATTCCACCTCGAACTCGGCGTGGTCGGCGTCCGGGCGGCCAGTCAGCAGGAAGCTGTCCACGCGCACGATGCGCGGCGCCAAATCCACCCGCTCACCCTCGCGCGCCAGATCATAGGCCCGCTCGCCCGCCACCTTGATGGCGGAGAACTGCGGCGGCACCTGGCTGATCTCGCCCTGGAAATTCTCCAGCGCCGCCTCGATGTCCTCGTCGCTGGGACGGTGGTCATGGGTGGCCGTGACCTCGCCCGCCAGGTCGTCGGTGGTGCGGGACTCACCGAAGCGCAGCGTGAAGCGGTAGGTCTTGCCGCAGTCCATGGCGTAGGACACGGTCTTGGTGGCCTCGCCGAAGGCGATGGGCAGGATGCCGGTGGCGATGGGGTCCAGCGTGCCGGCGTGGCCCGCCTTTTCCGCCTGCATCAGCCAGCGCACCTTGGCCATGGCCTGGGTGCTGGTCATGCCCGGCGGCTTGTCCAGCACCAGCCAGCCGTGCAGCGGCCGGCCCTTGCGCTTACGGGCCATCGTGGCGCTCCGCGTCGGCGCCATCCTCGGCGTCCGCGCCACCACCGTCGTGGTCGCCATCCGCATGATCCAGGTCGCGCTGCACGTCCGGGCGGTGCAGCAGCTGGTCGATGCGCTGGGCGTAGTCGAAGGACACGTCGACCTGGAAGCTGAGGCGCGGCACGTGCTGCAGGCGCATGGCCTTGGCCACCTGGCTGCGCAGATAGGCCGAGACGCGGTTCAGCGCCTTGATCTGCTCCGGATGGCCGCCGCCCAGCGGCATGACGAAGGCCGTGGCGTTCTTCAGGTCGGGGCTGATGCGTACCTCGCTGACCGTCACGTTGAGGTCATGCAGGTCGGGGTCGCGGAAATCGGCCCGGCGCAGGATTTCGGCCAGGGCGTGGCGCAATTCCTCGCCCACGCGCAGCTGACGTTGAGAGGGGGCCTTGCCGGCGCGCAGGTCGGCGTCACCATGTCGGCTCATGGGTCACTATCCTAGTAAGGGCCCGGCCCCATTCCGTTGGGGGACAGGGCCGGCCCGCCCGTCCCATCACGGGAACGGCGCAGGGTCCAAGCGGCTCGGGTAAGAGCCAAAACGGCCGTCCGGGGTTGGACCGGACGGCCGGGTTGTCAGGCAGTACTCTTCCAGTCGAGGAAAGCGGGCCGCGCTTACAGGGCGCGGGCCACCTCTTCCATCTCGTAGGCTTCGATGACGTCGCCCGCCTGGATGTTGTCGTAGTTCTCGAAGGCCATGCCGCACTCGTAACCTTCGCGCACTTCCTTGACTTCGTCCTTGAAGCGCTTGAGCGTCTTGAGCGTGCCCTCGTGGATGACGACGTTGTCGCGCAGCAGGCGCACGCCGGCGCCGCGCTTCACGATGCCTTCCGTCACGCGGCAGCCGCCGACCTTGCCGACCTTGGTGATGTTGAACACCTCCAGGATCTGCGCGTTGCCCAGGAAGCGTTCGCGCAGGACGGGCTTCAGCATACCGGTCAGCAGGGCACGGACATCGTCGATGATGTCGTAGATGACCGAGTAGTAGCGGATCTCCGCGTTGTCCCGCTTGGCCATTTCACGGGCCTGCGGATTGGCGCGGACGTTGAAGCCGATGATGATGCCGCGCGAGGCGTTGGCCAGCGTGACGTCGCTCTCGTTGATGGCGCCCACACCGGAGTGCAGGACGCGCACCTTGACCTCGGCATTGTCGCCGGCCAGCTTTTCCAGCGTGCCGGAGATCGCTTCGATCGAGCCCTGCACGTCGCCCTTGATGACCAGCGGCAGTTCCTTCACCTCGCCCGCCTGGATCTGCTTGAACATCTGTTCCAGCGAACCACGCGCCGACTGGGCGACCTGGGCCTCCCGCTTCTTGCGCTGACGGAACTCGGTGATCTCACGGGCGCGGGCCTCGCTCTCGACGACCGAGAACTCGTCACCGGCCAGCGGCGTGGCGTTCAGGCCCAGCACCTCCACCGGGGTGGCGGGACCGGCGCTCTCGACGTTCTGGCCACGATCGTTGACCAGGGCGCGGACACGGCCCCACTCGCTGCCGGCGACGACGATGTCGCCCACCTTCAGCGTGCCGCGCTGCACCAGCATGGTGGCCACGGAGCCACGGCCGCGTTCCAGCTTGGCTTCAACGACCACGCCTTCGGCGGTGCGCGCCGGGTTGGCCTTCAGCTCCAGGATTTCGGCCTGCAGGAGGATGTTCTCCTCCAGCTTGTCCAGGCCCTTGCCCGTCTTGGCCGACACTTCCACGTCCAGGACGTCGCCGCCCATGGCCTCGACCACCAGGCCGTGCTGCAGCAGTTCCTGCCGCACCCGGTCCGGCTTGGCGCCGGGCAGGTCGCACTTGTTGATGGCGATGATGATCGGAACCTCGGCCGCCTTGGCGTGCTGGATGGCTTCGACCGTCTGCGGCATGACGCCGTCGTCGGCGGCCACCACCAGCACCACCACGTCCGTGACGTTGGCGCCACGGGCACGCATCTCGGTGAAGGCGGCGTGGCCGGGGGTGTCGATGAAGGTGATGCGCGAGCCCGACGCCAACTGCACCTGGTAGGCGCCGATGTGCTGGGTGATGCCGCCGGCCTCGCGGCTGGCAACGTCGGTGTGACGCAGGGCGTCCAGCAGCGAGGTCTTGCCGTGGTCGACGTGGCCCATCACGGTCACGACCGGCGGACGCGGCGACAGATCCTCGTCCCGGTCAACGTCACCCTTCACGCCCACCTCGACGTCGGCTTCCGACACGCGGTGCGCGCGGTGGCCGAATTCCGTCACGATCAGTTCGGCCGTGTCGGTGTCGATGTTCTGGGTGATGGTGGCCATCACGCCCATGCGCATCAGCGCCTTGATCACATCCGCGCCACGCTCGGCCATACGGTTGGCCAGTTCCTGCACGGTGATGACTTCGGGGATGATGACGTCGCGAGTCACTTTTTGCGTATCCTGACGCCCGCTCAGGCGCTGCTTCTCACGTTCACGGGCGCGGCGCAGCGCGGCCATGCTGCGGCCACGCTGGGCGCCACCGCCCTCGTCGCTCAGCGCCTGGGAAATGGTCAGCTTGCCGGCGTTGCGGCGACGCTCGCCACCCTTGGCGGCCTTGGCCGGGGCCGGGGCCGCGACCTTGCTGGCGGTCTTCGCGGGACCGCCCGGGCCGGCGCGGCGGCGCCCACCCTCGTCATCCTCGTCATCGACGGCGCGCGGGGCCAGCGGGCCGCGCGGCGCCACCGAATCGGCGGTGGCGGTGGTCGTGGCACCGGCGTTGCCGGCGGCGGGACGGGCGGCGCGCGGGGCCTCTTCGGCCTTGCGGGCGGCCTCGGCCTCCTTGCGCTTGGCCTCTTCCTCCTGGCGGCGCTTCTCCGCCTCGGCGGCGACGCGCTTTTCCTCTTCCTGGATCATCCGCAGCTCTTCCAGCTCGCGGCGACGCAGGGTTTCGTCGTCCAGGGGGCCGTCGTTGACCGGCTCCTCGACCACGGGCTCAGGCGCGGGCGCGGCCTCGGCCGGGGCCTCGTCGGCCATCGGCAGGTCGGCGGCGGCCACCTCATCCAGCAGCTCGTCGGCCACGTCCTCCTGGGCGGGGTTCTCGCCCATGGCGCGCAGGGCGCGCAGACGGGCTTCACGCTCGCTGTCGGTCAGCTGGCGGGGGGCACCGCCACGCGGCGGCTGGCCGCGGCTGCCGCCCTGGGCGGGCCGGCCCTCGGCGGCGGCACGGGCGGCGGCGCCGCCATCGGCCACGCCCGGACGGGCGCCCTGTTCAAAGGTTCGCTTGCGCTTGACCTCAACCGCAACGGTCTTGGTGCGGCCGTGCGAGAAGCTTTGGCGCACGGATCCCGCGGCCTCCGTCTTCTTCAGCTCCAGCTTGCCTCGACCGGTAAGGCTCAACTTCTTGCGGTCCTGGTCGCTCGTGTCAGTCATACGATTTCCGACTGTTTCATCGTTGTCGCCCCGGGGCCGATGCCCCAAGGCCATCCCTTACCCAGCGCTGGGCCTAACGCCCCTTGGAGAGGGCGCGCAGCCTGTCCGCCTCCCGCTGCAGGCGCTGGACCAAAGGTCCGGCACCCACCACGGCATGCACCGCGTCATCGCGGCCCAGCGCCATGCCCAACTCCCCCCGGTCGAAAATATCGACCACCGGGATGCCGGGGGACAGCGCGTCCAGCTTGGACCGGCCGTCGGCAGCCCCATCGGACGCCTCCAGCCTGAGCCCTATGCCCGACCGCGTACCGATGGCCTTGGCGCGCAGCGCCGCAGCCACCTTCTCAAACCCCGCCACCGCCTGGCCGCCCCGCCGGGCAAGCCCGACCAGGTCCAGACAACGGCGACGCAGAAGGCCCGACACCTGGGCCCCCAAGTCCGCCGGGGTGCGCACCGACCGGCGCGCCGCCTTGGCGAACAAACCTTTGGCGACCGCCTTTTCAACCAAGGCGGGGTCCGCCGTCAACCACAGCCCGCGTCCGGGCAGGGTTTCCTCCACATCGGGGACGATCGTGCCGTCGGGTCCGACGACAAAACGGATCATCCCGTCCTTCTCTCCGACCACCCCGCTGGCGATGCACCGGCGCAGTGGGCTTTTGGCCCCCCCGACCGCCTCCGCCTCGCCTTCCGGCAGCAACGGCGCGTCGGGGTCCGGTGTCATCGCCGGTCCCGAGACCTGCGGGGAGACCATGAACCAGGCCCCCCTCAGGCGTCCGCGCCGGACTCTTCGTCCGCGAACCAGTGGGCACGCGCGGCCATGATCAGCTCATTGGCCTCGTCCTCGCTCATCGAGTCCTTGCCCAGGATTTCGATGAGCTCGTCGCCCGCCAGGTCGGCGAAGTCGTCCAGCGTCTTGACGCCCTTCTCACCCAGCTTGACCAGCATGGGGGCCGTCAGCGCCTCGATGGCCGCCACCTCGTCGGTGACACCCAGTTCCTTGCGGCGGTTTTCCAGGCGGCTGTTCTGCTCTTCCAGGAAATTGCGGGCGCGTTCCCGCAGTTCCTCGGCCACGTCCTCGTCGAAGGCGTCGATGGAGGTCAGTTCCTCGGTATCGACGTAGGCGATCTCCTCCACCGAGCTGAAGCCTTCGGCCACCAGCAGATGGGCGATCACGTCGTCAACGTCCAGGGCCTCGATGAACATCTGCGACCGGGTCTTGAATTCCTCGGTGCGACGGTCGGATTCCTCCTGCTCCGTCATGATGTCGATGTCCCAGCCGGTCAGCATGGACGCCAAGCGGACGTTCTGGCCGCGGCGGCCGATGGCCAGCGACAGCTGGTCGTCGGGCACCACCACCTCGATGCGCTTGGTCTCTTCGTCCAGCACCACCTTGGCGACCTCGGCCGGGGCCAGCGCGTTCACCACGAAGGTGGCGGCGTCGCGGTTCCAGGGGATGATGTCGATCTTCTCGCCCTGCAGCTCGCCGACCACGGCCTGGACGCGGCTGCCGCGCATGCCGACGCAGGCGCCCACGGGGTCGATGGCGCTGTCATTGCTGATGACGGCGATCTTGGCGCGGCTGCCCGGGTCGCGGGCCACGGCCTTGATCTCGATGATGCCGTCGTAGATTTCCGGCACTTCCTGCTTGAACAGGCCGGCCATGAAGGCGGGATGGGTGCGCGAAAGAAAGATTTGGGGGCCGCGCGGCTCGCGCCGCACGTCGTAGATGTAGGCGCGCACGCGGTCGCCGTTCTTGAAATGCTCGCGCGGCAGGCATTCGTCGCGGCGCAGCACCGCCTCGGCGCGGCCCAGATCCACGGTCACGTTGCCGTATTCCACGCGCTTGACCAGACCGTTGACGATGTCGCCCATCCGGTCCTTGTACTCGTCATACTGACGGTCGCGCTCGGCCTCACGCACCTTCTGCACGATCACCTGCTTGGCGGTCTGCGCGGCGATGCGGCCGAAGTCGATGGGGGGCAGCGGGTCGATCAGGAAGTCGCCGACCTTGGCGTCCGGGCGCTTGCGCTTGGCCTGGGCCACGGAAACCTGGGTCGCCTCGTCCTCGACCGTCTCGACCACTTCCAGATAGCGCATCAGGTGGATATCGCCGGTCTTGCGGTCGATGCGGGCGCGGATGTCGTGCTCGTGGCCGTACTTGGACCGGCCAGCCTTCTTGATGGCCTCTTCCATCGCCTCGAGCACATGCTCTTTCTCGATGTTCTTTTCGCGGGCGACGGCGTCAGCGACTTGAAGAAGTTCCATCGAAGCGAACCTTGCCTTCTGTTACGTCAGTAAGAACGACTGTTGGGTGTGATACGTGGCGACTTGGGGGAAACGGGGTCAGTGCTGGTGCTTGCCCTCGGCGGCCGCCTTCAGCAGCGCGTCGTTCATCACCAGCTTGGCCCGCAGGATCAGGTCGAAGGGCACAGCGGCCGGGCCAGTGGGCATTTCCACCAGCACCTTGCCATCCTCGATCCCCTTCAGCATGCCGATGAAGCGGCGCCGGTCATCCACCGGCTGCGACGTCTCCACCCGCACCTCAAAACCCGCGTAGCGCTCAAAATCCTTGGGCCGGGTCAGCGGCCGGTCGATGCCGGGGCTGCTGACCTCCAGCGTGTAGGCGACATCGATGGGGTCTTCCACGTCCAGCAGGGCCGACACGGCGCGGCTGATCTCCGCGCAATCGTCCACCGTCATGGCGGCACCGTCCACGCGCTCGGCCATGATCTGCAGCGTCGGACGGGCATTGCCCGTCAGCGACACGCGCACCAAGTCGTAGCCCATGGCCTCGACCGAGGGGGCGATGATACCGGCGATGCGTTCCTGTACGTCCATCGATCTCTATCCAGGGAACGGCCGATCGGGCCGTCCCCGCCTTCGCTTGGGGACGGTTATGGGGCGAAACCTGCCCGCCTGACATCGCCGACCCCAGATAATAAAAAAAGTGGGCCAATGGCCCACCCGCAAAGCGTTCCAGCCAGCCACCAGATTGTCGATGGCCGGATCGTTATGAGGATTGCTGCGGCGGATCATAGTCGTCACGGCGTTTTGCGCAAAGGGTTTTCATGCGCCATCCGCCATGTGCCGGAAGGGATGCAGGCCAGCGTCACCGCCGGTTGTCATCATCCCCACCAAAGCTGGTGCCGTTAAACACCAGCGAGCCCCATATGGTGTGAAAAATAGCTAACGTCAAGATGTCCGGCGTCCCCGGTCAAGGCTGCCGGAACATCTTTTTCGCGAGCGTCAGAACATGGATTCGATGACCCGGTCGGGCGGCTTGTGGCCGTCGACGAAGGTCTTGATGTTGACGATGACCTTTTCGCCCATATCCTGCCGCCCCTCGATGGTGGCGGAGCCCATGTGCGGCAGCAGCACCACGTTGGAAAGCGCCAGCAGCTTGGGGTTGATGGCCGGTTCCTGCTCGAACACGTCCAGGCCGGCGGCGCCGATCTCGCCCTTGGCGAGCTTGCGCGTCAGCTCGTTCTCATCGATCACCTCGCCGCGCGCGGTGTTGACGATGATGCTGTTGGGACGCAGCAGGTTCAGGCGGCGGGCGGACAGCAGATGGTACGTCGCCGGCGTGTGCGGGCAGTTGATGGAGATGATGTCCATCCGCGCCAGCATCTGGTCCAGGCTTTCCCAATAGGTGGCCTCCAGCTCCTGCTCGATCTCGGGATGGACGCGATGCCGGTTGTGGTAATGCACCGACAGGCCGAAGCCCCGGGCGCGTCGGGCCAGCGCCTGGCCGATGCGCCCCATGCCGACGATGCCCAGGCGCTTGCCCCAGATGCGCGTGCCCAGCATCAGGGTGGGGCCCCAGCCCGTCCACTGGCCGGCGCGGATCAGCCGCTCGCCCTCGCCCACGCGCCGGGCGGTCGCCAGGATCAGGGCCATGGTCATGTCGGCCGTGTCCTCGGTCAGGACGCCGGGCGTGTTGGTGACCATGATGCCGCGCTCACGCGCCGCCTTCAGGTCGATGTGGTCGACGCCGTTGCCGAAGTTGGCGATCAGCTTCAGCTGCGGGCCGGCGTGGGCCAGGACGGTGGCGTCCAGGCGGTCGGTCACGGTGGGGACGACGACGGTGGCGACCTTGACCGCCTCCGCCAGTTCGGCGGGGGTCATGGCATGGTCGTCGGTGGAGAGCCGTGTATCGAACAGCTCCATCATCCGCGTCTCGATGACATCGGGCAGCTTGCGCGTCACGATGACGAGGGGCTTTTTCCGCTCGGACATGGTTCCTCCCGAGATAGCGTTCTTGCCATAGCAGCGAGGGGCGCCGCTGTCCAGCGGCCCTGGGACGCATGCCGGGTTCGTGGCCCGATGATACCCGTGACAGGGGCGACGCTTGACCCCGGCGGATGGGCGATTTCTATTGGGGACCGAAACGTCGCCCCATCCTTCTTTCCCATCAACGGGGACAGCCTTTGAAACGGTCGCCCATGGTCCGCTTTTTCCGGCAGGTGCTGCCCCGCGCCGCGATCGTCCTCGCCTTCGCCACCGCCGCCGCCCTGGCCGCCCCACCCACCCACACCGGCACCGACGGCACCGGTGCCGCCAGCGACCAGCAGGAGGGGGAGCCGCAAAGCGACGCCGCCCACCCCGACGCGGTGGTGCGCAGCGGTCTGCCCGTGCCGCGCTTCGTCACCTTGCGGTCCAACGAGCTCAATGTCCGCACCGGCCCCGGCGTGCGCTATCCCGTGGAATGGGTGTTCGTGAAGGCCGGCATGCCGGTGGAGATCACGGCGGAGTTCGACACGTGGCGCCGCATCCGGGATGTGGAGGGCACGCAAGGCTGGGTGCATCAGAGCACCCTGTCCGGCCGGCGGGGCATCATCGTCACCGGCCAACAGACCCGCACCCTGCGGCGCGACGCCGCGTCCGCCTCGGAAGCGGTGGCCCAGCTGGACCCCGGGGTCATCGCCAAGCTGCGCAAGTGCAAGGGCCCGTGGTGCCAGGTGGACGTGGGCGGCTTCCGCGGCTGGCTGCAGCGCGATGAGGTCTGGGGCGTCTACCCCAAGGAAGAGGTGGGTGAGTGATGGACACGCCCCTGCCGCCGGAGGACGACCAGGCGCTGCGCCAGGCGGTGATCGACACCGCCCGGGCCATGAACACGCTGGGCATCAACCAGGGCAAGAGCGGCAACGTCAGCGCCCGCTGCGGCGGTGGCTTCCTGGTCACGCCCTCGGGCGTGCCTTATGAGGCGCTGACGCCGGACGCCATCGTCTTCATGGACCTCCAGGGTCGCTATCGCGGTACCATGGTACCGTCCAGTGAATGGCGCATGCACCTGGCCATCTACCAGGAACGGCCCCAGGCCGGCGCGGTGGTGCATACCCATTCCACCTTTTGCACCGCCTTGGCCTGCCTGCGCGAGCCCATCCCGGCCTTCCACTACATGGTGGCCGTGGCCGGCGGCACCCGCATCGAGGTGGCGGACTACGCCACCTTCGGCACGGCGGCCCTGTCGGACGCCATGATGGCGGCACTGGGATCCCGCCGCGCCTGCCTGCTGGCCAATCACGGCATGATCGCCTTCGGCGCCGACCTGCGCCGGGCCCTGGACCTGGCGGTGGAGGTGGAAAGCCTGGCCCGCCAGTACTGGCACGCGCGCATGATGGGCACGCCGGTCATCCTGGGGGAGGAGGAGATGGCGGAAGTGCTGCGCCGCTTCGCGACCTATGGGCGCCAGCCCAAGGACCTGCCGCCCGGCACGCCGCAGGCGCTGGAGTTTCCTGAAAAGCTCCCCTGATGCGCGCCTGGACGGATGCTTCCGTTCAGGCTCACACTACCTCCCAGCGCCGCCCGATGAGGCGGCGGTGAAACGACTGGGAGTGCGCCATTCATGACCCTGGATACGCCGCCGGGCTATGCCCCGCTGAGCGATGCGACCCTGCCCGATTTCCTGGCCGCCGTGCCGGCCCTGGCCACGCGCCTGGGCGGTTCCCCCGCCGACTGGCGGGTGACCGAAGTGGGCGACGGCAACCTGAACCTGGTCTTCCTGGTGGAGGGGCCGGGTCACGACGGCAAACCCACCGGCCTGTGCGTCAAGCAGTCCCTGCCCTATCTGCGCCTGGTGGGTGAGGGATGGCCCCTGGATCTCAACCGCGCCTGGTTCGAGCAACGGGCCATGGCCCTGCATGCCGCCGGCGCCGCCGGCCGGGCGCCGGCCCTGCTGCACTATGACCCCACGCTGTACGCCATCGTGATGGAGCGGCTGTCCCCCCACATCATCCTGCGGCGCGGCCTGGTGCAGGGTATCCGCTATCCCCGCCTGGCGGAGCATGTCAGCGATTATCTGGCGGGCACGCTCTACGCCACCAGCGACCTGGCCCTGCCGGCCTCGAAGAAGCGGCCCCTGGTGGCGGCCTTCACCGCCAACGACGCCCTCTGCCGCCTGACGGAGGACGTGATCTTCACCCAGCCCTACATGACCCATCCGCACAACCGCTGGACCAGCCCGCAACTGGACGCGACGGCCAAGGCGGTGCAGGCGGACACGGCCTGGAAGCTGGCGGCCAGCCGGCTGAAGCTGAAGTTCATGGCCAGCCCCGAGGCGCTGATCCACGGCGACCTGCACACCGGGTCCATCATGGTGACGGAGACGGACACGCGGGTCATCGATCCGGAGTTCGCCTTCTTCGGCCCCATGGGCTTCGACGTGGGTGCCATCATCGGCAACCTGCTGCTGAACTACCTGTCCCAGGACGGGCACGGCACGGAGGAGCATCCCCGCGACGCCTACCAGGACTGGGTGCTGCAGACGGTGGAGGAGCTGTGGACCCTGTTCCGCGCCAAGTTCCTGCACCTGTGGCGCACCAGCGGCGAGGGCGACGCCTATCCCGCCGCCCTGTTCTCCGGCCCCGACGGCACCGCGTGCCTGGAAACGGAGCGCCGCGCCTATCTGGACCGGCTGTTCACCGATGCCCTGGGCTATGCTGGCGCCAAGATCACCCGGCGCATCCTGGGCCTGGCCCACAACATCGACCTGGAAAAGATCGCCGACCCCGACATGCGCGCCCTGTGCGAGACCCGCTGCCTGGCCTTGGCCCGGTCGCTGATGGTGGAAACCGGCCGCTATCCCACCATCAAGTCCGTGACGGAGGCCGCCCGCCACGTGCGCCGGACCGTCACGGCGGTGGGGCCCATCGACAGGCACGGGCTGGCGCTGGACGCGCTGTAATATCATACCAGCGGCACGAGATGGTGACTCGTGCCGCTGTAGGCCCCGACCGGGGCCGCCGGAGCGAGCACCGCCCAGTTGGTGTATAGGGGGGGCGTAGCGAGGACAAGCCTAGGCGGACGGATGTCCGCCGCCCGGCGCCTGAGGGAGCATTTGAACGGTCACGTTCAAATGCCGCGCGTATCAGATGTCCCCCGGCGGCGGGTACGCCTGCTGCCGGGGCCACAAGCGCCCCTACTCGTCATTCACCGCCACCTGGGCCATCCGTTCCGGCGGCTGGTGGTCGGGGAAGAGCTGGGCAAGGTCTTGCGGACTGCACACGCCGCGTTCGGTGATGAGGCCGGTGATGAGGCGGGCGGGGGTGACGTCGAAGGCGTAGTTCACCACCGGGCTGCCCTCGGGCACCAGGCGCACGGTTTCCAGGTCGCCGTGGCCGGCCAGGCCGGTGATATGGGCCACCTCGTCGCCCGAGCGTTCCTCGATGGGGATGCCGGCGACGCCGTCCTCCAGCGTCCAGTCTATGGTGCTGGACGGCAGGGCGACGTAGAAGGGCACGTCGTTGTCCTTGGCCGCCAGGGCCTTCAGATAGGTCCCGATCTTGTTGGCCACGTCGCCCTTGGCCGTGGTGCGGTCGGTGCCGACGATGGCCAGGTCCACCAAGCCGTGCTGCATCAGGTGGCCACCGGTGTTATCGGGGATGACGGCATGCGGCACCCCATGCTGCCCCAGTTCCCAGGCGGTGAGGAAGGCGCCCTGGTTGCGCGGTCGCGTCTCATCCACCCAGACATGCAGGGGGATGCCGGCCTCATGCGCCAGATAGATGGGGGCGGTGGCCGTGCCCCAGTCGACGGTCGCCAGCCAGCCGGCGTTGCAATGGGTCAGGATACGCACCGGCCGGTCGGGGTTGCGCTGGTGGGCGGCGCGGATCAGGTGCAGGCCGTGGCGGCCGATGGCGCGGCAGATCTCCACGTCCTCGTCGGCGATGGCGGCGGCCTCGGCATAGGCGCGGTCCAGCCTGTCGCCCGGCGGGGTCAGCAGCAGCACCTCGCGCATACGGTCCAGGGCCCAGCGCAGGTTGACCGCGGTGGGCCGCGTGGCCATGAGGCGGGCGTGCGCCCGTTCCACATCGCCGTCCTCCACACCGGCTTTCATTGCCAGCGCCATGCCGTAGGCGGCGGCGGCCCCGATCAAGGGGGCGCCCCGCACCTGCATGGTGGTGATGGCCGTGGCCATGGCCGCCGCGTCGGACAGCGCCACAGTCTCGAACCGGAAGGGCAACCGTGTCTGGTCGATGATGCCGACGGTCCGGCCATCGGGCTCCGCCCAGATGGTCCGCATCGCCTCGCCCGCCACTTTCATGGGATGTGTCCTCCCAGTTGGTATCGGGCCCATCCTGGCCCCCCAAACCACAAGGCCCCCGGAACCGGTGGTTCCGAGGGCCTCTGGCGAATACGATCAACAGGCTGATCCCGCGCTCAACGGGGCGCGAGGATCATGATCATCTGCTTGCCTTCCAGCTTCGGCATCTGTTCGACCTTGGCCAAGTCGTCCAGGAACTCCTTCACGCGCACCAGCACATTCATACCCAGATCCTGGTGGGCCATTTCACGGCCACGGAAGCGCATGGTGACCTTCACCTTGTCGCCCTCCTCCAGGAAGCGGCGTGCGGCGCGCATCTTCACGTCGTAGTCGTTGTCGTCGATGTTGGGACGCAGCTTGATCTCTTTGACTTCGATGATCTTCTGCTTCTTGCGCGCTTCCGCGGCCTTCTTCTGCGCCTCGTACTTGAACTTGCCGTAGTCGAGGATCTTGCAGACGGGGGGCTCGGCGTTGGGCGAGACCTCGACCAGGTCGAGGCCGGCCTCTTCGGCGGCGATCAGTGCATCGCGCAGACTAACGACGCCAACCATCTCGCCAGCGGCGTCGATGAGGCGGACGGAACGAGCGTTGATCTCCCGGTTAACGCGCGGCCCCTCACGGGTGGGGGCCGACTCTTGGCTGGGCCTGGCTATGGAACCTTCTCCCTGGTTTACGGTGGCCGCGGGGTGGGTGGGTGCCCCGGGACGGGGCGGGCGGCGACACCGGATAAAAAGACGTGGATGTGTACTTGTAAGAAAAGCCAGCGCCGCGCAACTGCGGATTTCTCTCCACAGCCCCGTTGGGCGCTGGTCAGACCATAATTATCCTCAGAACGCGGCCTCCGTCACTCCCTCCGAAGGGACAGGGGCCCGTGCCTCAAGCTTAAGCGCCGCCACCGCGTCGTCAAGCGACAGCAGCTCCTGGTCCTTGCCACCCAGGCGGCGCAGGGCCACGGTACGGTTCTCCGCCTCGCGGCCGCCGACCACCACCAGGACCGGCACCTTGGCCAGCGAATGCTCGCGGACCTTGAAGTTGATCTTCTCGTTGCGGGTGTCGACCTCGACCCGCAGGCCGGCCTTGGCCATCACCTTGGCCACGTCCTCGGCATAGGCGTCGGCCTCGGACGTGATGGTGCAGACCGTGGCCTGGACGGGCGACAGCCACAGCGGGAACTTGCCGGCGTAATGCTCGATCATCATGCCGATGAAGCGCTCGAACGAACCCAGGATGGCCCGGTGCAGCATCACCGGGCGGTGGCGGGCGCCATCGGCGCCGATGTAGCTGGCGTCCAGGCGTTCCGGCAGCACGAAGTCCAGCTGCAGGGTGCCGCACTGCCAGGTGCGGCCGATGGCGTCGGTCAGGTGGAACTCCACCTTGGGGCCGTAGAAGGCGCCTTCGCCGGGCAGCTCCTCGAACTCCAGGCCGTTGGCGGTCAGGGCGTCGCGCAGCCCCTGCTCGGCCTTGTCCCACACCTCGTCGCTGCCGGCGCGCACGTCGGGGCGCAGCGCCAGCTTCACGGCGATCTTGTCGAAGCCCAGATCCTTGTACACGCCCAGCTGCAGCTTGAAGTAGTCCGCCGCCTCCGACGGCACCTGGTCCTCGGTGCAGAAGATGTGGGCGTCGTCCTGGGTGAAGGCGCGGACGCGCAGGATGCCGTGCAGCGCGCCCGAGGGCTCGTTGCGGTGGCAGGCGCCGAACTCCGCCAGGCGCATGGGCAGGTCGCGATAGCTCTTCAGCCCCTGGCGGAAGATCTGGACGTGGGCCGGGCAGTTCATGGGCTTGAGGCCCAGGAACTTCTCACGTCCCTGGTCGTCCACCGACTCCCGGATCTTGAACATGTTGTCGCCATACATGTCCCAGTGGCCGGACGCCTTGAACAGGCTGCTGTCGTAGAGCTGCGGCGTGCGCACCTCCAGATATCCCGCCTCCTTCAGCTTGGCGCGGATGTAGCGTTCCAGCGCCTGCCACAGGGTCCAGCCCTTGGGGTGCCAGAAGACGCTGCCCGCCGCCTCTTCCTGCAGATGGAACAGGTCCATCTCGCGGCCCAGCTTGCGATGGTCGCGCTTCTCCGCTTCCTCGATCTGGTGCAGGTGCTCGGCCAGCTCCTTCTCCGTGCGCCAGGCGGTGCCGTAGATGCGCTGGAGCATGGGGTTGCGGCTGTCACCGCGCCAATAGGCGCCCGCCACCTTCATCAGCTTGAAGGCGTGGCCGATCTTGGACGTGGACGGCAGGTGCGGGCCGCGGCAGAGGTCGTACCAGCCACCCTGGCGGTAGATGGTGATCTTCTCGCCCGCCGGGATGTCGCCGATGATCTCGGCCTTGTAATGCTCGCCGATGGACTTGAAGTGGGCGATGGCCTCGTCCCGATCCCAGACCTCACGCGTGAAGGGGCTGTCCGCATCCACGATCTCGTGCATACGCTTCTCGATCTTCACCAGGTCGTCGGGCGTGAACGGCTCATCCCGGGCGAAGTCGTAGTAGAAGCCCGTGGCGATGGCCGGGCCGATGGTGACCTGCGTGCCGGGGTACAGCTGCTGCACCGCCTCCGCCAGGATGTGGGCGCAGTCGTGGCGGATCAGCTCCAGCGCGTACGGCGCGTCGCGCGTCAGGATGGCGACCTTGGCGTCATGCTCGATGGCGCGCGACAGGTCGCGCTCCTCCCCGTCCACCGTGACGGCCAGCGCCGCCTTGGCCAGGCTCTTGGAGATCGACTGCGCGATCTCCAGGCCCGTGACGCCCGCCGCGTAAGTTCGCACGTTGCCGTCGGGCAACGTGATCGCGATCTGAGGCTGGTCAAGGTTTTCAGCGGTCGTCATGGCGTTCAGGGTTTGTCCAAATTGAAGAAAGGCGACTTTGGGTAGCGGGGGCGGAACTGTCAAGCGTTGGGCCCGGTGGTAAGCCGGCTGGCGGGGCATAAGCGCCGCATGGCTGTGTCCCCCCGGGCACAGGCGCGCGCAACAAGTGGAACAATCGGCCTAAGCCGGAGCGTTTGCCCCATCTGGCTCCCCATCTGGGGCCACATCGGGCTTGGGCCGCAGGCGCAGCGCGGTCTCCACCGCGTCCACCCCCAGGTCGGCCAGATCCAGCACCTTGATCCAGGCGGCGTCCGGCCCCCAGGGGGCGGAACGCGCCGGATCGGTATGGTGCGACATGATCATCAGCGTCGGGCAGCCCAGGGCCGCCGTCAGGAAGATGGGGCCCGTGTCGTTGCCCACCGCGCCCTCGGCCCGGCGCGCCAAGCTGGCCAGCTGGCCCAGGCTGGTGCGGCCTACAAGATCGACGGCCCAGGGGCAGTCGCGCACGATGGCCCGCGCCGCGTCGCGGTCGGCCTCGGTGCCCACCACCACCGGGGTCAGGCCCCGGTCGGCCAGGCGCCGGCCCAGCATGGCATAGCGCTCGGCCGGCCAGCGCTTGTGCGGCAGGTGCGGCGAGCAGCCCGGCACCAGCAGAACGAAGGGCCCCTCCGGCGCTAAACCGGCCAAGTCGCCGGCCAACCAGTCCAGGTTGGCGGGGCCGGTGTCGGGCACGCCGGCGGCCTCCAGCTGGACGCGGTAGCGGTCGTGGTTGTGCAGGCCCTTGAGGTCGGGTAGCGGAAAGGCGGCCCCGGGGGCGGCGCCCGACCACAGCGGCCGGCGCCCCGGCCCCATCAGCCAGTAGTAGCGGGCGGTGCGCGGCTTGTTCTGCAGGTCATAGATGGTGTCGAAGCGGCCGGCGCGCAACTGGCGGCGCAAGCGCCAATAGGCCAGCGGGCTGCGGCCGCGCGGATCGGCCCAGACCTCGTCGAACCAGGGCATGGCCCGGCCGAAGCCGACGAAGGCCGGCCCGGTCAACAGGGTGACATGGGCCTGTGGGTGACGGCGGCGGATGGCCTGGAAGGCATCGAAGCATTGCACCAGGTCACCCAGGGCACCCAGGCGGATGACCAGGATGCGTTTGGTCTCCGTCACGAGCCGACCTTGCGGTACGCCGCCATGCCGACGGTGGCCCGCAGGTGCAAGAGCTCGGCATAAACGGCCAGCGTGGCGTCGCACATGCGCTCCCGCGTGTAGTTCTGCAGCACGAAGCGGCGGGCGTCGGCCGCCAGCGCCCGGCGCTGCAGGCTGTCCAGGGCCAGGGCCTCGCCGATGGCGGCCGCCATGGTGGCGGGGTCGCCCGGCGGCACCACCAGCCCGGTTTCGCCATCGATCACCGTCTCCGCCACGGCGCCGTGGTTGGTGACGATGACGGGCTTGCCCATGGCCTGGGCCTCCACGATCACGCGGCCGAAAGCCTCCGGCCGGGCTGACGCGCTGACCACCACGTCGGACAGCAGGTAGGCGGCGGCCATGTCGTTGCAGTGGTCGGCGATGGTGACCTGGCCTTCCAGGCCCAGCTCGCGGATGCGCGCCACCAGTTCCGCCCGGTACTCGGTGCGGCCCTGGTCGGACCCCACCAGCACGGCGCGCACGTCGTCGCGCTTCAGCCGGGCGATGGCTTCGATCAGGTCCAGCTGCCCCTTCCAGCGCGTCAGGCGCCCCGGCAGCAGGACGATGCGCTGGTCCTCGGGCAGGCGCCAGTCGCGCGCCAGCTTGATCAGCCGCTCCTGGCTGACCCGCTCGGGGTCCAGGTTCACGGTGTCGACGCCGCGCGGGATGGTGCGCAGCCGTTCCGGCCCCACGTCGTATTGGCTGGCCACATGCTCCGCCACGAAGCGGGAGACGGCGATGACCCGGTCGCCCCTGCCCATGACCGCGTTGTAGCGGCGCTTCAGCTCACCCTTGAAGTTGTAGGGCGCGTGGAAGGTGGTGACGAAGGGGATGCCGGTGCGCCGCGCGGCGATCCACGCGCTCCACGCCGGGGCGCGGGACCGGGCATGGATGATGTCCACCCCGCGCTCGCGGATCAGGGCTTCCAGCCGGCTGGCGTTGCGCCAGATGGTGAAGGGGTTCTTGGAGGCCAGCGGCAGGGTGATGTGCTCGGCCTTGTAGCGTTCCAGCTCACGCGCCATGGGGCCGCCGCCGGACGCCACCAGGGCGGTGCCGCCGGCGCGCATCAGGGCGGCCGCCATGTCGACGCAGCCGCGCTCCGCCCCGCCCGTCACCAGGTTGGGGATGACCTGCAGCACCACGGGCCGACCGCCGCCGAACCAGCCGGCGACGGTGGTTCCATCGGCGGCCCCATCGGAACTGGCCCCATCGGGGGCCGGCGCGGGATTGCCGGTGTCGATCGAGGCCGTTACGGTGCCGGGGGTGTGGGTCAGGGTCATCTGGGGAAGGCAAGCATGGCGGGGACGTCGATACATAGCGTACAGCGGGGGCCCGCCACCATAGCCTATCGACAGAGCCCCGGCCGCAGCCCCGGAATTGTCTTCCTGGGCGGGCTCAAGTCCGACATGACGGGCAGCAAGGCCACTGCGCTGGAAGCCTATGCCCAGGAGCGCGGCCACGCCTTCGTCCGGTTCGACTACCAGGGTCACGGTGCCTCCAGCGGCGATTTCCGCGACGGCACCATCGGCACCTGGGCGGAGGATGCCGTCGCGGTGCTGGACCAGGTGACGGAGGGGCCGCAGATCCTGGTGGGGTCCAGCATGGGCGGCTGGATCATGCTGCTGGCGGCCCTGGCCCGGCCGGACCGCGTGCGCGCCCTGGTGGGTGTCGCCCCGGCGCCGGACTTCACCGAGCGGCTGATGTGGGCACGGATGGACGCCGAGGCCCGCGCCACGCTGGAGCGTGACGGCGAATGGCGCCAGCCCTCACTCTATGACGACGCGGGATACCCCATCACCAAGGCGCTGATCGAGGATGGCCGGCGCCACCTGCTGCTGGACCGGCCCCTGGTCCTGCCGTCCGTGCCCGTGCGCCTGATCCACGGCCAGCGCGACCCCGACGTACCCTGGCAGACCAGCCTGGATTTGGCGGCGGCCATCAATCACGACGACGTGCGCGTCACCCTGGTGAAGGACGGCGACCACCGCCTGTCCCGGCCGCAGGACCTGGACCTGATCACCCGCCAGGTGGGTGAGCTGCTGCCATGCTGAACCGCCGCGCCGTGCTGCGGGCCGGGGCCGGCCTGCCCCTGCTCTCCGTATTGCCCGCTTCCGCCTGGGGTGCGGGGCATCCGGACACCGTGGTGGACGCCTTCGTCCGTGATACCGGATTCCAGGGCGTGGTCATGCTGGGCCGTGCGGGCAGGGCCGATTACGTCCGCACCGTGGGCTATGCCGATATCGAGGCCAAGGTCCCGGCCCGGGCCGACACCCCCTACGCCATCGCCTCCATCAGCAAATGGTTGACCACGGTGACGGTGCTGAAGCTGGTGGAGCGCGGCCTGCTGGACCTGGACGCGCCGCTGACGCGGGCCCTGCCCGACTATCGCGCCGACACCGGCGCCAGGCTGACCTTGCGCCGCCTGCTGTGCAACGCCAGCGGCCTGCCCAACCTGTTCATCGCCGAGGCCAAGGCCGACCCCACCCTGTTGCAGGCCGACCTGACCACCGCCCAGGCCCTGGCCCGCTTCGGCCAAGGCGACCTGGCCTTCGAACCGGGCGCCCGGTTCGACTACCACCCGGTGAACTGGATCGTAGTGATTGCGGCGGTGGAGCGGGCGACCGGCCTGCCCTTCCAGGCGGCGGTACGCTCCATCACCCTGGAGCCGCTGGGCCTGAAGGCCACCGGCGCCACCGACGCGATGCTGGCGGCGGCGGCGCCCTCGTACCGCGCCACCAATCCGCCCGACCGTTGGCGCAATGATCGCCGGCCCTATCTGGCCGCCTCCGGCGGCTACGCCAGCACGGCCCCCGACCTGATGCGCGCCGCCCACTTGGCATTCGACACGGATTTCCTGACGGCGGAGTCCCGCCGCCAGTTGACCCATGTGGAGGTGCCCACCGAGGACTATGCCCTGGGGGGCCGGGTGCGCCGCCTGACCATCCAGGGTCAGACCGTGCCGGCGGGTTGGGAAACGGGACGGACGGCGGGCTATCGCCTGGTGCTGGGCCACCGGCTGGACGGCAGGCGCACGGTGGTGCTGATGAACAACACCGCCCTGTCGCAGAAAACCATGGACCAGTTCGCCGACGCGCTGCTGGGCGCGGAACCTCGCGCCTGACCCGATCAACGCGCCAACGACGGCATGAGGCACCACCTCATGCCGCAGGCCCCGACGGGGCCGCCGGAAGTTTCCGGGGAATGCAAGCGGACTGGAAACTGAGGATAGCCAAGTAGCCGGATGGCCACGCCGGCGCTTGAGGAACTAACGATCCCGCCTGCGGAAACGCAGGTAAACCGGCACCCGTCCCGCCTCCAGCGCCTTCTGCTCGTAGCGGGTCTGGACCCAATCGGCCGGCGGCACGCGCCAGTCCGACGCCCTGTCTGCCAGCCATTCGAAATCGGGATGGCGCCACGTGTGCTCCAGCATCCAGCGGCACAGCTGTTGGTCGTCGGTCGCCAGGCGCAGTTCGGCGCCGTCGCGCAGCACGCGGGCCAGGCGGGGCAGGTTGGCGGGGCCGATGAAACGACGTTCGGCGTGCCGCAGCTTGGGCCAGGGATCGGCGAACAGCACGAAGGCGCGGCCCACGCTGGCCTCGGGCAGGGCGTCCAAGATGGGACGGGCGTCATCCGGACAGACACGGATATTGCCGGACAGGTTCTGCGCCTCGATGTGCTGCAGCAGGTTGGCGACGCCGTTGATAAACGGCTCGCACCCGATGAAGCCGATCTCGGGGTTGGCCGCCGCCTGCTGGGCCAGATGCTCCCCACCGCCGAAGCCCACCTCGACCCACAGGTCGCGCTTGGGCGCCGGGAACAGGGTCGCCGGGTCGATGGCGCCCCCGCCGGCGGGCGGATCCAGCTGCAGGCGGGGCAACAGCTCCTCGATCAAGGACGTGCGGTGCTGGCGTAGCGGCCGGCCGCGACGACGCCCGTAAAGCAGGGCGCGATGCTGGGCTGGGGTTTCGTCCGTCATGATGCGATCGAAAACAAGGCAAGGGGCAGAAAAGCCAAGGGCCCTGGCCAATCCGTCGATCGGCCAAGGCCCCGGGCGTCAGGACAGGGGAACCTTAGAACGCGCGCTTCAGCTCGTCCACCAGGTCCAGCTTCTCCCACGAGAAGCCGCCGTCGGCGTCCGGGGTGCGGCCGAAGTGGCCGTAGGCCGCCGTGCGGGCATAGATGGGGCGGTTCAGCTTCAGGTGCTCACGGATGCCGCGGGGGCTGAGGTTCATCAGCTGGCGCAGCACGTCGGACAGCTTTTCCTCATCCACCCGGCCGGTGCCGGCGGTGTCGATGTAGACCGACAGCGGGTGCGACACGCCGATGGCGTAGCTCAGCTGGATGGTGCAGCGGTCGGCCAGGCCGGCGCCCACCACGTTCTTGGCCAGATAGCGCGCGGCATAGGCGGCCGAGCGGTCCACCTTCGTCGGGTCCTTGCCGGAGAACGCGCCGCCACCGTGCGGGGCGGCACCGCCGTAGGTGTCAACGATGATCTTGCGGCCAGTCAGGCCAGCGTCGCCATCCGGGCCGCCGATGACGAAGCGGCCGGTCGGGTTGACGTAGAAGTGGGCCTCGTCGCACATCCAGCCCTCGGGCAGGACCTTCAGCACGTGCGGACGCACGATCTCGCGCACGGCCTCCTGGTCCAGGCCGTCGGCGTGCTGGGTGGACACGACGACCGAGGTGGCGCGGACGGGCTTGCCATCGACGTATTGCAGGCTGACCTGGCTCTTGGCGTCGGGCCCCAGTTCCTTCACGCCACCGTGGCGCGCGTCGGCCAGCGACTTCAGGATGCGGTGGGCGTAGTGGATGGGCGCCGGCATCAGATCGTCGGTCTCGCGGCAGGCGTAGCCGAACATGATGCCCTGGTCGCCCGCGCCCTCATCCTTGTTGCCGGCGGCATCGACGCCGACCGCGATGTCGGCGGACTGGGCGTGCAGGTAGCACTGCACCTCGGCCGTCTGCCAGTGGAAGCCTTCCTGCTCGTAGCCGATGGCCTTCACCGTGTCGCGGGCGACGCCCTCGATCTCCTTCAGCAGGCCTTCGGGCCCGCGCACCTCACCGGCGATGACGATGCGGTTGGTCGTGGCCAGGGTCTCGCACGCCACGCGGGCGTAGGGGTCCTGGGCCAGGAAGAGGTCGACCACGCCATCGGAGATTTGATCGCAGACCTTATCCGGATGACCTTCGGAAACGGACTCGCTGGTGAAGACGTAATTGGATTGGGCCACGGGACGCCTCGGCTAAATTAACGACGGCTATTTACGGCGGAGTGATGTGATATCGACAAAAAACGCCGCCCGGGCTTTCGCAGCCAGGCGGCGTTTTTTCGCAGGCTTCTACAGAACGGTCAAGGGGCAGGCCCTATCACGCGACGTCGGACACAGATTCCACACCGGAATTGGCAACGGCCTTGGTCAGTTCGAACAGGCGCTTGCGGACGGCGGGATCGGAGATGCGATAGTAGGCGCGCACCAGTTCCAGGGTCTCACGCTTGGCCATCGGGTCGGCGTCGAAGCCCATGTCCGGCGACAGCGCCTCATCCACGACGTCGTTCGGCGCGTCGCCGGCCATGTCGTCGAAGAAGAAGGACACCGGCACGTCCAGCACGCGCGACAGGTCGAACAGCCGCGAGGCGCCGATGCGGTTGGCGCCGCGTTCGTACTTCTGCACCTGCTGGAAGGTCAGGCCGATGGCCTCGCCCAGCTTTTCCTGGCTCATGCCCAGCAGGGTGCGGCGCAGGCGCACGCGGCTGCCGACGTGAACGTCGATCGGGTTGGGCTTTCCGATCCGAGGCCGCCCACCGGTGGAACGGCGGGCCCCAATTACACTCTCCATGATCCAAATCCTCACGTTACGGATCGATTACGACCCTAAGCCAAGCGTTCAGGGGTGGTCAAGGCACGCCGCCCGCATCCCACCGTCCCGCTCCCCGGCCCTTGTTCGGTCCGCCAACCTCATATGGGGGCGTGATCCATACGACCACAAGCCGGCGCCTGGTCCTGGTGACAATCGCGGGGTCATTGACCCCGACGGCTCCGCCACGGGTCCCTTCGGCGCCCGATCACGGACATCCGGTCATGGACATCTCAAGGGCACTGCCTACCCTGATACATCCGAAGCGTGAAAAAATAGATAACGCCCAATACAGCCAAGAGTAAAGCGGCCAAGGGGCCATCACCCCATCGGGCATAAGGTGTAGGCCAGGGCGTAGACTGCGGGAGCGGAAGGTCCAGGACTCCCCGGGAGCCCAATGCCAAATGACCCAGTTCGCGCCCATAGGGATCTACCACTGCGGAAATACCGGTGTTGGCGGCGCGCACCAGGGGCAGCCCTTCCTCGATGGCGCGCATGGTGGCGATGGCCAGATGCTGGTGCGGCCCCGCCGTGCGGCCGAACCAGGCATCGTTGGTGACGTTCAGCAGCCATCTTGGACGTTCCGGGAGGGGGCGGTTCTTTGTCGCATCCCCATTTCCGCTTTGGTCCCCTCCGGAAGCGGTCCCCGCCTCCTGCGCCGTCACCATGCCGGGAAAGATGACCTCGTAGCAGATCAGCGGACTGGCTGGCGGCAGGCCGGGCAGATCCAGGGTGCTGGGACCCGGCCCCGACCCCAGGATGGAGTTGCCTGGCGACACCAGCGCCACCGCGCGCAGGGGCAGCCAGCGGCGGAAGGGGGTGTATTCACCGAACGGTACCAGGTGGGCCTTGTCGTAATGGCCCAGCACCTGGCCCTGGTCGTTCACCACCACCAGGCTGTTCCAATAGGTGTCGGTGCCGTCCTGCGCGCCGGGGGTGCCGGCGGGGGTCAGGCGCAGGCTGCCCGTCAGGGTCAGGCCGCCGCGCGGCGTCACTTGGCCCACGGCCTTCAGCAGCTCCGGTTCGTCCTCCAGCAGGTAGGGCACGGCCGTCTCCGGCCAGACCAGGGTGGTGATGGGCGGCTGGCCCGGCGGCTGCGGCTGGCGTGACAGCGCCAGCAGCAGGCGGACGTGGTCCAACTCCGCATCCGCGTTCCACTTGTCGGTCTGGGCGATGTTGGGCTGCACCAGGCGCAGCATGACACCCGGCACCAGCGGCGCCTCACCCGCCGGCACGCGCGCGACGCCGTAGATGGTCATGACGACGACCAGGCCCAGGCCCACCACCGGCCCCGCCCAGGGCCGCCGCCCGCCGTCGGCCAGGACCGCCGGCAGGCTGGCGGGCAGCACCGTCAGCAGCGACAGGCCGTAGACGCCGATGAGGGAGCCCACCTGCGCCGGCCCCGGCAGCCCGACCCAGACATAGCCCATGAGGTTCCAGGGAAAGCCGGTGAAGGCGTGGCCGCGCACATACTCCACCACCGTCCACAGCACCGCGAACAGCAGGCAGCGGGCTACACCCCCGATCCGAAAGCGCCGCGCCAGGGCCCACCACACCAGCGTGCCCGTGCCCACGAATAGGCCCAGCAGGAAGGGCAGGCCGGCCACGGCGAAGGGCAGCAAAGCCCAGAAGCGGGGGAAGACCAGCAGCGCCTCGCCCACCCAGTAGAGGCTGAGCACGAAATGGCCGAAGGCGAAGGCCAGGCCCGTCCAGAAGGCGGCAGCCGGGCGTTCCACCCCGTCCAGCAGCCAGATCAGCCCGGGAAAGGCCAACCACAGCACCGGCACGGCGTTGACGGGCGGCATGGCCAGGGTGGCGAGGCCACCCAGCAGGGCGGCCAAGCCCAGGCGACGCCAGCGTCCGCCCCCGCGCATGCGGGTGGCGAGGCGGGCCAGACGGTCAGGCAGGCTCACGATGGGGGTGGTCTCCGATTACGGGCGGCGCCGGGACGTTCAGGAGCCGGTCGCCAGCGGCATGTCCTGGCCAGCCGCCTGGGGCAGGTTGCGGACGCGCAGCCGCTTGATGCGGCGGGGGTCGGCGTCCACCACCTCGAACTCGATGCCCGAGGGATGGACCAGTGTTTCGCCCCGGCGGGGGATGCGGCCGGCCAGCGAGAACACCAGGCCGCCCAGGGTGTCGACCTCCTCCCGCTCCTCGTCATCCAGGACGGCGCCGACGCGCGCCTCGAAATCCTCAAGCGGCAGACGGGCGTCGGCGATCAGGGTGCCGTCGGGCCGTTCCACGATGCGCGGCTGCACCGCGTCGTCATGTTCGTCCTCGATCTCGCCGACGATCTCCTCCACCAGATCTTCAATGGTCACCAGGCCGTCGATGCCGCCGAACTCATCCACCACCAGGGCCATGTGCTGGTGCGCCTGGCGCATGTGCAGCAGCAGGTCCAGCACCGGCATGCTGGGTGCCACGATCTGCACCTCGCGCACGATGGATTCAAGGTCAAAGGGCCGCTGGTCCGCCACCACCGCCAGGATATCCTTGATGTGGACCATGCCGATGACGTCGTCCAAGGTTTCGCGGTAGACCGGCATGCGCGAGTGCGCGTCCTCGGAAAAGCGGCGGATCAGATCCGGCAGGCTGATCGAGGCCTCGATGCCCAGGATATCGGCGCGGGGCACCATGATGTCGACCACGGTGCGGCCCCGGAGCTTCAGGATGTTGGCCAGCAGCGTGCGCTCATTGCCGCCCACGGACGTCTCGTCCGCGCTGCTGTCCTCGATCAGCTCTTCAATGGTGTCGCGCAGCGTGGGATCCACGCGCCCGCCCAGGGCGGCCCGCAGCCAGCCCCGGAATTGCTGGGTCAGTGACCCGTGATCTTCGGCCCCGTCTTCACGGGGCGTTCGACTGTCGGAAAGATCGGCCATCGGTTAGCGCGTGGTCTCTTCGCTCTGAGGGTCTTCGCGGGTGGGGCCGGCACCGTCCCGGTAGGGATCGGCGATGCCCATGTCCGCCAGGATCACCGTCTCCAGCCGTTCCATGGTCTCGGCCTCGGCGTCCTCAATGTGATCATAGCCCAATAAGTGCAACACGCCATGGATCACAAGGTGGGTCAAGTGGTTGGCGACCGGTTTGTTCTGTTCCGCCGCCTCCGTCATCAAGGTTTCATACGCCAGGATGATGTCGCCCAGCAGGTAGGGCGGGCGTTCCATCCCTTCCGGAAGCTCAAATTCCTCGTCCTCATCCTCGTCGCCCAGCATGGGGAAAGAGAGGACGTTGGTGGGCTTGTCCTTGCCCCGGTACTGGTGGTTCAGCACCCGCACGGCGGCGTTGTCGGACAGCAGGATGGAGACCTCGCCCTCCCCCTCCGGCAGGGCGTCGGCGTCGACGGCCAGCGCTTGCCGCAAGGCCTTGCGCGCAGCCTCGCTCACCAACTCCTCGACGTCGGGGATGGTGGCTTCCCAGTCGCCAGCCTCGACCTCGACGATGATTTCGAGGGCATCGGCCCGTGCCATGTCCATGGTCATTCCCCGGTTTCCGCCGGTGTCTTGACCTTGTCGGCCAGGCGCTTCCTGCGGGCGTCGGCGCGGTCATAGGCGTCGACGATGCGGCCGACCAGAGGATGGCGCACGACGTCGGCGGCGGAGAAGTGGACGAAGGCCGCCCCCTCCACACCCTCCAGCACCTCCACCGCCTCGCGCAGGCCGGACTTCACGCCGCTGGGCAGGTCCACCTGGCTGAGGTCGCCGGTGATGGCCATGCGGCTGCCTTCGCCCAGGCGGGTCAGGAACATCTTCATCTGCATGGGCGTGGTGTTCTGCGCCTCGTCCAGCACGACGAACGCATTCGCCAGGGTGCGGCCGCGCATGAAGGCCAGCGGCGCCACCTCGATCTCGCCCGACACCAGGCGCTTGGCCACCTGCTCCGCCGGCAGCATGTCGTGCAGCGCGTCGTAGAGCGGCCGCAGGTAGGGGTCCACCTTCTCGCGCATGTCGCCGGGCAGGAAGCCCAGCTTCTCCCCCGCCTCAACCGCCGGGCGGGACAGGACGATGCGGTCCACCCGGCCGGTGATCAACAGCGACACGGCCTGCGCCATGGCGAGATAAGTCTTGCCCGTGCCGGCGGGCCCCAAGCCGAACACCAACTCGTTCTCCGCCAGCGCCTTCAGATAGGCCGCCTGGGTGGGGGAGCGCGGGGTGATGTCGCGGCGGCGGGTCTTCAGCACCGCCTCCGGCCGGGTGATGGAGGCCAAGGCCCGGCCCCGGCTTTCGGCATCCACGCCGGTGGCGATGCGCATGGCGGCGTCGACCTCGGCCGGACCCACGGGCATGCCGCGCTTCAGTCGTTCCCACAGGGCATCCAGGGCGGCGCGAGCGGCCCCGGTGGCATCCTCGGGCCCGGTGATCGTCAGGCAGTTGCCGCGGCTGATGAGGTTGACGCCCAGCTGGCGCTCGACTCGGCTCAGATACTGCTCATGTTCCCCGAACAGCAGGGGCAGCAGGCGATTGTCATCGAACTGCAGATCGATACGCTGGTCCGGTCCGGACACTTGGGTCACGCCGTCATCTCCTGATGATTGGCCTTGATATCGGGGCTGATGAAGGATGGGCGGCCGCCCGCGCCCTGCTGGGCCTCGCCGTGCACGCTTTCGGTGGTCACGACCTCGCCGCCCAGGCTGCTGGCCGACACCGCGGTGACGCGCACCGGCACCACTTGCCCCAGCAGGCGGTCGGGTGCCGCGGCGTGGACGGCCTGCATATAGGGGCTGCGGCCCAGCAACTGGCCGGGCAGTTTGCCCCGGCGGTCGAACAGCACCTCCTGCACCGTGCCCAGCAGGCCGGCGTTGAAGGCGCGTTGCTGTCCGGCCAGCAGGTTCTGCACCGCCTCAAGCCGCGCCGACTTGTCGTCCTCGGTCAGGCGACCCTCCGCCATGGCGGCGGCGGGGGTACCGGGGCGCGCGCTGTATTTGAAGGAATAGGCGCTGGCATAGGTCACGTCGGTGATCAGCCGCAGGGTGGCGGCGAAATCCTCCGCCGTCTCACCGGGAAAGCCGACGATGAAGTCGCTGCTGAGCGCCAGACCCGGCCGGGCGTCGCGCAGCTTATCGACGATGCGGCGGTAGTCGTCGGCCGTGTGCTTGCGGTTCATGGCCGCCAGGATGCGGTCTGACCCGCTTTGCACCGGCAGGTGGACGAAGGGCATCAGCTGCGGCACCTGGCCGTGGGCGCTGATCAGGTCGTCGTCCATGTCGCGGGGATGGGAGGTGGTGTAGCGGATGCGCCGCAGCCCATCGATCTCCGCCAGTTCGCGGATGAGCCGCCCCAGGCCCCAGGTCCGGCCGTCCGGCCCTTCGCCGTGGTAGGCGTTGACGTTCTGGCCCAGCAGGGTGATCTCCACCGTGCCGTTGGCCACCATGCGGCGCGTCTCTTCCAGGATTTGCGCGGCGGAGCGGGAATATTCCGCGCCCCGCGTGTAGGGCACGACGCAGAAGGTGCAGAACTTGTCGCAGCCTTCCTGGACGGAGACGAAGGCCGACGGCCCCTGGGGCGTGGCGCCCTCGCCCGGCAGCAGGTCGAATTTGCTCTCCACCGGGAAATCGGTGTTGATGACGCCGCCGGCGCCGCGCACGGCGCGGGTCACCATCTCCGGCAGCTGGTGATAGGTCTGCGGCCCGAACACCATGTCGACATGGGGCGCGCGCGCCATGATCTCCGCGCCCTCCGCCTGGGCGACGCAGCCGGCCACGGCGATGATCATGCGCTCACCCGCCGCGGCCTTCTCCTGCTGCTGCAGGCGCAGCCGGCCCAGTTCGGAATAAACCTTCTCCGACGCCTTCTCGCGGATGTGGCAGGTGTTGAGGATGACCATGTCGGCCCCCTCCGCCTCCTCCGCCGGCTCATAGCCCAGCGGCGCCAGAACGTCGGCCATGCGGCCGCTGTCATAGACGTTCATCTGGCAGCCGTAGGTCTTGATGAACAGCTTCTTACGCGACGTCGCCACACCGAACTCCTTGCCACGCCGGATCACCGGCCGCGGGCACCGCACGAACAGGAAAAGGCGCGCCGGCTCTGGGCTGGCGCGCTGGCCGTAACATTAGGCGGCCGGGGGCAGTAGTCAAGGTGGGGTTCGGCCTGGGCTGATCCGGGCGGCAAGCGGGGCGGCGCACGTCATGACGGTGATCAGGCCGTCCCGGCCGCCGCTTCCGGCGCGATGCCCGCCGGTGCGGACGATGCGGGGCGGGTGGGCGCCAAGGCCCGCGACCAGCGCCCGGACACGGCGCGGTCCACGCCCGCGGCCACCACCTGCCAGCAATGATCGGCCAGGGCCTTGCGGGAGGAGAAGTCCTCCAGCGACACCACGGGGTGGAATTCCACCCGGATGCGCAGGCGGCCGGCACCGATCATCTGCCACAGGTGGGGCGGCAGTTCCATGTCGCCATACCAGGCGTACAAGGGGCGCAGTTCATGCCCCAGCGGCAGATCGTCCAGGTGGGTGCAGGTCACGCTGACCGGCTGCACCGCCACCGGATGGCCGTCCACCTGGGTGTTGGCCACGGCGAACAGGGCGGTCTTGAACGGCAGGACGCGGTTGCCGTCGCTGCTGGTGCCCTCGGGGAACAGAACCAAGCTGTCCCCACCGATCAGGCGGCCGGCCATGTCGTCGCGCTGCTTCCCGGCCTCGCGCTTGTTGGCGCGGTTGATGAAGACGGTGCGCTGCAGCTTGGCCAGCAACCCGAACAGGGGCCACAGGCCCACCTCGGACTTGGCCACGAAGGAGCAAGGAATGACGGAGCCCAGGACCGGGATGTCCAGGTAGGAGGAGTGATTGGAGACGAACAGGGTCGGGCGGCCCACCGACGGCTCCCCCACCACATCGACGTCCAGCGCCAGCATCAGCCGGCAACAGACACGATGGTAGAAACGGGGGAAGCGCGCCTGCCCCGGCAAGTTCAGCGACACCAGGGCCGCCTGCACCGGAATGCACAGGAAGGTCCACGCCATATAGAGGGCCAGGCGCACGGAACCGGCACGGGTGGAGCCGATCGCCATGGTATGCCCTCCTCCGGACGAGGTTGCGGATGCTGGGGAAGCGGACAGGATCAGATCAGGGACGAGCCGCGCCGCTCGTAATGGCGCAGGTACTTGTCGGTGATCATGTCGGTCTTCACCACGATGGAGACGTCGGTGGTGTTGAACTGATGGTCGACCACGGCGCCATCGCCCACGAAACCGCCCAGGCGCAAGTAGCCCTTGATGAGCGGCGGCACCATGGCCAGCCCCCGGCGCGGGTCCACATCATGCTCTTCCATCAGCCGCATGTCGACGTAGCGGTGCGGCAGGGCCACCGGGCGCAGGGCCGGCGGGGCCAGGTGATGATAGTGCAGGTAGGACAGCGGCAGGGCCAACGCCTTGGGATCGGTGCCGGGCAGGCTGGCGCAACCGAACAGCAGATGGATGTCGTACACGGCGACATAGGCCGCGATGCCGCGCCACAGCAGCTGCATGGCGTGGCGGCTGCGATAGGCGGCGTCCACGCACGAGCGGCCCAGCTCCAGGATCTCGCCCCGGTATTCCTCCAGACGGGCGATGTCGTATTCATCACTGGAGTAGAAGGAGCCTGCGCGGGCGGCGGCGGCGCGGCGGATCAGGCGGTAGGTCCCCACCACCCCGGCGGCCCCGGCCCCACGGGCGTGGTCGATGACCAGCAGGTGGTCGCACAGCGGGTCGAAATCATCGAAGTCGCGGCGCAGGCGCAGCATCTCCGGCGTCGGGTGCGCTTCCATCTCTTCGTAGAAGACCTGGTAGCGAATGGCCTGGGCAGCCTCGACCTCAGCCTTGGTTTCGGCGAGGCGGACCTCCAGGCTCCCCATGCGAAGATCGCCAGAGGTCAGAGCGTCGATCGTGATGTCAGCCATGCTCTCGTTCGCGGTCCTTGAGCGGCGCCAGAGGCGGTCGCGATTTGCGTGACGCGCTCCCGTTCGAAGTCCTGGCCTGTTCGAAGCCGGGCTTACGACCCCCCGGGAGGACGCTTCCGACATTGGCATACCACAAAGCGACGCGGGGCGGTCAACCGACTCATGCGGGGGAGCCCCACCGGGTCACGAAAGATTCACGCGTCTGTTAGGTCGAAGAAACAATCACCGCGGTTTCGCCAAAGCTGCGGAAACGCGCTGCACCTGGGGTGGTGGTGGGGCTTGTCCGGCGCGTCTGGAACCAATGGCGGGGGCCACCGCAAATGGCCGTCACCGCTTGGAAAACCGGTCCGGGACGGTCCGCCCCCTGCTGCCTTCCGGCCCGGGACCGCAGCCGTAGGCGCCGGGCGCCTGGGACGGTCATTCCGGGCGCCGCAGGGGTGCCGGACGGTTGCGGCGCAGCCCTGCCCTGCGGCCGGCCGGATCGGACGTTTTGCCTGGACCGGCAGGCCAAACCGACCGCCGAGGGGGCTGGGCAGGAGTGTCAGGCGTCGCCGCGTGCCCGAGTGCCCAGGCCGATTTCCTTGGCCAGGCGCGAGCGCTGCTTGGCGTAGTTCGGGGCCACCATGGGGTAATCCGTCGGCAGGGACCACTTCTCGCGATATTCCTCGGGCGTCATGTTGTAGGCCGTCTTCAGATGGCGCTTCAGCATTTTGAGCTTTTTTCCATCCTCAAGGCACACAATGTATTCAGGCGTGACCGACCGCTTGATCGGCACGGCGGGCTGGGGCTTCTCCACCGTCGCCGGCTGCTCCTGCCCGATGTTGGTCAGGGTCTTGTAGACCTGTTCGATCAGCGCCGTCAGATCGGCAGGGGGCACTGTATTATTGGAGACGTGGGCGGAAACAATTTCGGTGGTCAGGGATAACAACTCACTCGCCGCGGACGGACCGGTCATTTTCCTTACTCCAAGGATTCAGTACCTGACTTGTATAAGTCTAAACCATAGGCATGGCAATAACGTTCAAGTCCATCGCGTGAGGATAGATTGATAACCGAGACGCCTATACCCAGTCTTTTGGATATAACGACGCAGGTTTGCCCTATTACCTTTGTGAGAGCCAAGCTTGCGGTGGAAAAGTTGAAGCCGGGCGAAACGCTGGAAATTCGGCTCAACAGCGGTGAGCCGCTTCAGAACGTCCCAAGGTCATTGGCCGAGCACGGCTATACAGTGGAGATGCGCGGGCCGGAGCGGATTGATCAGCCGGAAGGCATACACCGCATACGTGTAACAAAGTAAAATCCACGCGCTTATTTTGTTTCCGTGGCCGTGCGCGCGGCTTTACCCTGCGGCGTTGGCGCCCACCGCGCGGCGCAGCAGCAGCGCCGCCACGGACTGGCCGCCAAGGTGGTAGTAATTCGCCCGGCGGCCCACGGGTTCAAAGCCCGTGGCGGCGTAAAGACGGCGGGCCGGCGCGTTGGTCTCCGCCACCTCCAAATAAAGCGCGGCGGCACCGGCGGTGGCGGCCGTATCGACACAGGCCTGGGTCAGGGCGGTGCCAAGGCCCCGGCCCCTGGCCGTGGGGGTAACCCCGATGGTAAGGATCTCCGCCTCGTCCACCACGGTGCGGATCAGGGCCATGCCCAGGGGTTCCTGTTCATCCTGGGCGATCAGGGCGGCCACGCCGGGCAGGCCCATGAGATCGACAATGGCCTGGGCCGACCAAGCCGGTCCGGCCACGTCGGGATCGGCGAAGCACAGGGCGTGCACCGCCGCCAACACCTCGGCCTCGACCGCCAGCGCGGGGCGGATCCGCCAGGCGGCCGCCATCAGGCCGGTTTCCCCGGGGCCACCGTGACATCCGGTGCCCGGATGTAAAGGGGGTTGGCCGGATGGGTGGCCAACACGGCCGGGGTGGCCAGCGCCGTCATGCGCGCCACCGCCAGCGCCGGCCCCTCGGCGGAGAGCCCAGCCACCAAATGGTCACAGCCGGCAATGCTCAGCACCGTCGCCAACGCGGGCGCCGCATCGCCCAGCAGCAGTGGCAGGCCGGGCAGGCGGGCGGCGAAGGCCGGCACATCGGCCGGCAGCACCGCTTCCGGTTCGGACAGGGCCAAGCCGGTAGCATCGAACGCCTGCAGGTAGACGTCATCGCGCCGGCTGTCGATGGCGACCAGCAGGGGCCGCCCGTCGGGCACCGTGCCCCCCAGGCCATGAACGGCGGCGTGGGCGAAGGCCTGCAGGCCGGTGACGCCCATCAGCGGCCGGCCGGCGGCCAGCGCCAGGCCGCGCGCCGCCGCCAAGCCCACGCGCAAGCCGGTGAAGGCGCCGGGGCCGATGGTGACGCCGTAGCGGTCAATAGCAGCGTAATCCAGTCCGGCCTCGGCCAGCACCTCTTCCACCAGGGGCAGCAGGCGCTCGGCCTGGCCCCGGGCCAGCGCCTCGGCCTTGGCCGCCAGGGCGCGGGACTCGCCCGTGGCGGGATCCACCTGCCACAGGGCCACAGCGCAGACGCTGGTGGCGGTGTCGATGCCCAATGCTATCGTGGGCCCCGGCAGGAAGGCATCGGCCGGTGAGCTGGCGCTGGTTTGGCCCATATGGCGGTTTCCCTAGAACGTTCCCGAACCCAAGACATACCCAAACGAGGCAGCACGCGACCATGGCACCCACCGGCCAGCCGCATTTCATAACCATCGCCCCAGGGTCGGGGTTCGACGTCGACCTCGACCTTCGCTATGCCACGGCCGACAACCTGACGGGAAGCCCCCTGTATAGCCGGCCGACCTGCCTGCTGCATCCGGCTGCCGCCGCCTGCCTGGCCCGGGCCGTTACCCGCGCGGGCGCGCTGGGCCTGCGGCTGCGCATCTTCGATGCCTATCGCCCGCCGCAGGCGCAATGGGCGCTGTGGCGGGCCCTGCCGGATCCGGTGTTCATCGCCGACCCCCGCGAGGGCTCAAACCATACGCGCGGCGTGGCGGTGGATCTCACCCTGGCTCAAGGCGACGGCACACCGCTGGACATGGGCACGGGCTTCGACGATATGAGCCCCCGCGCCTACCACACCGACGACACGGTGCCGGCGGAGGTCCAGCGCAACCGCGCCCTACTGATGGGCATCATGGCCGTGGCGGGGTGGACGCACTACGTATCGGAATGGTGGCACTACCAGCTGCCCGACGCCCACCGCTATCCGCTGGTGGACGACGGCGCGCTGGGGCCGAGGCTGACGGCCTGAGGTGCTGGCCTGAACCCTAGGGGCCCAGGCCGCACTTTTTACCCTAGCCCGCGACTGCGGGCGCCGCAGGGCGGAGCGAAGATAGCCAAGCCAGCGGATGCTGGCGCCCGGCGCCTGAGGGAACCTCAAACAATACTGCACGCTTCCTCGAACTCCAGCCGCGGCAGGCGTGGGAAGACCTTGGCTGGATCGCCATAACCCAGGTTGCACAGGAAGTTGGACTTCACCGTGCTGTCGGGAAAGAACTCGGCATCGACCTTGGCGTTGTCGAAACCGGACATGGGGCCGCAGTCCAGGCCCAGGGAACGGGCGGCCAGCATGAGGTAGGCACCCTGCAGGGTGCCGTTGCGGAAGGCCGTGGTGCGGGCCAGCTCTTCGCTGCTGGTGAACCACGACCGGGCGTCGGCATGAGGGAACAGCCGGGGCAGCTGGTCATAAAAGGCCAAGTCATGGCCGATGATGGCGGTGACCGGCGCCTTCATCGTCTTCTCGGTGTTGTTGCCGGACAGGGCGGACTTCAGCCGTTCCTTGCCCTCGGCCGAGGTCACGAAGACGATGCGGGCTGGGCTGCAGTTGGCACTGGTGGGGCCGAACTTGAACAGGTCATAGAGTTCGCGCAGCAGCGCCTCGGACACCGGCTTGTCGATCCAGCCGTTCTGGGTGCGGGCGGTACGGAACAGCAGGTCCTTGCCTGCCTCGGTCAAGGGTTCGCTCATGGGATCCGGTTTCCTGCCTGTGATTGTCCGGGTGGGGGCCCCGAAGCATGCCGGGGGGAAGCATGCCGAGGGGTCTGGGGCGCCGCAAGACTGCCGGCTTCGCGGCGCCCGGAAAATCAAGAAACCGTCAAGAGAGCGGGCGGGCCCGTGCAAGTGGGCGCGTCAGCTGGCCCGCTTCACCTGCACCACGATCTGTTGCGGCTCGTTGTGCAGCACCGCCTGGTCGAAATCGCGCAGGTTGTTGGTGCGGATGAGGGAGCGCACGGCCTTCACATAGACTGGACCCAGTTCGGAATACTTATCCAGCGTGTTCAGCAGCAGCATGGTGTCCAGCGGCTTGCCCTGCCGGCGCAGGCTGGCGCGGGTGGCGCGGAACTGGGCGTAGGCGTCGTGCGTGTTCAGGTTCTGCATGTAGACGCGCACGCATTCCAGCAGATCCTCGAACTTGCGGAAGCGCGAGGTGTCGCCGGGGTGACGGTTGCGGGGGGTGATGCCCTCCTTCTCCTCTTCCGACCAGGTCAGCTGGCCGAACAGGGCGTTGCCGTGCTGGGCGAAGCGGGACGTGCCCCAGCCGCTTTCCTCGGCCGCCTGGGCCAGCGCCATGGACACCGGCACCACGTCCACCCGGCGCAGCAGGGCGTCGAGGTCGATCTTGCGGGCGGGATCCATGCCGTAACGGGCCGCCAGCCGCGCCACCCACACCTGATCCAGCGGCGACATGGCGGCGCCGGGGGTGGGCGTCGTGGCGGTTTGGGCCGGGTCGGCGGCGGCGTGGGGCGTCACGCCCACGGCCGGGGTACGGACGGCGGCGGTCACCACCGTGCCGCCGATGGGCGCGTTGGCATTGGCGGGGGTGGGGGCGGCGGTCACGGCCGCCTTGGCGGCGGCATCGGCCGGCACGCCCTTCATGCTGTCGCGCAACGCCATCAGGCGGGCGCGGTCCCGCTCGATCTCCTCATTCACCAGCAGCAGCAAGGGCAGCATGGTGTTCACGAAGATCTGCTTGCGGTCGTCCACGCTGTCCATCTTGCCGAGGTCGCGGGGCAGGCCCGCCAGCACGATGCGGGGCACGGGACGCTCGCCGGTGCGCACCTCGTCCAGCGTGAAATTCTTTTCCTTAAACAGGGCCAGCAGGTTCTGCGCGTCCAGCTTGGGCTGGACGGTCACGGGCTGCTGCACCTGGGCCACGGCCGGGGCGGCCGGGCGGGTCACGGGAATGATAAAACCGGTGGGTGCCAGAAGCGGACCGCTTCCGGACGCCAGCTCAGCGAGGGTTAACGGGAACACCGCGAAAACCATCACGAGCACGGAACCAATAGCCAGCCAGCGCTGCGCGGGAATCCCCGCAGTGTCGACCTTCGCCATTAATGAATGCTCCGAACAGTTACCGAGGAACGTCCAGACGCCCGCCCCATCGATCGCGTCCACAGCTCAGGGACATAGGGCGATCGGGGTACGCGTCCATGGGACGTTTTTGCTGCCGGAAATCAAATCCGGGATAATCCGTTCAGCCATGCCCAATGGGCCCGCCACTATGTGGGCCATTCTCCAGGCCGGCATGGCTGCACGGGAACTTACACCGTCGGGGGGACGCGTCTCTGTCGGTCCCAGTTCCCATCAGGTGCCGCCCACCAAACCATCCTCCCCGTTCCGATCCGGGGGGTGGGCGGCGCGCATACTAGCGGGCAGCGCGCACTTCGACAACCTCAGGAATGTAATAACGCAGCATGTTTTCGATGCCGGCCTTCAATGTCGCGGTCGAGCTGGGGCAGCCGGCGCACGAACCCTTCATGGTCAGGTAGACCACGCCCTTGTCGAAACCGTGGAAAGTGATGTCGCCACCATCCTGCGCCACGGCCGGACGCACGCGGGTGTCCAGCAATTCCTTGATCTGGGTGATGATCTCGGAATCTTCTTCTTCACCTTCGCTGTGGCCGTCTTCCGCCTCGTCCAGCAGGACGGGGCGCTCGGCGGCGAAATGCTCCATGATCCGGCCCAGGATCTGGGGCTTCAGCGTGAACCAATCCTGGCTCCCCCCCTTGGTAACGGTGACGAAATCACCGCCCAGGAAGACCCGTTCCACGCCGTCGACATCGAACAGCGCCTGCGCCAGGGGAGAGCGGTCGGCGGCCGTCCGGTCGGCGAAATCGGCCGTTCCCCGCGCCAACACCTCCCGGCCCGGAATGAACTTCAGGGTGGCCGGATTGGGGGTGTCCTCGGTCTGGATGAACATTCGGAAAACCTTGAAAGACAACACGGAAATGTGGATTTAAAATACGGCAGCGCGCCGTATGTGCACCAGCATTTTAGCCAAAATGGGGCCACTGTCCGCCAATATCAAGGCGTCACGTCACAGACCCGGTCTGCGCGACCCCGCGCCGGGACTGGCACGGCCGCAAAACAAGCCGCGAAAACCCTCGGAAACGGCCGGAATTAGTGCCTGTGGCGATGCGATGCCGGGCCCGCGATTGCGAGCGCCGGCGGATTTTAAAAGGTCGGATTTTCAAAAGCGGAATGACCGCCATCACCGCTTTTAAAAATCCCGGTCACAGTTTTAAAACAGGGCGCCCACCCATATCGCGAACGCAAGAATGCCGGTCTGGCCGCGCCTCAGGTGATCAAATCCAGCTGCAGGTCATTCAGCGAGCCGGGAACGATGGTGATGGGGATGCGCAGCGTGCCGGACATCTTGCCCACGATATAGGTGATGAGGGGGCCGGGCCCGGCGGTTCCGGTACCGGCGGCCAACACCAGGATGGAGATGGTGGGTTCCTCCGCGATCAGGGCCAACAGCTCATCGCGGGTGTCGCCCTCCCTTAGATAGATCGCCGGGGGGGAGCCGCAGATGTCCACCACATCGCGGGCCAGGCGCTGCAGCAGCTGCTCCGCCTCCTCCCGCCGTTCCTGGCGCATCAGGTCCTCCACCGCCGCCCAGTGCTGGAAGTCGCCCGGCTCGATGCAGTGCATCAGGGCGACCCGGCCGCCGGTGCTGCGGGCGCGCCGGGCGGCGTAGTGCAGGGCGACGGTCATCTCTTCCGTCTCGTCCACCACCACCAGGAAGATGCGGGTCTGGCAGGCAGCGGGAGCGGTGCTCAGCGCGGAGGTGGGATCTTCGGTGGACATGGGACGCGGCACCCCTCTGCTCAACGGTTGGAACGATCAGGCCTCAGCCCTTGCGGAAGACGCTGCCGGCCAGCCAGCCGGCGCCCACCGCCAACAGCACACCCACCAGGCCATAGACCAGGCCGTTGTGCTGGGCGAAGTCGAAGATGTCGGCGGAGAAGCCGATCTTGCTGACGGCCAGCGGCGTGGTCTGAGCCCCCACCACGTCCTGGTTGCGGATGAGGTAGACGCTGACGGTGTACAACCCGATCGGCACGTTGGCCGGAAAGCTGATCGAGGTGCGGAACAGGCGCTGGCCCAGGAAGACCACCTCCCCCACTTCGGTGCCGTACAGCCCCTCGCGCTGCTTGTTGCGGATCAGGGCGGCGCGGAACTCCGCCACCGTGGCCGCATCGGCGTCGGCGCGCGGCAGCATGCGCACATGATCAAGCCCGATTTCGTGGCGCTGAGCAACCGCCGGCGGCAGCAGCGCGTCCAGCGGCTTGTTGCTGGCGACGCCGTAGAAACCGGGAACGTGGGAGAATTTCAGGGTCTCGTTGTTGATCCAGATGCCGGCCATGCGGTCCTTGCGCCGCACGGTCTGCGAGGTTTCCGGCCCCTCGATCACCACGGCGACGTCGCCCGGCTGGTCGATGGCGCCGAACAGCACAACGTCGGTGCCGGTGAAGCCGGTGGTGATGGCGATCAAATGGCTGGACAGGTCGGCCACCAGGGTCTGGGCCCGCGCCGGTGTCCAAATTGCCAGCAACGCCAGCACAGCCATCGCCCCGCCCCAGCGCCGCGCCCTCATTTCGGGCCCGCCGTGGTGGTGATGGAATAGAGGTCGTCCGGCGTCAGCACCAGGTCCACCGCCAGCTTGACGGCCACCCCCAGCACGGTCAGGGCCAGCAGGGCGCGGGCCTGTTCGCCCTTGAGATAGCCGCTGGCGCGCGAGCCGAGCTGGGCCCCCAGCACGCCGCCGATCAGCAGCATCATGGCCAGCAGGATGTCGACCGTGTGGTTGGTGGCGGCCTGCAGCACGGCGGCGACCGCCGTGGTCAGGATGATCTGCAGCAGCGAGGTTCCGGCCACCAGGGTGGTGGGCATGCCCAGGATGTAGATCATGGCCGGCACCAGCAGGAAGCCGCCGCCGATGCCCATGATGGCCACCAGCACGCCACCGATGAAGCCGATGCCCACCGGCAGCAGCACGCTGATGTACAGGCGCGAGCGGGGGAAGCGCATCTTGAACGGCAGGCCATGCAGCCAGGTGTGGTGGTGCAGCTTGCCCCGCGTCGCCCCCTTGCGCCGGCCACGGAACAGGGCGCGCACGCTTTCCATCAGCATCAGGCCGCTGATGCCCCCCAGGAAGATGACGTAGGACAGGGAGATGACCAGGTCGATGTGGCCCAGCCGCTGCAACATGCCGAACAGCATGACGCCCAGCACGGTGCCGACGATGCCCCCGGCCTGCATCACCAGGCCCAGCTTCACATCCACGTTGCGCTTGCGCCAATGGTACATGACGCCGGAGACGCCGGCCCCCACCAGCTGGTTGGCCTGGGTGCCCACCGCCACCGCCGGCGGCACGCCGATAAAGATCAAGAGCGGCGTCATGAGGAAGCCGCCGCCCACACCGAACAGGCCCGACAGGAAGCCGACCATGGCCCCCAGGCCCAGGACCCAGAAGACATTGACCGACATCTCGGCGATCGGCAGATAGATTTGCATGGGACCCTTAAGGCGTGCCGGCCACGGGTCCAACTCTACCCGAGCGGCGGCACGCGGGCCATGGCCCTTGCCGTCGCGCCCAAAGAAAAACGGCACGGGAACAGGTCCCATGCCGTTGATCTCAAAGCACCGGAACCTCTGCGCGGCTCAGGGCCGCAGCAGGCCCACGATGTCCTTCACCTCGGCCATGGTCCGGGCCGCGATCTCATTGGCCTTGTCGGCCCCCTTGCGCAGGATCCGGTCCAGCTCGGCCGGGTCGGCCAGCAGCTCGTTCATCTTGGTCGTGATGGGCGACAGCTTGGCCACCGCCAGGTCGCACAGATCGGCCTTGAAGGCGGAGAAGGTGGCGCCGGCGTGGCGGGACAGGGCGTCCTGCTTGGAGATGTTCTCCAGCGCGGCGTAGATGGTGACCAGGTTGTCGGCCTCGGCCCGCTTGGCCAATTCCTCCAGCGTGGCCGGCAGCGGCTCCGGATCGGTCTTGGCCTTGCGGATCTTCAGGGCGATGGCGTCGGCGTCGTCCGTCAGGTTGATGCGGCTGTAGTCGGACTCGTCCGACTTGCTCATCTTCTTGGTGCCGTCGCGCAGGCTCATCACCCGGGTCGCCTCACCCAGGATCTGCGGTTCCGGCAGGGGGAACACGTCCTTCTCATAGAAGCGGTTGAAGGCGCCGGCGATGTCGCGGGCCAGTTCCAGATGCTGCTTCTGGTCCTCACCCACCGGCACGTGGGTCGCCTTGTACAGCAGGATGTCGGCGGCCATCAGCACGGGATAGGCATAGAGGCCCAGGGCCGCCATGTCCTTCTGCTTGCCCGCCTTCTCCTTGAACTGGGTCATGCGGTTCAGCCAACCCATGGGGGTGTGGCAGGAGAAGATCCAGGCCAGTTCGGAATGACCCGACACGGCCGACTGGTTGTAGATCAGGTTGCGGTCGGGATCGATGCCGGCGGCGATGTAGGCTGCGGCCACGGCGCGGATGTTCTTGGTCAGCGTCGGCGCGTCCTGCGGCAGCGTCAGGGCGTGCAGATCCACGACACAGAAGATGCATTCATACTGGTCCTGCAAGGCCACCCAGTTCCGCAGCGCGCCCAGGTAGTTGCCGAGGTGGAGCAGGCGGGTCGGCTGCATGCCGGAGAAGATGCGGGTCATGGATATGGCCTTGGCAGGAAGATAAAACCGGATGGCGAAGGTAGGGCCCCGGCCCCCTGGCGGTCAAGCCGGGCCGGGCGGTCCTCAGGGCAATCGCTTGAAGCGCTGGTTGACAGCGGAGCTGGCATAAGCGTGTAGCCTTCGCCGTAGAAGGATGATTCATAGGAAGCCATCGATTGC
>NZ_VITO01000022.1:0-106213 GCF_007828025.1 Nitrospirillum bahiense
CCGTCGCCAGAAAGCTGCTCACCATCCTCAATGCCATCATCCGGGATCAAAAGCCATGGGACCCCAAAACCGCTTGACCGCAAAGACAGTCGCTCTGATTGTACAGAGTGTACAGAGACGGTTATCCCCTGACAGTCGCCCCCACTGGTGAGGTCATCAGGCGGCGGGTTTGAGGTTGGCTTCAGACGCCTCCTCCGGCAGCTTGGAAATTCCGTTTCGGTGGGGCCGGCGCGACGGTAGAATGCGTCCGTCCCGCCTACCCTGCCGCCCACCCCCTTCCATGCCCCTGCCCAGGCCCCGGATCCTTCTGGCCGCCCTGACCCTGATGTGTGCCGGCGCCGCGGCGGCGAGCCTGATGCCGTCCCGCCCCAATTCCCATTTGGGTCTGTTGCCCGCCCTCTTGCCCAACGACATCTATGTCTGGCAGCGCGCCTGGACACCGGCCTTGGGCCAGGCGATGGACCAGGCGGCGCCCGACGTCGCCGCCTGGCGTGTACTGGCGTCGGAGGTCTCGGCGGAGGGGCGGGTGGCCCCCGTGCTGCTGAACGATGCACGGTTGGAGGCCCTGCGCGCGCATCTGGCCGGGCGGCCGGTCATCCTGGTGGTGCGCATCGACGGCCGGTTGAGCAATACCGATCCCGTCCCCCTGGTGGCGGCGGCCCTGGCACCGCTGGAGCGTTGGCGTGAGGCCGGAGTCGCGGTGGCGGGGCTGGAGATCGACCATGATTGCCCGACGTCCCGCCTGCCCTTCTATGCCCGCTTCCTGATGGACCTGCGCATGCGGCTGGGCGGCGGCGGGTTGGACGGCACGCGCCTGTCCATCACCGCCCTGCCCACCTGGCTGCCGGCCCCCGCCCTGGCCGACGTGGTGGCGGTGCCGGATGAGGTGGTGCTGCAGGTCCATGCCGTGGCCGCCCCCACCGACGGGCTGTTCAACCCGGCCCAGGCCGCCCGCTGGGTCGCGGCCTACGGCCAACGTTTCGGCACGCCCTTCCGCGTAGCCCTGCCCGACTATGGCGCGCGGGTCAGCTGGAACGCCGACGACAGCCTGGCGACGGTGGAAGGGGAAACGCCCCTGCTGGGCGGCGGCGCGCATGCCGCGGAGCTAATGGCCCGGCCCGCCGATGTGGCTGCCTTTCTGAAGACCTTACGCGCCAAGGCGCCGCCCAACCTCAAAGGCATCGCCTGGTTCCGCCTGCCCACCGCCGAGGATCGCCGCGCCTGGTCGCTGGCCACCTGGGCCGCCGTGGCGCGGGGACAGACGCCCATTGGCCATATCGTCGCGCAGGCCGAGGCCACGGCGACGCCCGGCCTGTCATCCCTGGTACTGGTCAATGACGGTGCCGCCGATGCCGAGGTGCCCGCCGGCCTGGACCTGCCGGCTGCGTGCCCCCTGGGCGACGGCGCCAACGGCTATGCCCGCGATCCCCTGGCCCCCCAACCCCGCCTTGTGCGCCTGTCCCCCGGCCTGCTGCCGCCTGGGGAGCACCGGGCGGTGGGCTGGCTGCGCTGCCCCGATTCCCCCTCACCGCCGGTGATCCATGTCCGCCCCTAGCCCTCGCGTCCTCACCCTGTCCGTCCTGCTGCTGACCGGTGCCGCCGGCATCGCCATCGCCTGCGGCCCGGATTTCCCCTGGCAGTTACTGGACCGCCGCGAGGTGACGCTGGCGGAGACGCCCGCCAACCCCTTCGCCTGGGAGGCGGCGCATCTGGTGCCCGCCCCCACCGACACGATGAAGGCAGTGGAGAACCGCTGGGCGACCGACGATACGCGGGCCAAGTTGCGCACCGACGCCGAGACAGCTGGCTTGCCGGCCGACGCGGCGGCCCTGATCGCCGCCCTGCGCGCGGCCGGTGACGGCGACAAGGCCTATGCCCTGGGGGAAAAGCTGCCCGCCGCCGTGCGCCTCTACACCGCCGCCGCCGTGGATTATAAGGCCGGCCGGCTGGACCAGGCCGCCGCCCGCTTCCAGGCGATCCTGGACCTGCCGGCGGCCGATGGCGCCCCCCGCGCCGTCTGGGCCGCCTACATGCTGGGCCGGGTGGCGGCGAAACGCGAGCAGGCGGACACGGCGGTGGCCGCCTTCGCCAAGGCCCGCGCCCTGGCCCAAGGCGGCGCCCCCGACCCGCTAGGCCTGGGCGTGGCCAGCCTTGGGGAGGAGGCGCGCATACGCCTGGCGCAAGCGGGGCTGTCCCTGGTGACGACGGCAGAGACGGACGACGACACGGTGGCGGGCAGCCTGCCGGCCACCCTGCGGCTGGAGACAACCGGACCGCTGGACGTGGCGGCCCTATCCCAGGCTATCGGCCTCTATGCCCAGCAGGCGGCGCATGATTCGTACAATGGCGTGTCATCCCTGAATATCATCGCCCTACACCTGCTGGAGCATGCCGAGCCCCTGAAGGCCGCTATCACCGACCCGCTGGTGCAGCGCCTGCTGGCCGCCCATGTGCTGGCGTTCGAGGAGGATCTGCCGCGTCAGGCCAAGGCGTGGGACGCCAGCCGGCATGATCCTGGCGAGACATACAAGGCCCCACCGGCCCCGCATCTGGCGGCGCTGAGCACCGCCTTGACGGAGGCCCGCATTGGGGACGCCGGCGGACCTGCGCCAGCCGCCGCCGACCAGCTGGCGGCCCTGGCCTATCGCAAGGGTGACTATGACCTGGCCGGCCGCCTGGCGGCGATGAGGCCGGGGCCGCTGGCCAGCTGGGTCCTGGCCAAGCTGGCCCTGCAGAAGGGCGACCTGATGCAGGCGGCCAAATTCTACGCCCAGGCGTCCGCCGCCTTCCCCGCCGCCGGTGACGGTCCCCAGGGGGGCGCCCTGTCGGCGGCCGAGCGCGGCCGTCTTGCCGGTGAAGGCGGCACCGTGGCCCTGGCGCGGGGGGAGTACGTGGCGGCGCTGGACCAGCTGATGCCCATGGCCGACACCTATTGGGGCGACGTGGTGCACATTGCGGAGCGCGTGTTGACCGTCGATGAGTTGAAGGCCTATGTCGATGCCAAGGTGCCGGCCAGCGTCGTCGCCGGCTGGACGCAGACGGTAGACAACAAGCAATGGCCCAACACCCTGCTGGACACCATGGGCGTGGGCTACAAATACGATGAGGAGGCGGACCGGCTGCGCTACCAGGGTGCGCCCCTGGCATTGCGCAGCCTGCTGGCCCGCCGCCTGATGCGAGCGGGGCGGGGCAAGGAGGCGCTGGCCTATTATCACAATCCGGCCGTGGCCAAGGACGCCCGCGCCTACCTCGATGCGCGGGACGATGCCGGCAACGCCTGGTGGGCTGCCAGCCGCGCCCGCGCCTGGTTCCAGGCGGCGCAACTGGCCCGGATGAAGGGCATGGAGATCATGGGAACGGAGGGCGTGCCGGATGAGGCCGCCCTGCAAGGTGCCTACGATGCCGGCATCGGCCAAGCCATGCTGCCGCCCGCCGGGGCGCCGTACGTCACGGACGGGGAACGCAAGCGCTTCGCCGACAGCGCGCCGCAGCCGGACCAGCGCTTCCACTATCGCTTCATCGCGACCGATGCCGCCGAGCACGCGGCCGACCAGTTGCCGCACACCAGCCAGGCCTACGCCGCCACCCTGTGCTGGGCGGTGACATATGCGCAGGATCAGAGGATCGCCACCTGGACCAACGATCCCGCCACCATCGAGGACCCCTACTGGCAATCCGTCGTCCGCCGCATCATCGAGCGCGACAAGCAGGCGCAGGGCCGGGTGGCGGCCTTGTATCAGCGCTACCTGAAGACCGGTCCGCACCAGGCCTGGGCGGCCCATTTCGGCCGCGCCTGCCCGGCGCCGGACTTCGACGCCGCCGCCAAGGAATGGTGGCGGGCGCCGGCCCGGCAGGCACACCGCTGGATAGCACGGAACCACCGCAAGGCGCTGATCGGCGGCGCGGCGGTCCTGGCCGTGCTGGTGGCCGGGACCGCCCTGCTGCTGGTTCGCCGCCGGCGCTCCCCTTCCGCCAAGGGCGTCAGCTGAGGAAGTAGTCCAGCTCCTTGCCCTTGTCCCCGGACAGGTAGGCGTCCTGCCACTGGTCGTTGGTGGACAGGAAACCGCCTTGCGGGGTGCTGGGGGCCGGCTGTCCCTTCAGCAGGGCGTCCCGCTCCCGCTCTTCCAGGATGGCGCGCTGGCGATAATGCTCATAGACGTCCAGGACATGCACGGCATAGGCCTGGGCCAGCGGCTGGTTGCCCTGGATGATCAGCAGGTTGTCGTCGTTGGCGTAGGAGGCCTTGTAGCCCAGGTTGTGGCTGCCGGTGATGACGACGCAGGCGGGGGAGAAGGGGTCGATCACCACGATCTTGTCGTGGATGATGGCGGCCCCGGCGGTCAGCAGCTCGGGCTGCAGGTCGCCCGTGGGCATGTCGATGGCGGCGGCGCGCACCACCAGCACATGCGGCGCGTCCTTGGGCGCGTAGACGGAGGGCTTGGGGATCTTGGCACCCTGGGCGTCCGTGTCGTCACCCGAGTCATCGCCGCCGTTGGCATCCCCCTCGATGGGCAGGGCCTGCGGGCTGCTGACGGCGCCCATGACCATCAGGTCGGGGCGCTGCTTGCCCAGGTCCACCGCGGCCTCGATGATGCTCTGCTTGCCTTCGACGGAGGGGTAGAAGGTCAGGAACAGGATGGCATGCTGCGCCTGGTCCATCAGTTGGAAGACGTCGGCCAGGTCCGGCGGCGTGGCCGCCGTCTTGGTGGTAGCCAGGGTGGTGGGCGCGCACCAGACGCGGGGGTTGCTGGCCGAATCCGGATAGGCGTGGCTGTCGGCCCGGCGCAGGGGCTTTTGCTGGACATTGTGGTTAGGCGCGCCGGTGTCCGCCTGCACCGGGAAGCTGGCCGTGTCCGCCTTCAGCCGGTTCCAGTAATCCAGATAGGCCTGCGCCAGGGTGGCGTTCTGGGTGATGATTGTGTTGTTGGACTGGGTGCACAGGCCCGTGGGCGTCCAGTTGGTACTGCCGGTCAGCAGGGCCAGCGGCGTGTCGTTGGCGTCCGTGCGCACCAGGAACTTGTTGTGGCCGATATGGGCGCTGTTGTTGAACAGCCGGTCGATGACCTCCCCCGCTGTGCCGTGCAGGGTTTGGCGTGCCGCCTGGTTGGTGCGGTCCCAGGCTGGGTTGGTCTTCGTCGCCTCCCCCGCTGTCGACAGGATCAGGTGCAGCCGGTCGCCCAGGCCGGTCAGACCAGCCACCAGTTCCGGGTCCGACAGTTCATAAAGGGCAGCGTAGACCTTGTCGCCCGGTTCCACCCGGCCTAGGAAATCGGTCAGGGTGGGCAGCACGTCGCCGGTCAGGAAGGTGCGGATGGCGTTGCCCTGCTGTTTCACCTGGTCCAGGACATAGCCCTTGCTGGGCGCCTGGCCGGCAGGGGTGTGCAATTGCTGGCGCAGGTTCTGCGTCGATAGGATGCCGTTGGTGAAGACGGCGGTGAAAGCGCCATAGGTCCAGGTGACGGTGATGGGGTTGGTCACCACCGCGTCACCGCAGATGAACAGCGGCCGCGGCGTCCCCGTATAGGCGCCGGGCTGTGCACTGCTGAACGTCTCCGTCCGCTTGACCCAGCCGGCCACCGATTCACGGCCCGGGGCCTCAAAGCCTACGGGGATGATCTCGTAATGGCAGGTGAAGGGCTGGCGCACCGACAGGCTGTCGCGACTGCGCCGCAGGGTCAGGTCGCGCCACGAGAATTTCTGTATGGGCCAGACGCTGGTGTCCTGCTGTTGCCACTTCGGGTTGGACTGGTCCGTGAACGCCACCCAGCTGGGCAGCAGCCTGCGCTCCCCATCCTCATGCACGCGCGTGACCATGAAGCCCAGCAGGCCGTCGATGCGCCTGTCGGGGCGCCACGCCAGATAGGCCACTTCGTTGTTGCACCAGGCGCGCGCGGGGACCTGAGACATGGGTGACCTCCATCACGACGGGAGAGGTCATGGTGCGCCCGGTATGTGACGGTCACGACCATAGCGTGCACGCTTGTCGACGTACCTCGTCGGTTAGAGTTTGGGGTGGAGCCTGGAGACCGCGGCGCCATCGACGCGGGGGCCGTCGGCAGGCTAGTCTGCGGCCTGTCACCGCGTAGGGAAACGACATGGACCGCAACCAGCGCCGCCTGGACAAGAAGCAGGGCGCGCCCGCCGTGCCGGCAGTGGCGCAGATGCTGTTCAGCCAGGCGACGCAGCAGCACCAGGCCGGCCGCCTAGCGGAGGCTGAGGCGGCCTACCGCCAAGTGCTGGCCCAGGCCCCCCGCCATGCCGACGCCCTATACCTGCTGGGCATCATCCATCACCAGACCGGCCGGCATGCGGATGCAGCCGACCTGCTGGGCCAGGCGGTGGCCGCGAAGGGCGACGCTCCGCACATGCAGGCCGCCCTGGGCACCGTGCTGCTGGCCCTGAACCGGCCGGCCGAGGCCGTGACGGCACTGCGCCGCGCCCTGGCGCTCAAGCCCGACCAGCCGGAGGCGCACACCACACTGGGCAACGCGCTCAAGGACCTGGGCCGCCTTGACGAGGCCATCACCCATTATGAGAGTGCCATCGCGCTGAAGCCGGACTATGCCAACGCCCATAACAGCCTGGGATACGCCCGCCAGGCGCAGGGGCGGCTGGATGAGGCTGCCGGTCATTACCGCCGCGCCCTGGCGCTGAACCCGCGCCTGATCCTGGCACAGGTCAACCTGGGCAAGACGCTGACGGCGTTGGGCGACCTGGCGGGGGCGGAGGCGGCGCTGCGCCAGGCCCTGGCGCTGGACACGGCCCACGCCGACGCGCTGAACAATCTGGGCGCCGTGCTGCAGGCGCAGGGCCGCACGGATGAGGCCACGGCCTGCCTGCGCCAGGCGGCGGCCCTGGCACCCAACGATGCCGACGCCCACCTGAACCTGGCCCGCGTGCTGGCCAGCGACCTGCTGGTGCGCGACCCCAGCCTGCTACGTCAAGCGCTGTCGCATGCCGAGCGGGCGCTGGCGCTGCGCCCCGGCCATGGCGCCACGCTGGACGCGCTGGGCACCATCCTGCAGCGCCTGGGCCGTCTGACGGAGGCGGAGCGACATTTCCGCGCGGCGCTGGCCGTGACACCCGATGACGCGGAGATCCTCCACAACCTGGCCACCACCGTGCAGGCCCTGGCCCGCCAGGATGAGGCGGAGGCCTTGTACCGCCAGGCGCTGGCCCTCAACCCCGATCATGCCGACGCCCGCTATTGCCTGGGCACCACCCGCCTGGCCGCCGGGGATCTGGCCAGCGGCTGGCCGGATTACGAGGCGCGCTGGCGCGGGCGGCAGCTGGCCCCCTTCTGGCGCCCCTTCCCCGTGCCGGAATGGCGGGGCGAAAGTCTGGCGGGCAAGCGCCTGCTGGTGTGGGGGGAACAGGGCCTGGGCGACGAAATCCTGTTCGCCAGCCTGCTGCCCGGCCTGCACCGGCGGGTGGCGGCGGAGGGTGGGCAGCTGGTGGTGGAGTGCGCGCCGCGCCTGGTGGGCCTGATTGGCCGCGCCCTGCCGGGCGTGGTGGTGCGGGCGCCGACCTCCGGCCCCGGCGCCCCCACGCTGACGGACATGGACCTGCACCTGCCCATGGGCAGCCTGGCCGGATTGCTGCGCCCCCGCCTGGCCGACTGGTACGGCGGCGCCCCCTTCCTGGCCCCTCGCCCGGATCTGGCCGCGCTATGGCGGGACCGCCTGGACCAGCTGGGTCCCGGCCTGCGCGTGGGCATCAGCTGGCGCAGCGGCATCCGGCGCGGCGACCGCGACGGCGCCTACACCACCCTGGCCGACTACGCCCCGGTGCTGACCCTGCCTGGCATCATTCCCATCACCCTGCAATACAGCGCGCCGGAGGAGGAGTTGCGGCCGGTGGAGCAGGCCCTGGACCTGACCCTCCACCGCTGGCCCGACCTGGACTTGCGCGAGGATATCGAGGGGGTGGCCGCCCTGACCGCCGCACTGGATCTGGTGATCACCGCGCCCACCGCAGTGGGGGAGCTGGCGGGGGCGCTGGGTGTGCCCTGCTGGCGCCTGGGCACCGACCATGACTGGTCCATGTTTGGCGCCGGCGCGCGACCGTGGTTCAACACCATGGCCGTCATCCCGGCGGCGCCGCAAGGGCCGGCGGCGGCGGGCTGCGTCGCCCTGGCGGCGCAACGTCTGCTGGCGCTGACGGGGGTGCGGGCTGACCACCTTTTCCCTTGCCCCTCGGACGGCGTTCCTATATAAGCCCGCGCTTCAACCGCTCCTTGCCGGTGCCTTTGCCATGGCGCCGGCTAGGTCCGTGCGGCTGGCCCACCCCCTGGTCCCCGGAATGATCCGGCGCCCCGGGCGGGAACAGCGGCGGACCATGTAACAGCCATGAGGAGTATCAAATGGCTTTGTACGAGACCGTGCTGATCGCACGGCAGGACATCACGTCCGCCCAGGTGGAAGGCCTGACCGAAACCTTCACCGGTATCCTGAAGGAGAACGGTGGCCAGGTTGCCAAGGTCGAGCAGTGGGGTCTGAAGACCCTCACCTACAAGATCAAGAAGAACCGCAAGGGCCACTACGTCTACTTCGCCCACGATTCCGCCCCGGCCGCCGTCGCCGAGATGGAGCGTAACATGGGCCTGAACGAAGACGTCCTGCGCTTCATGACCACCCGCATCGAGAAGATCGAGGAAGGTCAGACCGCGATGCTGTCCAACAAGGGCGATCGCGGCGAGCGTGGTGAACGCGGTGAGCGTGGCGATCGCGGTCCGCGCCGCTTCGAGGATCGTGGCGACCGCGGGGACCGCGGTGATCGCGGCCCCCGTCCGCCCCGCCGCATGGAAGCCTCTTCTGAAGGAGACCGGGCATGAGCTTCGGCACCCAGGGTAACGCCGGCGCGCCGCGTCCGGCCGGTGGCGGCGGTGGCCGTCGTCCGTTCTTCCGTCGTCGCAAGACCTGCCCCTTCTCCGGTCCGAACGCCCCGGCGATCGACTACAAGGACGTGAAGCTGCTGTCGCGCTTCATCTCCGAGCGGGGCAAGATCGTCCCGAGCCGCATCACCGCGGTCTCGGCCAAGAAGCAGCGTGAGCTGGCCCGCGCCATTAAGCGCGCCCGCTTCCTCGCCCTGCTGCCTTACATCGTGAAGTAAGGAGTAGGAACGATGGAAGTCATTCTGCTGGAGCGCGTCGAGAAGCTCGGCCGCATGGGCGAAGTGGTCACGGTGAAGCCCGGCTTCGCCCGCAACTACCTGCTGCCCCAGAAGAAGGCGCTGCGCGCCTCCAAGGACAACCTGGCTTTCTTCGAGAGCCAGAAGGCCAAGCTGGAAGCGCAGAACGCCGAGCGCAAGGTCGAGGCCGAGAAGGTTGCGTCCAAGATCAACGACCTGTCGGTCATCATCATCCGCCAGTCTGCCGAAACCGGCATCCTGTACGGTTCGGTGAGCGCCCGTGACGTTGCCGAGGCGGTCACCGCCGCCGGCACCGCCGTGGAGCGCAACCAGGTCGCCATCGACACCCCGATCAAGACCCTGGGCCTGTTCAAGGTCCGCCTGGTCCTGCATCCGGAAGTGTCGGTGAGCATCACCGTGAACGTCGCCCGCACCACCGAAGAGGCCGGCCTGCAGGCCGCCCGCGGTGGCATGGTCGCCGGCCAGCGTGATGATGAGGACGAGGAAGAGGTGGTGGAAGCCGCCGACGAGGCCACGGAAGAGACCGAGGCCTGATCCTTCTCCGGATCGTCTGAGTAACAGGACGGCGCGGTTCTTCGGGACCGCGCCGTTTTGCTTTTGCGCTTCCGTGAGGCGCCATCTAGCCTGCGCTGAATTCTGATGGGGATGGGGATCATGGCAACGGAAGCGGGTGGATTGCGCCAGGGGGCCAAGTGGGTGGCCATCATCGGCTTGGCGGGCAACCACGTGCTGGCCTACCAGCAGGCGGTGGACCGCATCCGCGCCCCGTCCCGCGCCCTGGCCGACATGGCCGGCGCCATCGGCCAGATCTTCGGCCAGTCGCCCGACCGCTTCAAGGCCGGCGACCTCAGCCTTGGGGACAAGATCGACCTGTTCGTAAACCCCTACACCTCCGTGCGTGACATGGCGCATTGGGAGGGGCTGAACCACCTGCTGTTCTGGCCGGGCCTGGCGGCGTTGATCCTGTTCCTGATCCTGACCTTCGGTAGTCGGCGGGCGTGACACGCGTGCGGCGCGCCTATCATCCCCATGTCCTACTGGCGCTGACGTTGCTTTTCAGTGGCCGGGCCGGGGCCGCGTCCAACGCCGCCTTCATCACCCTGATCCCCGAGGGCGATGGGCTGAAGGCCGCCTATCACCTGGACAGCCCCGTCACCAGCCTGACCCTGGGCCGGGGCCCCGTCGCCTGGCAGAACCCGGTATGGGGGGTCGAGACGCCGGGAATGGAAATGCGGGGCCCGGAGGTGCGGGCGACCGATGGCCATGCCTTCAGCGACTTCACCCTGCGCATCCAGGAGGATCGCCGCTTTGTCGACCGCACCTATCCTGTGCTGCTGCGCTTGGGGGATCGCGGCTTCCTGGTTTACGGCCCCTTCCTGATGGCACGCTCGGCCGACGTCGGCACGGGACTGGCGCGCGGCGCCGTCACCACACTGCCGGAGGGCAGCCAAGCCCTGGGCGGCTATTTCTTCGCCGGCCCCGCCGACTATGTGAGTCCTATCGACGCCAAGCGGCCGGATCTGGGGCGCCTCATAGCCCGACCTGATCTTCCTGGCGCCTGGCGGGCGGAGGTGACACCGGGCCTGTCCCGCGCGCTGGCCTATTATCGGGCACGTTTGGCGCCGCGCGACGCCGTATCCCCCATCATCGTCTACCAGGACCGGCCGGCCCCCTTCCTGCGGGGCAGCGTCACCGGCGGCGGCATGATGCTGTTGCAGATCGGCGGCGTCTGGCGCGTACCGCGTCTGGAACTGAAGCCAGAGCGGGACCGGGTTCTGGCGCACGAGGTCTTCCACCTGTTCCTGCGCCGACATGACGCCGCCGATTTCCCCGATTGGATGAACGAGGGCGCCGCCGACTACGCCGCCGGCCTGGTCATCCGGCACGGGGACCTTCCCACCCTTGTGGAGGTGCAGATACAGCTGGACCTGTGCGTCACCAGCCTGGGCGACCGCCCGCTGGACAGCCCCGCCACGGTGGCGCGCAACCGCATGCCCTATGCCTGCGGCTTCGTCGCCCACTGGCTGGTGGACAGGGCGCTGCGGCAGGGACGCGCGGACAGTGACGCGGCCCTGTTCACGCTGTGGGCCGACATGGCGACCCGTGACGGCGTCACCGCCGGTGACGGCCTGCGCCAGGCGGCGGCCCGGGCTCCCGCCGCCGCCCGGGCGCTATCCCTGCTGCTGACAGGGTCGGGTGGCGGCCGCTGGGCCCTGTGGGCGGCGGCCGTGTCGGAAACGGGGGTCGCGGCCCGCTACACCGATGGCCCGGACCCCCGCGTTCTCCTGTCGCCTTAAGCCGCGCGAATACCGGCCAGGAAGCGGTCCACCGCGTCGCGCAGGCGGTCGGCGTCGCCGGTCAGGCCCTGCGCCGCGCTGTGCATGTCGGCCACGGTGCGGCCCGTCTCCCCCACCGCAGCCGAGACGTCGGCCACGTTGCGCGAGACGTCGCGGGTGGCGTCGGCGGCCTGGCGGACGTTGCGGCTGATCTCACCCGTGGCGGCGGCCTGCTCCTCCACCGCGGCGGCGATGGCGGTCGACACCTCGCTCATGTTGCGGATGGAATGGCCGATGGTGCCGATGGCGCCCACCGCCTGGTCCGTCGCCTTCTGGATGGCATTGATCTGGGCGCCGATCTCATCGGTGGCCTTGGCCGTCTGGCCGGCCAGCTGCTTCACCTCGTGCGCCACGACGGCGAAGCCCTTGCCCGCCTCCCCCGCCCGCGCCGCCTCGATGGTGGCGTTCAGCGCCAGCAGGTTGGTCTGGCTGGCGATGTCGTTGATCATCTTCACAACGTCGCCGATGCGCTGCGCCGCTTCCGCCAGGCTGGCGACGGTGCCGTTGGTCTGCTCCGCCTCATCCACCGCCCTGGACGCCATGGAACTGGAATGGGCCACCTGCTGCCCGATCTCGCGGACGGAGCTTTCCATCTGTTCCGCCGCCGCCGAGACGGTCTGCACGTTGCCAGAGGTCTGCTCCGCAGCCTCGGCCGCCGCCGCGACCTGGGACGAGGTGGCGTCCGCCATGCCGCCCAGGGCGCCGGCGATCTGGGTCAGCTGATGGGACGAGGCCTCGACCGAGTGCAGGACTTCGCGCACCTGGGCGTCGAACTCTCCCACCAGGGCATCCACGGCGCGGGCGCGGCGCTCGCGCCCCGCCTGCTCCGCCCGCTGCGCGTCCTCCAGCCGCTGCCGCTCCAGCGCGTTGGCGCGGAAGGTGCCCAGGGCGCCGGCCAGGTCGCCGATCTCATCCTGGTTGTCGGCGTAGGGGATCTCCGCCTCCAGATCACCCCGCGCCACGCGCAGCATGACGCCGGTCATCGCCGTCATCGGACGGGTCACGCGCCGGGCCACCATGACCACGCCACCAGCCCCCAGGCCCAGGCACAGCACCAGCAGCACGCCATCCACGATCAGGCGGCGCAGCGCCGTCTCGCCCTCCCGCCGCGCCAGGTCGCGGGCCGCGTCCAGTGCCGCCATGGGTACGGCGGCCAGCACTTCGAACGAGGCGTTGCTGCGCTCCATCCACTGGTCGAGCGAGACCGGTGAGGACGTGCCGGCCAGCACCGCCTTCTCGATCTGCTCATGCAGTCCCATTACCTCCTTGAAATAGGCCGCCTCGGCCGCCGTCATGGCCTGGCGCACGCCGTCGGGCACGTCCTCGCGCAGGCTCAGCGCCTTGGTCAGGCGCCAGCCGGCCTCCAGCTGGCCGCGCAGGCCGGCGGACTGGGCCTGCATGGCCGGGGTATAGGTCTGGCCCTGCAGCACGAACATCAGGATGTTGCGCTCCAGCCCCGCCGCGTCGCGGGTGACGTAGGAAGCATCCTTCAGCGCGATCAGGCTGGCGAAGGCCGGGCTTTCCCGGCTGATGCGGGCGCCCAGGCTGGTGCCCACCGCCTCCAGCTTGGCGACCAAGCCGTCAGAGGCGGCGTTCCAGCTCTTGAACAGGTCGGCGGGGCGTTGGTCCTGCGGCTGCAGGACCGCCTTGTCCGCCACGGCGCGCACGTCGTTCAGCGTCTGGCGCGCGGCCGTCAGATCGGCCACGCCAGCCCCGGCGCCGCAGTCCAGTTCCGAGCATTCCGCGAGCACCTTGTCCATGGCCGGGTTGGACTTGCCCCGCAGGCTCGCCACCTCGGCCAGGGCCGCGGGCGAGGCCGTGGTCTTATCCGGGATCAGGCGCTTGAAGGCGCCGCGTTCCAGCCGGGTGTTCTGCAGGGCGCGGAAGACGTCGCCCACGGCATCGCCCATGCGGGCCGTGCGCGCGGCGCGGCGATGGTCGGCATAGGCGCCCGCCGTGGCGATGCCCAGCACCACCACCAGCACGGCCAACAGGATACCCAGCACGGCGTTCAGCAGAACAGCGATGCGCACGGATTTCAGGATGCCAGACACCAGACCCCTCCCCCTGTCCCGCCGACACCGACGCAGGCCGGGCCCTCCTCACGGGACTACAGGGTTATGGTGGGCGTCACCTCACCCTTGGAATAGATATCCTGATGTATTGCTATCAAAGGCGAAGCCCGCGTCGCCATCCCCGCACCGAAACGCGAGCGGTCGCATCCAGGATGGCCTCCACCCAGGCGCGCTGCCGGGCCTGGCGCGGCAGTTTTCGTAGGCCCGGGTGCCCGAACGGGGCACCTCACGGACGCGAATTTCCGGGCATGGAGCGGCCCCGTACACTGACGCGAGCGATCACTCGTAATCACGGAGGAATACCTTGGCCGACAACGCGTCCTGCAAGCAGGCCCCTGGCGTCATCGTCCCGCGCATCGACCGCAACCGCTGCGAGGGCAAGGACGACTGCGTGCGCGTCTGCCCCTATGACGTCTTCGAGATCGGCGTGCTGCCGGCGGCGGAGCGGGGGGACCTCAGCCTGGGCGGCCGGGTGAAGGGTTTCTTCCACGGCTATCGCCAGGCCTTCGCCGTGCGGGCGGACCAGTGCCGCGCCTGCGGCCTGTGTGTCAGCGCCTGCCCGGAACATGCGATCACCCTTACCCGCGCGACGGCCGCGTAAGGAGATCCACCCATGGCCGCCTCATTGGGCTTCCGCCACATCGTCCTGACCGTGGCCGACATCGACCGCGCCGCCACCTTCTACCAGCGCATCATGGGCCTGGCCCGGGTCCGGACGGAGCCGCACACCATCACCCTGGCCGCGCCCGGTCTGCGCTACGTCATGAACCTGACCGACCGCAAGGAAACGCGGGCGGACGACGACGGCCCCACCGCCCCCATAGGCAGCCTGGGCGGCATCGACCATCTGGGCATAGAAGTGGATGAACCGGCGGAGGTGGAGCCCCTGGTACAGGAATGGCTGGCGGCCGGCGGCCAACTGCTGGAGCGGCGCGACATGGACACGCCCTACCCCTCCGCCTTCATGCGCGACCCAGACGGCTACCTGGTGCAGATCTACAGCTTCGCACCCGAACTGCGGGCGCGGGTGCCCTAACCTTCCAGTCGGTCGAACAGGGTGCGCAGCAGGGGCGAAAGGCGCCGGATCTCGTCCCTGTGCACCCGCGACAGGCCAGCCAGCAGATCTTCCGCCGCCGGGGTCAGGCTGATGACCACCTGGCGCCGGTCCTCCGGCCCCGGGGCGCGGCGCACCCAGCCGTTGCCCTCCAGCCGGTCGATCAGGCCCACCGCGCTGTGCGGGCGCACGCACAACCGCTCCGCCAACTCCCCCACCGTGACATGGTCGCGGCCGGGATACCCCTTGATGGCCAGCAGCGCCTGGTGCTGCTGCGCCGTCAGGCCGGCGACGGCGGCCGCGTCCTCGCTGAACGACAGGAAGCGGCGCAACACGTGGCGGAACTCCGCCAGCAACTCGTAATCCGCCTTCTCCAGCGGATCCGCCCGCTCGGGCGCGGAGGGCGGGGTGGACATGGGGCGGTCGCTCCTTACAAACCGTGACACACCAAGAGAGCGCCCCTGGACCGGGAACGCAAGGCAGGGCTGAGGGAAGGCCTCTTCATAAATATCGTACTACGATATATTAAGGCCGCGGCCGGCAGGGATCGGCCCCCTTCCTTTCCAACGGTTGCTGATGCGATGGCGAATGATGTGGTGACGGGCGGCGCGGGCCAGCCCATGACGGCGTCCCGGATGGCGCCCCGGACGGCTCAAGCCCACCTGCTGGGTGATTTCAGCGCGGACCGGCGGCTGCTGATGCTGATGGCCATGGCAATGGTGGTGGGTGCCGCCGGCGCCGGGGCCGCCTGGGTGCTGCTGCGCCTGATCGACCTGGCCACCAACCTATTCTATTTCGGTCGCGTCAGCGCCGCCCAGGCGCATATCAGTGACAGCATCTCCCAGGGGCCTTGGGGGCCCTTCATGCCCCTGGTGCCCGTCGTCGGCTGCCTGATCATCGGGCTGATGGCGCGCTATGGCAGCGAGAAGATCCGCGGCCACGGCATTCCGGAGGCGATGGAGGCCATCCTGGTGGGACGCAGCCGCATCCAGCCCAAGGTGGCGCTGCTGAAGCCCCTGTCGTCCGCCATTTCCATCGGCAGCGGCGGCCCCTTCGGCGCGGAAGGCCCCATCATCATGACGGGCGGGGCCATCGGTTCCCTTTTCGCGCAGCTCTTCCACCTGACGGACGCGGAGCGTAAGACCCTGCTGGTGGCCGGCGCCGCCGCGGGCATGAGCGCCACCTTTGGCACGCCGGTGGCCTCCATGCTGCTGGCCGTGGAACTGCTGCTGTTTGAATGGAAGCCGCGCAGCTTCATCCCCGTGGCCATCGCCGCCGCCGTGGCCGCCGCCTGCCGGCCGGCCCTGCTGGGCACCGGCCCGCTGTTCCCCCTGGCCGGCAGCGCCCCGCTGCCGGCGGCGGGCCTGGCCCTGTGCGCCCTGCTGGGCGTGCTGGCCGGCCTGGGATCCGGTGTGCTGACCAGCCTGGTCTACGGCTTCGAGGATCTGTTCAGCCGCCTGCCCCTGCATTGGATGTGGTGGCCCATGATCGGCGGCGCGGTCATAGGCCTGGGCGGCCTGATCGACTCCCGCGCCCTGGGCGTGGGCTACGACAACATCTCAGGACTGCTGCACGGCGAGATACCGCCCGCCTCCGCCCTGCTGCTGGTGGCGGTGAAGGCGCTGATCTGGGCCGTGGCCCTGGGCTCCGGCACGTCGGGCGGCGTGCTGGCGCCCCTGCTGATGATGGGCGGCGCGCTGGGCGTCCTATTTGCCGGCGCCGTCCCCGTGGGCACGACCGGCGAGTGGGCCCTGGTCGGCATGGCGGCGATGATGGGCGGCACCATGCGGGCGCCCCTGACGGCGATGATCTTCGCGCTGGAACTGTCGCACGACGTGGGGGCGCTGCTGCCGTTGGCCATCGCCTGCGCCCTGTCGCATGGCACCACCGTGCTGCTGCTCAAGCGTTCCATCCTGACCGAAAAGGTGGCGCGGCGCGGCCATCACATCGTGCGTGAATACGCGGTCGATCCGTTTGAGACCATGCGCGTGGCCCACGTGATGGCCCAGCCGGTGGACACCCTGCCGGCCGGCATGCCGCTGGCGGAGGCGCTGGCCTTCTTCAGCGGCGCGGACCCGGCCGAAGACGGCCCGAAGGCCAAGCACCGCAGCTATCCCGTGGTGGACGCCGACGGCCAGGTGCTGGGCATGGCGTCGCGCACCGATGCCTTGCGCTGGACCACGGAGGAAGCAACGGATGACGGCTGGACCTTGGGCGACCAGTGCGCCGGCGGCACGGTGGCCGTGGCCTACGATGATGAGCTGGTTGGCCGTGTGGCCGACCGCATGGCCGCCACCGACCACGGCCGCCTGCCGGTGCTGTCACGCGACAGCAACCGGCTGGTGGGGCTGGTGGCACGGCGCGATCTGCTGGCGGTCCGCACCGTAAGCCGCCATCAAGAACAGCGGCGCGAGGCGTTGCTACGTCTGGGTGGGCGGCAGGCGAGCTGACAACGCCGCTTAGACGGTGAGCTCCACATGATGGATCTCACCGTTCTGGGCCATCAGGGCCTGCAGATAGGTGGAAATCTTGCGGGCGCCGTCGCTGTGCACCGCCAGGCATTGCCGCAGGGCGTCGGCCAGACGGGCATTCTCCAACCGTTCCGCGTCGCTGAGGTGGGCATGCTGGGGTGCCAGGTGGTCGACCACATGGTCCAGCTCCCGCCCGGCGGCCGGCGACGACACCGAGGCACCGCTGCGCACCAGCCCCCGCAGGTTCTGGCGCAGCCGTTCCTCATGGTCCGGTTCCAGCGCGCCGGTGGGGTCCACCTCATCCACGATATCGTCAAACAGGGAGCGGCCGTGACGCGCGCCCTCTTCCGGGGGCTGGCGACGGCGCCGGTCACGCTGCCGCGCCTCCCGCTCCTGCACCGCGCCCACGCGGTCGACATGCAGGGTCGCCGCCGGCGGCTGGGCGGGTGCAAGATCCAGAACGGGCAAGGGCGCGACGATCATGATGCCTCCACGGTACAGCGAATCGGGCACGCCCTCAAGAGTAGGCCGTCCCATCATTAGTAGAGGGCGATAATTGCGGCCAAAATCCGCCAATATCGTCGGCACGCTTACTGACCTTCGCCAAAGACATCGGCCCTAGTGCGGAAATCATCGCCATCCTTTTTCAGGAGGCGGGCCGAGCGGCGCCTATGTCCATTGGGGGAACATGGACGGTGCGCCGCGCCACGTCGCAACCGGACCGCCCGTCATCCGGGAACCCATTGCACCGGCTGAAGGTTGGAACCGCGCTGTGCCGCACCGGACAGGGGCTTGCCCCGGTGGCCAGTGCCCAGTACGGTCGCGGGAAACGGCAGAACAAGGACGTCCAGGATGGACATTACCGGCGAATACTTGATCGCGGCCCCGCAGGATCTGGTGTGGGTGGCGTTGAACGACGCCGAGGTGCTGCGGCAGAGCGTGCCGCCGGGCTACGACAGCACCATCACCCTGTCCGACCTGGACCCGCCGCATGGTTGCGTGTTGCACGGCGACGGCCAGCAGGCCGCCGTCCGCTTGGTTGACGCAGGCGACGGCCAGACCCGGTTGATCTTCAACGCCGCCGTCGATGCGGACGCCGAAGCGGACACCCGCGCCTTTTTCGCCCACCTGACGAGCCTGCTGGCCACGGCCGCCACCACCAACCCCGCGCTGGTGGCCGATGTGGCCCTGGCCGAACCCGCCGTGGACGCCGCCGCCATCGCCGAGGCGGTGCCAGAGGAGGCGCCTGCGGACACCAAGCCCAAGCGCACCCGCACCAAGAAAGCGGTCGAGGTTCCCGCGGCCATGCCTGCCACCGGGCCTGAAATAGCGCCCAAACGCGCGCGCAAGCCCAAGGCGGAGCCGGCGCCCGCCGAAACACCGGCCGCCGATCAGCCCGCGCCCACCGAATCCATTCCCCTGGTGGAGTTGGCCCCCTTGACCGAGGCCATGGCCCCGACCCTGGTCGCGGCGGCCCAGGATGGCGCCGCGCGCGACGGGCTGGCGGCGCAAACGCCCGAACCGGCCGCCTTGCCGCTGGAACCGGAAACCCACGCCCGCGCCATCGAGCATCAGGTACGGCCCACAGAGGCCGAAGCCCTGGGTTCCGCCGGCATCTCCCTCCCACCGGAGCCTGCGGCGCCCGAGCCCCCGGCGGACACCGCGCAGCCGGCCCCGACGATGGCCCACCCGGTCGCCCACGCCGGCCTGCGGCCCATGATCTGGATCCCCCTCCTGGTGCTGGTCCTGCTGCTGCTGATCGTGCTGATCCGCTAGGCGACCAAGCCGCTCACGGCTCCGCCCGCGTCAGGCGAAAGGCCGCCAGCATCACCAGCAAACCGGCGGTTGTCAGGGTCAGAAGAACCGGTCCCCACGACTGAAACGCGGCCCCACGCACCGTCGCCATGAAGGGAAGGGAAGGGAAATGATCGTCGGCAGAAAGGCGGCTTCCACCCCCATGAGCCGCACAGCCCGCATCGCCCGGCGGGACACGGATTGTCCCACGCGCCGCGCGGCACGGATACGACGCCAATAGAGGATGGCGGTGGCTGCCGCCTGGAACAGCAGCAGGCCGCCACCAGCCACACAGGACGGGGGCACGGCATCGCCCCAGGCCGCGGTCAGGATCAGGCCGGACAGGCCCACGGCCGCAACCAGCCCAGCGATGGCCCCCAGGAGCGCGATCACAACAAACGAGGAAAACCGCATCTCGCCGCACATCATGGTCAAGCCTCGCACCCGTTATAGGATGAAAATAACTTAGGGACTGCGATTTATCCGCGCAACATTACCAAAGACGATCCATTGAAATCCTTGTCCGCCGACCATGTCCGCGCTGGCAAACCGCGGCCACACCCCCTATTTGGGGGAGACTGGATATGCCGCTGCCGACAGTGTGACGGCCCAGGTCCCACAGTGGTGTCCATGCGTTGGTGTCCATGACCGTCGATCCGCCCGCCCCCGAACAGGCAGTTCCCATTCCGACCGCCACCACCCTGGCCGCGCCGACGTCTGACGACACGCCGCCCCGGGACGCAGCGCTGGTCAGCGCCCCGGTGGATGAGCTTTCCATCCTGCGCACCGCGGAACGCTGGCTGGCCCAGGGCCAAACGGCGGCCATCGCCACGGTCATCGCCACCTGGGGCTCTTCCCCCCGTCCGGTGGGCAGCAAGCTGGCGGTGGACGCCCAGGGCGGCATGATCGGCTCCGTGTCCGGCGGCTGCGTCGAGGGGGCGGTGGTGGAAGAGGCCTTGCGCGCCCTGGAGGATGGGGAGCCGCGGCTGCTGACCTTCGGCGTGCCGGATGAGCGGGCGTGGGAGGTGGGGCTGGCCTGCGGCGGCACCGTGCGCATCTATGTCGCCCCGATGGGCCCGGGCCACGGCGCCTCACGCCGGCGGCTACTGTCGGCCCTGCTGGCAGCGGCCGACGCCAAGCGGCCGGCGGCCCTGGTCACCGACCTCGCCACCGGGCAGCAGACCCTGGTGGACGCGGAGCGGCAGCAGGGCGAGACCGCCTTGCCCGAGGCCGTGCGTGCCCAGGTGCTGGAGGCCCTGGCCCAGGACCGGTCCGTCCTGATCGCGCCGGAGGAGATCGAGGGGGAATGGTTCGCCCAGGTATGGAACCCGCCCCTGCGGCTGATCCTGGTGGGCGCGGTGCATATCGCCCAGGCGCTGACCCCCATGGCCCGGCTGGCGGGTTATGAGGTGACCGTCGTCGATCCGCGCGCCGCCTTCGCCAGCGCCGCCCGCTTCCCCACGGGCGACGGCGTCACCCTGGTGCGCGAATGGCCGGACGACGCCGTGGCCGCGCTGGCGCCCGACCGGCGCACCGCCGTCGTCACCCTGACCCATGACGCCAAGCTGGATGAGCCGGGCTTGCGCGCGGCCCTGGAAAGCGACGCCTTTTTCATCGGCGCCCTGGGCAGCCGCAAGACCCATCAGCGCCGCCTGGAACGCATGGCCGATTTCGGCCCCACCGCACTGGAGCGCATCCACGGCCCGGTCGGCCTGGACATAGGCGCCCTGACCCCGGCGGAGATCGCCGTGGCCATCCTGGCCGAAATGACCCTGGCCCTGCGCGGCGCCAAGACCGCCCGGCGCCCGTGCCAGGCGCCGCAGGCGCTGGGACGCTGACGCCATGCGCTTCGGCCCCCTACCCGTCGCCGATGCCGAGGGGGCCGTTTTGGCCCACAGCCTGAAGGCTGGCACGCTGCGCTATCCCAAGGGCCGCCGGCTGACGGCCGCCGACCTGGCCGACCTCGCCGCCGCCGGCGTGACGGAGGTGGTTGCCGTGCGGCTGGATCCCGACGATGTCGGGGAGAATGCCGCCGCGAGCCGTGTGGCTCAGGCCATCACGGGGCCAGGCCTGGCCCTGACGCCCGCCACCACCGGCCGGGTGAACGTGATGGCGGAGGCCGGCGGCCTGTTGCTTGTCGATGCTGCCCGCCTGAACAGCCTGAACCAGATGGACGAGGCGGTGACCGTGGCCACCGCAGCGGCGTTCGCCCCCCTGGCGCCGGGCGCCATGGCCGCAACCATCAAGATCATTCCCTTCGCCATTCCCAAGGGTCTGGCGGCCTGCGTGGAACAGGCTGCCAGGGGCGAGGTGCCGGCCCTGCGCCTGGCCCCGTGGCGCGGCATCCGCGCCGGCTTGGTGCAGACCCGCCTGTCGGGCCTGAAGGCGGTCACCCAGGACAAGACGGTGGCCGTCACCGAGGCGCGCCTGACCCAGGTGGGCGGCACCCTGGTGGCGGAGCGGCGCGTGGCCCATGACGCCGCGGCCGTGGCCGGGGCGCTGGCGGACTTGTCATCCCTGAACCTGGATCTGCTGCTGGTCATCGGCGCCTCGGCCATCACCGACCGGCGCGACGTGCTGCCCACGGGCATCGGCCAGGCGGGTGGCGAGGTGCGGCATTTCGGCATGCCGGTGGATCCGGGCAACCTCATGCTGCTGGCGCGGCTGGGCGATGTGCCGGTGCTGGGCCTGCCGGGCTGCGCCCGGTCGCCCCGCGTCAACGGGTTCGACTGGATCCTGCAACGCGTCGCCGCCGGGCTGGAGGTCACCCCCGCCGACATCATGGGCATGGGGGTGGGCGGCCTGCTGACCGACATCCCCAGCCGCCCCATGCCCCGCCAACGCGCCGTCCCGGCGCAGGGCCAACGCGCCGTCCCGGCGCAGGGCCAACCCGCCGTCCCGGCGCAGGGCCAACCCGCCGTCCCGGCGCAGGGCCAACCCGCCGTCCCGGCGCAGGACAAACCCGCCGTACCGGCGGCGGCGGAGTTTCCCGTCACCACGCTGGTGCTGGCGGCGGGATCGGCCCGGCGCATGGGCGCCAACAAGCTGCTGGCCGACTATGCCGGCCAACCTCTGGTGCGGCACGCGGTAACGGCGGCGCTGGCCGCCAACCCGGGCCGCGTGACCGTGGTGCTGGGCCACCAGGCCACGGAGGTGCGCGCCGCCCTGCGCGGGCTGGACGTGCGCTTCATCGAGGCGGGGGACCATGCCCAGGGTCTCAGCGCCTCGCTCAAGGCCGGGCTTGCCGATGCGGCCGGCGCCACGGGCGTGCTGGTCTGCCTGGGCGACATGCCGCGCGTCACGGCGGACACGCACCGCCGCCTGCTGGCCCGTTTCACAGCGGCGGCGGGCCGGGCCATCATCGTCCCGGTAGCGGAGGGGCAACGGGGCAACCCGGTGCTGTGGCCGGCCGACTTGGTCCCCGCCATGGCCGGCATCACCGGTGACCAGGGCGCGCGCAGCCTGCTGGTCCCCCATGCCGACCGGGTGGTGGAGGTGCCGTCCGACGGCGGCGTGCACCTGGACGTGGACACGCCCGACGCGCTGGCGGCCCTGCGCACGCTGGAACCGGTGCCCTGAGGCTCAGTTCAGGCGCCAGCCCAGGCGGAAGTCCTGCTCGAAAGGGTCGGCGTGGGCGATGGCCGCCGCCAGGATGGTCAAGCGGCCCAGCCGACGCTGAAAGGCCTCCCGCCCCGGGTCGCCCACCACCTTCAGCCAATCGGCAACCCGGGTGGCATCCACCGCGTTGCAGGACAGGACATGCAGGATGGCGCTGTCCGCGTCCATCGTGCTTTCCGGCGGCATGCGGAAGATCAGGCCGGCACTCAGCAGGCGCAGCCGCTCATACTCCTCCCCCGTCAGGGTGCCGTTGCCGGAGCGCTGGGAAACCAGGCCGGCCAGGAAGGCGTCCACCGCCAGGATGCGTTCAGTCCAGGGGGCCCGCAGCAGGGCGTGGCGCGCAGCCTCGTCCATGGGTTCCAGCAGATCCGACAGTTGCTGGTCCACCACCATCGGCGCCTCGGCGTAGTGGGAGAAGTCGAGCTTTTCCACCAGGTCGGCCGGCAAACCGGCCTCCGCGTAGTGCTTCCACGCCGCCGCCTTCCGGGCGTGGATCATGGGCAGATCGGTCAGCTTGTCGAAGGGCAGGTCCTCCTGGCCCTCGCGCAGCAGGGTGATGCGCAGGGGCGCCTGGCGCACCGGCACCATGGCCACCTTGTCCAGATACTGTCGCAGCGCCGCCTCCGGCTGGAACACCGCCCGGTCATGCCCCTCCATCCCCCGGGGCAGCCAGGTGGCGAAAGCGGCGTAAAGCCGCATGAAGGCGGGGCGGCCGAAGGCGAACTGGTCGTTGTAGCCATCTGCCGGCGCCCAGCTGTCCGGCGTGATCAGCCCGGGCGTGCGGAACCAATCCTCGGGCAGCGTGTCGTCGAAGCGGCTGTCGTAGCGCACGCGCACGATAGCGTCGAACGGGGCGGCCTTTCCGTCCGGGCCCTTGTGCCCCAGCGCCAGGTTCAGGCAAAGCTGCACCGCGTGGAACATGTCGAAGACGGAAAAGGGCGGGCGGTAGTGCCAACGCTCCGCCATGCGCCGCTTCTCCGCCGCGAAGGGGGGGCGCGCCGTCACCAGATGGGCGGCGGGCTGGTAGGCCGCCAGCATCTCCGTCCGTTCAGCCTCCGGCACCTCGTCCCACAGATGCAGAAAGGTGGTGACCTCATGACCGGCCACCAGGCGCCGCAGGCTATCGACGCAATGACGCCAGGTCCGCGGCTGTCCGCTCAGGCACAAGGCGACGCGCATACCCATCCCTTCCTTTGGAAACCGACGCCGCCAGCCTGTCGGGCGCAGCGGCCGGGCCCCAGAATGGATTTATCAACGGCCCCGAACAAGCATATTGACACAGGCCCCCCGTCCCTCTACAAACCGCCCCCACGACGGATGGGCGCGTAGCTCAGCGGGAGAGCATCGCCTTCACACGGCGGGGGTCGTAGGTTCAATCCCTACCGCGCCCACCATCCGTCGAAACCAACATGATCAATGTCTTAGATCATGTTGCCGCCAGCGAAGGCTGGCACAGCCCGAACGGATGGGCGCGTAGCTCAGCGGGAGAGCATCGCCTTCACACGGCGGGGGTCGTAGGTTCAATCCCTACCGCGCCCACCATCCGTTCCCCTCCTCCAGACATATCGACCTCCAAACATACCAGGCCAGGGGTCGGTGGCCTTCAGGCCATGCCCACGTCACGCGCCAGGCTCAGCAAGTGCAGGCCGCAATCGACGGCGATGTCCTGGTCGGTGATGGTGTCGTGGTTCAGCAGGAAGACCACGGTGTCGGCAACCTGCTGCGCGTCGGGCGCGCGGTCCAGGGGGTTGCGGCGGCTCAGTCGCTGGAACTCCGCCTCGTCCTGGCCGGGGGCCGGCAGGACATAGCCGGGGGAGACGGTGTTGACCCGCACGGTGGGCGCCAGGGCGCGGGCCAGCACGCGCGAGGCCCCGGCCAGCGCATATTTGGACAGGGTGTAGGACAGGTGGTCCGGGTTGGGATTGGCCAACTTGAAATCCAGGATGTTGACCACGGCGCCCCGCCGCCCCGCCCCTTCCGCCGCCAGCCCCTGATGCAGGGCCCGGGTCAGCAGCACCGGCGCCAGGGTGTTGACCGTCTGGTGGGTCAGGAAGCCCTGCGCCGTCAGGCTCGCGGCGTCGTCCCATTCGAAGAGGGAAGCGGAGTTGACCAGGCCCGTCAGCGGTTGGCCGGCGGCGGCGGCCGCGCGCGCCACCAGGGTTTCCACCTGGGCGGGGTCGGCCAGGTCGGCCCGCACCACCAGGGCCTGACGACCCAGCGCCCGCACCTCCTCCGCCGTGGCCGTCGCGGCGTCGACAGAGGCGTTGCAGTGCAGGGCCACATCCCAGCCCGCCCCGGCCGCCGTCAGCGCGATCAGGCGCCCCAGGCGCTTGGCCCCGCCCGTCACCAGCAGCCAGCGGCTCATGGCCGGGCACCGGCATGGAGGATGGCGACCAAGGGCGACGGCAGGCGGCACGGCATGGGCGGGAACGGCTTTCCGGCTGAGGGCTGAAACGGTTCCTTTGAGTCTTATAGGTCCGCCTTCCCCGCGCGCAACATCCATCGCCGCCGGCCCCGCTTCCGTCGCCCTGGCACAGTGGGTATGCTCTGCAGCCGTTAACCAATCGCAGAAGATGAGGGAACCTCCATGCCTGCCCGTCCCGTCCGCCGCGCTTTCCTGAAGGCCGGCCTGGCGCTGGCCGCCCTTCTGTCCGCCTCGGCCCTGGGCCAGCCGGCCCGCGCGGCGGAAAAGCTGGTGTTCATGCTGGACTGGCAGGCGGAGGCGGAGCACGGCGGCTATTTCCAGGCGGTGGCGGAGGGCCTGTACCAGAAGGCCGGGCTGGACGTGACCATCGTGCCCGGCGGCCCGGGGATGAGCGCGCAGCAGCTGCTGGCCGCCGGCAAGATCGACGGCACCATCGGTTCCAACGCCTTCTACGTGCTGAACCTGGTGGAGGCGGGCGCCAAGGTGAAGGCGGTGGCGTCCATGTTCCAGAAGGACCCCACCATCCTGATGGCTCATGCCCAGAACACCACCAGCCTGACGGATCTGAAAGGCCGGCCCATTTTCCTGGGCGATCCCAGCATCAACACCCTGTGGCGCTGGCTGAAGAGCAAATACCCGTTCGAGGACAGCCAGATTCGCCGCTACACCGGCAACCTGGCGCCCTTCCTCACCACCCCCACCGCGGCGGCCCAGGGCTACGCCACCAGCGAACCGCTGACCGCGAAGAAGGCCGGGGCGGACGTGAAGGTCTTCCTGCTGGCCGACCAGGGCTATGACGGCTACAGCGGCCTGGTGATGTTCAACGACGCCTACATCCAGGCCCATCCAGCGGCGGTGAAGGCCTTCGTCGCCGCCACGGCGGAAGGCTGGCGCCATTACCTGCACGGCGATGCGGCGCCCGCCAACGCCTTGATCCGCAAATCCAACCCCGACATGGACGCCGAGACCCTGGCCTATGGCCGCAAGGCCCTGGTGGACGACGGCATCGTGGAGGGCACCCCAGCGGCTCCCGACGCCATCGGCCGCATGACCGCCGCCCGCTGGGACAGCTTCACCACCGAGATGAAGCGCTTAGGGATCTACAAGGCGGGCACGGACTGGAAGGAGGGCGTGGATCTCGCGAATTAGGCCGGAACGGCCACCGGCTCCAGCAGGGCCATAAGCTGCGCCTCCGGCATGGGGCGGCCCAGCAGATAGCCCTGGATGATGTCGCAGCCCAGCTCGCGCAGGCAGTCCAGCTGCGCTTCGGTCTCGATGCCTTCGGCGATGGTTTCCAGGCCCAGGTGGTGGGCCATGGCGATGACGGCGGCCACGATCTGGCGGCTGGCGTCGTCGTCCGGCAGGCCATCGACGAAGGATTTGTCGATCTTCACATAGGCGGCCGCGAACTTGCGCAAGTAGGCCAGCGAGGAATAGCCCGTGCCGAAGTCGTCGATGGCGAAGCGGAAGCCGTTGGCGCGCAGGTCGTGCACCGCCTGGAGATTGCCCTCGGCATCGCCCATCAGGGCACTTTCCGTGATCTCCAGCGCGATGTCGCCGGGGGTGCACCCCTCCTCCGTCAGGATCTGCAGCAGGCGGTCGCCGCAGCCCTTGTCGCGCAGCTGCACGGCAGAGAGGTTGACCGCCATCTTGAAGCCTGCCACGCCCCGTTCGCGCACCTTGCGCGCCGTGCGGCAGGCGGTGCGGAACACCCAGTCGCCCAGCGGCACGATCAGGCCCGTCTCCTCCGCCACCGGGATGAAGCGGGCGGGCGAGACGGGGCTGAGATCCTCCGGATGGTTCCAGCGCACCAGCGCCTCCGCCCCCATCAGGGTGCCCCCCACGCCGGTGGCGGCCGGGCGGTATTGCGGCTGGTAGGCCAGGGTGAAGCCGTCCACCACGCCATCGCCCCCCGCGCCCGTGGCCACGCCCAGGCCAACGCGCAACCCCTCCTCAATCCAGGTGCGGTCGCGCACCCGATCGCCGATCTCCGGCGTGAAGAAATGAAAGCGGTCGCGGCCGGCATGCTTGGCGGCGTAGAGCGCCACGTCGGCATGGCGCAGCAGCGCCTCCCACGTGTCGCCGTCGCCGGGGGCCACGGCCACGCCGACGGAGCAGGCCAGGCGCACCTCGCCCCCGCCCGTCCCCTCCAGCGCCAGCGGGTGCTGGAAGGCGGTCACCAGCCGCTCCGCCACCTGGGCCACGGCGGCCAGCGCCTCCTGGCGCTTGTCGGCGCCGGTGAGCGCCGGGCCGGCCAGGGAGGCGCCCGTCAGGATGACAGCGAACTCGTCCCCGCCCAGTCGGGCCACGGTGTCGCCCGGCCGCACGGTGCGGCGGATGCGCTCCCCCGCCGCGACGATGGCGGCGTCGCCGGTGGGATGGCCGCGGGTATCGTTCAGCAGCTTGAAATGATCGAGATCCAGCAGCAGCAGGGCCACCGGCTCCCCCGTCCGCTTGGCGTTGGCCAGGGCCAGGCGCACCCGGCCGATCAGCAGCGCGCGGTTGGCCAGGCCCGTCAGCGCGTCGTGGAAGGCCAGGTGGCGATTGCGTTCCTCCGCCTCCTTCTTGGCGGTCAGGTCGCTGAAGACGGCGATATGGTGGCTGATGGCGCCGTCCTCATCCCGCAGCAGGGTGATGCGCAGCCATTCCGGATAGACGGTGCCGTCCTTGCGGCGATTCCAGATCTCCCCCGCCCAGGCGCCCTCGTCCCGCAGCGCCCGCCACATGACGCGATAGAATTCCGGGCCCTGGCGGCCGGAATTCAGCAGGCGCGGATCCTGGCCCAGCACGTCGTCGGCGCTGTAGCCGGAAATGTCGGTGAAGGCGCGGTTGACCAGCACGATGCGGTTGTCGGCGTCGGTCACCATGATGCCGTCGACGCTGTGCTCGATCACGCGGGCGGCCACGCGCAAGTCGCGGTTGCTGAGCGCCAGGGCGGCCGCCTGCTCCTCCGCCAGGGTGCGCGCCTGCTCCAGCTCCCACGTGCGCTGGCGCACCAGGCTGCGCAGGGTCTCATGCCGCCGCACACGGCCGTGCACCAACGCCGCCAGCGCCAGGCCGGCGACGATGCCCAGGGCGCCCAGCCCCATGACCATGGGCATGCCCATGCCCGATTCCCGGCCGAGGCCGGCAGCGAACAGGCCGGCGAACGACAGGCTGGCCAGGGTGACCACCAACACCAGCGGTCCCCAGCGACGCTCCACGGCGAAGGTGCCCGAACCCGGTGGGGCCGGCACGTCGCCGGTGGACTCATCGCCTGGAAACAACATGGGATAAGGCATCCTGATCAGTACGGCCCCGATTCTGCGCGTCCGCGGCCCGAAATCAACGTCACGATTCGCTAGGGCAACAATGTTGTCTCCGGACGATACGCACCAGGCATCATGCGCCAGGCGGCGGGCGCGGGGGATTGATCCAGCGCAATCCCCGATACACTGGCCTTGTGCATTGGCGCGGCTGTGCCCCTGCACCGTGGGCCCCGACACCCTGGGCACCGACACCCTGGATTGCCATTCCGCCTAGAATTACGCAACCGTTCAGCCAATCGCCTTGATCCGATTGTCTATTCCGGCCAGCCGTCTTGTTCCCGCCCGTACCGATCGGGCATGATCACCATGAGGGGGCCGTCTATGCGGCCGGGGCGTGAGGGCCGGCGGGGCGCCGACCGGACGGGGTATCATGGCGGCGGCAGACAGAGAGTTCCCGGTTCCCGACCTGGGCCCCATCGATCTGGGCGGCCGGGCGGAGATCCAGCCCAGCGCGCCGCTGCCCGCCTTCGACATGCCGGGCGGCCGCGCCTACCTGGCCCACCGCATGCGCGAGAAGAAGACGGAGCTGTTCGCCATCGTCTGCGAACAGCCCGTGCCGCCCCGCATCGAGGCGATGAGCAGCTTCCGCGCCATCGAGAACAACAACCTGCTGCACCTCATGGACTGGGGGGTGGTGGACTGGTCGCCGGAGCACCGGCGCCGCTTCGTCTGTATCTTCGAACGTCCGGCCGGCCGCCGCATCATGGAACGGCTGGACGACGTCATCGAAGGTATCGCCGACGATGCCCTGGTGCGGGTGGTGCTGCCCCAGCTGACCTCCGTGTTGCGCGACATTGCCCAGCGCAGCCTCAGCTGTGGCGCCCTCAACCCCACCAACCTGTTCATCCGCGAATCCGCCGCCGCGGCCGTGGTGCTGGGCGACTGCGTCAGCCTGCCGCCCGGCTATGCCCAGCCCCTGGTGTACGAACCGCTGGAGCGCGCCCTGGCCGACCGTTCGGGCCGGGGCAACGGCACCATCGCCGACGACCTCTACGCCCTGGGCGTCACCCTGCTGTCCCTCTATCTGGGGCGCACGCCGGGCCGGGGGCTGGATGAGCAGACGCTGCTGCAGGCCCGCATGGACAAGGGCACCTACTCGGCCCTGACCAGCGGCACGCGCATCCCCCAGTCGCTGGTGGAACCGTTGCGCGGCCTGATCACCGACGACGCCCGCCAGCGCTGGACCCTGAACGACCTGGACATGTGGATGCAGGGCCGGCGCCTCAGCCCCAAGCAGGCGCAGCTGCCCAAGCGCGCGCCGCGGCCCATGGAGTTCCAGGGCCGGGAGATCTGGCATGTGCGCGGCGCCGCCTGGGCCTTTTCCAAGTCGCCCATCGCCGCCGCCCAGGTGATTGAACGGGGGGAGCTGGACCGCTGGCTGCGCCGCTCCCTGAATGATGAGCCCCGGGCGGAGGCGGTGGCCAACGCCGTGCGCAGCGCCACGGCCGGCGGCCGCGCCTCCAACGTGGAGGAGCGGCTGGTGTCCCGCGTCTGCACCGCCCTCGATCCCCCCGGCCCCCTGCGTTACAAGGGCCGCGCCATCATGCCCGACGGCTTCGGCACCGCCCTGGCCGAGGCGCTGGCCACCGGCGAGGGCGGCCAGGCCCTGGCCGAGATGATCGTGGGCCAGCTGCCGGCCTTCTGGATCAGCGTGCAGGCCGAATACAAGGCCGAGCAGGTGCTGATGATCCAGCAGTTCGACGCCGTGCGCGCCGTGCTGGAGAACACCAGCCCCGGATTCGGCATCGAACGCGCGCTCTATGGCCTGAGCCCGGTAGCGCCCTGCCTCAGCCCGGCGGTGGCCGACCATTATCCCTTGACCCTGGGCGACCTGATGGCAGCGCTGGATGTGGCCGGCGCCAGCGCCGGGCCCGGGCGCGACCCCATGGACCGCCATGTCGCCGCCTTCATCGCCACCCGCAATCCCAAGCTGAATGAGCGCCTGCTGGCCACGCTGGCGGCGGAAACGGCACGGCGGCCGGTGGGCGTGCTGGCCATCCTGGCCGACACCCAGCGCCGGGCGGGTCCGCCCAAGGTGCCGGGCCTGGCCTTGTGGATGACCAGCATCCTGGACCCGTCGTTCAAGCGCTTCCGCAACCTGAAAAAGCGGGAAGAGGTGCGGGCGGCGGCGCAGAAGGCGGCGCGCGAGGGCGTGCTGGACGCCTTGCTCAGCATCGTCGACGACCCCAAGGCCCTGACCCAGGACCACCATGGTTTTTTGGACGCCATGCGCCGCCATGAAAGCCTGACGGCCCGCATCAACAAGATCGAGGAATCGCTGGGCGACCGCAGCGACGTGGCGGTGACGCGGGGCAAGCGGGTGGCCGCCATGGTGGCCAGCGGCATCTCCCTGGCCGGCCTGGCCTTGATCGTCACCTTGATGGCGGGCGTGAAGTGAGCCAGGGTGGTGTCATGAACAGCGCCTCATCCCCCCGTCGCCGCAGCTATGGCGGCCTGCTGGCCGCCGCCGTGCTGCTGCTGCCTTTGGGCGCGCTGGTCATGCCCACCTCGGTGCTGACCGTCATCGGGATGGTGCCGACCCTGGTGGCCTGGATCGTCGACCGCGATCCGGACAAGCCGGCGGCCGTGACGGTGGGCGGCCTGAACCTCTGCGGCGTCATGCCCTTCTGCATCCAGCTTTGGCAGCATGGCCATACCATGGACTATGCCGCCGGCCTGCTGGTGCAGCCGGTGACCTGGCTGGTCATGTATTCCGCCGCCGGCGTGGGCTGGTTGCTTTACTTCGGCATCCCGCCCCTTGTGGCCGGCTGGGCCGTGGCCCGCGACCAGGCCAAGATCAGGGAACTGGATGAACAGCGCCAGGCGCTGGTGGAGGAATGGGGCATCGAGGTCACGGGCCAGGGCCTGAAGGCCGAGGCGCCGGCCGAGGGCGAGGCGGCATCGGAAGAGCCGCCGGACCCACTGGCCGAGTCGACCCAACCCGGCGAGCCCGCGACGCCGTGACCGTCCATGCCCGCGGCGCAACCGCGTATAAAACTTTCCCGCCCGCCGCCTGAGCCCGAGCCCCATGCCCCTGCCCCATGTCCGTGCCCACGTCTGGGCCCTGCTGCTGCTGGCCCTCGCCCTGGCCGTCCTCCCGTTCACCGCGCGCGCCCAGGAGGCGCCTCGGAAATACGGTGTGGAAGTGGTGCGCACCTACCCGCACGACCCCCAGGCCTTCACCGAGGGCCTCTTCTACCTGGACGGCTTCCTGTACGAGAGCACGGGGTTGGAGCAGCACTCCACCATCCGCAAGGTGGATCTGGCGACCGGCGCGGTGCTGCAGAGCCGGGAGCTGGATCCCCGGTATTTCGGCGAGGGCATCGTCAACTGGAAGGACCGCCTGGTGCAGCTGACCTATCGGACCGAAGTCGGCTTCGTCTATGGCCTGGGGGATTTCAAGGCGCGGAAAGAATTCCACTATCGCGGCGAGGGCTGGGCCCTGACCCAGGACGGCCATCGCCTGATCATGAGCGACGGCACGCCGGAACTGCGCTTCCTGGATCCGGAGACGCTGGCCGAGACGGGACGCATCACCGTCACCGACAGCGGCTATCCCATCCGCAACCTGAATGAGCTGGAGTTCGTGAAGGGCGAGATCCTGGCCAACATCTGGCAGACCAACCTGATCGCCCGCATCAACCCCGCCACCGGCGCCGTCACCGGCTGGATCGACCTGACGCCGCTGGAGGCGCTGTCGGGCCGGACGCAGAACATCGACAACGTGCTGAACGGCATCGCCTACGACGCCAAGGGCGACCGGCTGTTCGTGACAGGCAAGCGCTGGCCCAAGCTGTTCGAGATCAAGCTGGTGCCGGTGAAGTAGGCGTTCAGCCCTCGCCCAACGCCGCCGCCAGCTGGTGCAGGCGGTCACGCAGGTCCGCCACCTCGTCCAGCGGCACGGGGAAACGGCACAGCATGGCGCCGGGAACGGCCAGCGCCTTGTCACGCAGCGCCCAGGCGGCGGGGGTCAGGTCGACCAGCACGCGGCGCTCGTCCGCCGGGTCGCGCCGCCGCGCCACCAGGCCCGCCGCCTCCATGCGCTTCAACAGGGGTGTCAGGGTTCCGGAGTCGAGGTCCAGGCGGCTCCCGAGGTCGCCCACCGTGAGGGGCGCCCCCTCCCACAGCACCATCAGCGCCAGGTATTGCGGATAGGTCAGGCCCAGCGCGTCCAGCAGGGGGCGGTAGGCGCGGGTGATGCGATTGGTCGCCTGGTAGAGGGCGAAGCACAGCTGCCGGTCCAGCGCCAGCGGGTTGTCCACACCCAGGGGGACGGCCACGGGCTGGGCCGGGGACTCGGTATCAGGGGCGGGGGACGGAACGTTCGCGGGTTTTGCCATCGGGACCTCAAGGTACCCTAGAATAGGGGCAGACCTTAAGGGCGATGGCAATGGGGGACGCGGCGGCCCAACCCGGAAGAACTCACGCCTGCAGAACTTCGACCTTCACGCCGTTGGCGCCGGTGACCCCCTCCACCCCCGTCTTGAGTTTGGACAGGAAGGTGAAATTGATGCCATCCCGGCCGGCCAGCAGGGTGGTCAGCTTGTGGCGCGGCAGGTCGATGCGCTTGGCCAGGTCTTCCATGTAGCCGCCGCCGCGCAGGGACTTCACCGCGTCCGACGACAGCTCAGGATCGACGTACAGCTTTCCTTCCTTGCGGGTCAGGTACAGCGTGCCGGTGGCCGGCCCGCCCACGGGCGCGGGCAACGCGCCGACATCACCGGGGCCACGCAGGTAGGCCCTGACCGTCTGTTCCTGCCGATCATTGGTGAAGTCGCGCAGGGCGGGGGCCGACTGCACGATGATCTGGGCCAACGCGCGGGACCGGGCGACGGCGCCGGTCAGGCGGCCATAGCCGGCCATGGCCGCCTCATACGAGGCCTCGACGGCGTCCAGTTTCAGCAACGGGGCCGCCGCCTCCCCCGCCGGAACGGTCTCGGCCAGTTCGGCGGCGTGGCGGACATCGACGTGCAGGCGTTCCAGGTCGGCTATGGACTGCGCCACCTCCTGCGCCGTCACGTCCATGTGGGTGACCCACTTTTCCATGACGTAGCCGGTACCCAGGCCCATGGGCTCCGCCTTGTCCACCATGGCTTGCAGGATCGGCTCGACCGACCGGATGTGCAGTTCCGTCACCGTCTGGCGCAGCTGGGACAGGCGGATCAGGGTGGCCGGCCGCTTGCTCTCATCCAGGCTTTCGCCGCGCGAGGCCAGCACGGTGATGAAGGACAGGGTGTCGCCAACCTCGACCCACAGCTTGCGGAAGGCGTTCAGCTCCTTGGTCTGCGCCACCATCTGGCAGGTGCGCTGCAGCGCCGCCACCGACTGTTCCAGCTGGCGGATGTCCCCGATGATACGGGTGTAAAGCTGGCCCTTGTCGGGCTGCTTCTTCCAAGGATTGGGCGCGTCGGCACGCAAGACGGGGAAACTCCAGAAGGCGGGGCCCGGAACACCGTCCGGTACCAGGGATGGTATCAGGCGTACCCAGGCCTTCCCAAACCTATAAGGCGCGCATCCGCATAGGGTCAGGGGTGTGCCCCATCCGCGGCGGACTCGAAGGGCGAGCGACGGGAGGACGGGCAACCACCGGGCAAGGACGCGGGACCGGTACAGGCGTGGGTTGATCTTCCGGCGGCGGGGCCCCGGGTGTCAATTCGCCGGTATTGTTTCGAAACCGATCCCATCCTGGCGAGCCGCCGATGCGCACGAAATGACTAGGCCACCTGGACAGGCAATGGCGATCCGTTCCGACGGGGCCGGGAGCGCGCATAAATCTGTCGCCGCCCGGCCGGTTCCGGAAAAGCATAGCCCATCAACATTTTTGGTCGCCGTTTAAGGTGACAGCGCCCCCGGCAGCAGGTACATCGACATCCAAGCAATGCGCGGCAAGCGACGCGCGGGCAAGCAATACGCGGGGCATCACATCATGCCGGTCGTGCCTGGGCGCCCAAGCGCCCGCTGACCGGTCGGGAATTGACGGGAGAGGTGGTTTTGAGCCTTTGGACGAAAAAGACTATCGAGGAGGCCAGCGCCGACGGTGACGGCGATGAAAGCCGCCCGACCCTGGCACGCAGCCTGAACGCCTGGAACCTGACCGCGCTGGGCATCGGCGCCATCATCGGCGCCGGCATCTTCGTCCTGACGGGTTCGGCCGCCGCCCAGTACGCCGGCCCCGGCATCGTCCTTTCCTTCGTGCTGGCGGCCACCGCCTGCCTGTTCGCCGGCCTATGCTATGCCGAATTCTCGGCCATGGTGCCGGTGGCGGGCAGCGCCTACACCTACGCCTACGTCACCGTGGGCCAATTCCTGGCCTGGATCATCGGCTGGGACCTGGCGCTGGAATACCTGTTCGCCTCGGGCACCGTGGCCGTGGGCTGGTCGGGCTATTTCGTCAACCTGCTGAAACAGGTGGGAATCGTCATCCCCGCTGCCCTGACCTCCGCCCCGCTGACGGTGAAGGACGGCTTCCACTTCCAGACCACGGGCGCGGTGCTGAACCTGCCGGCCGTGCTGATGGTCGGCCTCATCACCCTGCTGCTCTACGTCGGCATCCGCAATTCCGCCCGCGTGAACGGCATCATCGTCCTGCTGAAACTGCTGGTGGTGTTCCTGGTCATCGGCTTCGGCCTGTTCTACGTGGTGCCGGCCCATTGGTCGCCCCTGATCCCGGCCGAGGTGGTGGACGACAAGGGCTCCCACTACGGCTGGGGCGGCGTGCTGCGCGGCGCCGGCGTCATCTTCTTCGCCTACATCGGTTTCGACGCCGTCTCCACCACCGCGCAGGAGGCGGTGAAGCCCCAGCGCGACATGCCCATCGGCATCCTCGGCTCGCTGGTGTTCTGCACCGTCCTGTACATCCTGATGTCGCTGGTGCTGACCGGCCTGGTGTCCTACACCGAGCTGAACGTGCCCCACCCGGTGGTGGTCGCCATCGAGGCGGTGCGGCAACTGCACTGGCTGGCCCTGCCGGTGGACATCGGCGCCGTCGCCGGCCTGACCACCGTCATGCTGGTCATGATGCTGGGCCAGAGCCGCGTGCTGTACGCCATGTCGCGCGACAAGCTGCTGCCGCCGGTGCTGAGCAAGGTGCACCCCACCTACCGCACGCCCCACGTGGCCACCGTGGTCACCGGCGTGCTGGCCGCCCTGCTGGCCGGCCTGTTCCCCATCGACATCCTGGGTGAGCTGGTTTCCATCGGCACGCTGCTGGCCTTCGCCATCGTCTGCGGTTGCGTCCTGGTGCTGCGCATCACGCAGCCCCATATGCAACGGCCGTTCAAGACGCCGCTCTACTGGCTGGTCTGCCCCCTGGGCGTGCTGGTCTGCGGCTATCTGATGTGGGGCTTGCCGGGCGATACCTGGCTGCGTCTGATCATCTGGATGATCATCGGCTTCTTCGTCTACTTCGGCTACAGCCGCCGCCGCGCCGCCTGAGTTCGGCGACCGGTGTGACAAAAGGGGCCGGGCGACAGGTTCGCCCGGCCCTTCTTATTTTCAGGCCGTCGTAGACCAAGATCGCGGCCACCCGGCGCCTGGGGTGCCTTACCTCCGGGCGAAGCTGCCCAGGGGGCCGCCGCTCGCGGCGGGCCAGCCGAAGCCCAGCACGGCCATCAGGTCGGCGGCGACGGCGTCGTTCACCAGGCCCTCGGCCAAGGCGGTCACCATGGCGGTGCGCACGGCCGCCATCATGCGGGGGCCGGCATCGGCCGGCGCGGGGTCATCCGGCGGGCGCTTCAGGGCAGCCAGCACAGCCGCGGCCCCCTCCTCCCCCACCAGGTCGGTCACGGTGGCGTAGCCCAGCCGGCGGGCCAGGGCCCAGGGGCCCTCCGCCAGGCCGGCGGCGCGGGCGGCGGCGTCAACGTCGGCGGCCCCCAAGGTGGGGCCCAGATCCAGCGCGGCGCGGAAATAGGCGGCGGTCAGCCGGGCCAGGAAGCGGCCCTCGCCATCCTCCACCCGGAAGGGCGTGCGGCCCAGGCGCCGCGCGGCGTCCACGGCGATGGACAGGGCGGGTGCCGAGGTCCCAGGCCCCGCCACCACCTCCGCCACCCCGCCATCGGCTGGCAAGTACAGGCCCACCAGCCGATCGGCCCAGGCCAGCCCCTGCGCCACCGCGCCAACGCGCAGGCGCGGCCCCGTCAGCACCAGCAGCACATCCTCGCCCAGCGCCGCCTCGGCCGTCGCCAGCAGGGCGCGCTTGGCCGCCACATCCTCGCGGCTGGCGTCGAACAGGATCTCGACTTTGCGCTCACCCAGCTTGACGGGCGTCAGCTCGTCCAAGCCATCGGCATCGGCCACGGCATACACGTCCAGTCCGGCGCGGCGGGCCGCCAGGGCCACGGCGTCGGCCGCGGGTCCCCGGCCCAGGACGGCCACGCGCGACAATTCCGCCGCCGGCAGGGCCGGCCGCCAGGCGGCCTTGTCCGCCTCCCCCTTCGCCACCACCAGGGTGCGGACCAGCGCCGCCACCTCCCCCCGGCGCAGCAGGCCGGCGGCCAGCGCCCGCTCCAGGGCCAGGCCCTCGTCGAACGACAGGCCCAGGCCCTGGCTGACCGCCGTCTCTATGGCGGCGGTGGCGGAGGCCACGGCGATGGGGCGGCGCTTCTGCCCGACGATGAAGGGCGCCTCCACCGTGTTGCCCAGCCGGGCGCGCACCCACGCCTTGGCGGCGCTGCGCACGTGGCTGGCCGGAACCACCTCGTTCACCAGCTTCAGCTCCAGCGCCGCCGACGCCGTCACCATGTGGCCGCCCGACAGCAGGTCATGCGCGCCCACCCAGCCCAGCAGGCGGGGCAGGCGCTGGGTGCCGCCGGCCATGGGCATCAGGCCCAGGCGCTGGTCGGGAAAGCCGAATCGCGCGGCGGGGTGGTCGGTGGACACGCGGTAGCCGCAGGCCAGCGCCAGTTCCAGCCCCGGCCCCAGGGCGGAGCCGCTGAGCGCCGCCGCGATGGGCTTGGCCGTCCCCTCCAGCCGGCGCAGCGCGTCGCCGTAGGGAGCGATTGCGGCCAGCAGCGCGTCGTCGGACAGGCCAGGGGCCGCATCCGCCAAGGCGAGCAGGCCCAGCGGCTCCCGCCCCAGCAGGAAATGCCCCTTGGCCGAGGCGATGACCAGGCCCCGCACCTCCTCCCGGTCCTCCAGGATGGCAGCCAGCTCGTCCAGCGCCGCGATCAGGGCGTCGTCCAGCAGGTTGGCGCGCCCGGGCGCGTCCAGCGTGGCATAGGCGATGCCGTCGTCGTCGAGCGTCAGGTGCAGGGGGGACGGATGGTCGGTCATGTCCGCACTGTGCCGGGCGTCCGGTGCGGCGGCAAGTGTCCCCGATGCCGCAAAGCCACCCCGCGCGAAGGGAAAAGGGCGCCGGCGGTTGCCCGCCGGCGCCCCTCATGAACCCAACTGCCAGGTTGGTTCCAGTTATTTAGAACTCGCAGGTCACGCCCCACAGGAAGGTGCGGCCGCTGGAGGTGTTCACCTCGATGCGATGCGCGGTCAGGTCGGTGAACTGCACGATGTGCTCATCGGTCAGGTTCAGGCCTTCCAGCGTCACCTTTATGTGCGGGGTGACGTTGTAGTGGGCGGAGAAGTCGACGTTGTTGGTCGGCTCATAGGCCTCGCCCACGTTGCCGTTGCCGCCGATGCTGTCCAGGTACTGGCTGCGGTAGGCCTCCGAGATGCGCACGCCCCAGGTTTCAGTCTCGTAGTACAGCGTGGCGTTGGCCGAGAAGCGCGAGAGGTTCACCAGCGGCAGGTCGTAGGACTTGCCGTTGATGATGGCGGGGGAGCTGCCGTCGGCGAAGGTGCCGTTGGCGACCATGCCCAGGTGGTTGAAGGGAGCCGGCAGGAAGTCGAAGTCGCGCTGCACGGCCACTTCCACGCCCTTGATGCTGGCGCCGGAGACGTTCACCGGCTGGGAAACGTTGTAGGGCGTGGCGCCCGTCTGCCCCGGCAGCAGGAAGGACAGCGGATAGCCGGTGGCGGAATACGGCTCCGTCACCGTGGTGGCGCTGATGAAGGAGTTCAGCTTCTTGTAAAAGGCGCCGATGGATACGAAGCCGACCTTGCCGTCGTAGTACTCCAGCGAGCCTTCCACCGCGTCCGCCGTGAAGGGCTTCAGGTCGGGGTTGCCGATGGTCAGGCTGCCGCCGAAGGGGGCGGTGGTGATGGTGCCGGCGGCCTGCAGATCGGACAGGGCGGGGCGGCTGATGTTGCGGTTGGCGCTAAGGCGCGCCACCAGGTCGGGCTCAACGAAATAGGCCAGGTTGGCCGCCGGCAGCACGCCGCTGTAGGTGTGCGGCACCGTCACCGGCTTCAGCACGCCGCCGGAGTTGACCGAACCGGCGGATGTCAGGTCGGTGGAGTAGTAGCGCAAGCCGACATTGGCCTTCAGCCGCCGCTCCATGACGTCCGTGTCCAGGTCGTACTGGATATAGCCGCCCTTGGTGTCTTCCGTGACGTGGTAGTCCGATCCTGGCGACAGGAACTTGGCGTTTTCGATGTCCCGCGTCTGGCCGATCAGCTTGTAGATGGCGTCCACGTCGCCGACGATGTAGGGCACCAGGGTGTCGTAGGGCACCGTGTACTTGGTGCTGGCCGGGATCGCCCTGTCCGCCGGGACGTTGTAGAAGACCTTGTTGTTGTACTGCGCGCCTTCATCCTCGAAGCGCTTGTATTCGAAGCCGGTCTTGATGGCGGAGCTGTCGGTCAGCGCGTATTCGAAGTCCAGCTTGGCGTTCTTGTAGGAATTGATGATCTTGTTGGCTTGGGTGTCCAGGCGCATCAGGTTCCACAGCGACGGGTCGGTGGTGTTGAAGCTGTAGGTGTTGACCGGCATGGTGGTGCGGTCGTCGAAGCCGATGCCCTGGTTCTTCGCCTCCAGGAACACCTTGTCGAAGTAGGGCAGCTCGTAGTCGGAGCGGGAGTAGCCCACCATCCCCTTCACCAGCAGCCGGTCCGTGATCTGGTCGGACCCGTGCAGCACCGTCTGATAGAAGTCGGTGCTGTCGCTTTCGGTGTTGTACTCGTTGCGCATGTCCACGCCGGTGTAGTTGGCGGCCACCAGGGTGTTGCCCTGGATGACGGCCGACTGCAGCACCTGGGTACCCGACACATTACCGGTCAGGGCGTTGGTGCCGCCCGCCGCCATGGCGTAGTCTTTGCGGTCGTTGGTCAGGCGGCTGTACAGGGCGTCGAAGCCCAGCTTCAGGCCGTTCTCCGGCTCATACTGCAGGGCCAGCGTGCTGCCCAAGCGGGTGCGGTGATCGAACCAGGTGGAATAGGTGTCGGCCTGTGGGGCATAGATGGTGCCGGATTCCATCTTGGCGGCGTCGGCGGCGCTGACACCCGGGCCGATGTTGGCCGGGTTCACCTTGATCTGGCTCCAGCCCCAGTTGCGATAGCCGTACTCGTTGCTGTCGTTGGTGCTGTAGGCGACCGACACCAAGGCGCCGAAGTCGCCCCAGCGGTTGGACAGCAGGCCCACCATGCGGGGCGTCACGCTGTCGGTGTTGCTGTTGTTCTGGCCCTTGGCGGAAAACACGGCCTTGAAGCCGTCGTAGTCGAAGGGCTTGGCGGTGCTGAGCCCCACCGTGCCGCCGATGCCGCCCTCATCCTGTTCGGCGGCATAGGACTTCTCGACGGTCACGCGGTCGAACAGCTCGGAGGCGAACAGGCTGTAATCGAAGCTGCGGGTGCGGCTGACGGCGCCGCGGTTGTCCATGCCTGAGGCCGTGTTGCCCAGCACCTCCATACCGTTCAGCTGGGTGCGGGTGAAGTCCGGGCCCAGGCCGCGCAGGGTGATCTGCCGGCCTTCGCCGGAATCGCGGTTGATGGTGACGCCGGGCACGCGCTGCAGCGATTCCGCCAGGTTCAGGTCGGGAAACGCGGCGATGTCTTCCGCGACGATCACCTCCTCCGATCCCACGGCCTCGCGCTTCAGGGCCTTGGCCTGCGCCAGGCTTTCCCGGAAACTGGTGACCACCACCTCTTCCAGCGGATCGTCATTGACGCGCGCCTGCGGCTTGGGCGCGGCGGCCGGGGCCTTGGCCGGCGTTCCCACCTGCAGGACCACCACGGCACCGTCGTCGGACGACACCACCAGGGGCGTGCCCTGCAACAGGGTGGTCAGGGCCTTCTTGCGGTCCAGCTCGCCATGGATGGCCTGGGTGCTGATGCCGTCCAGCTGGCCCGCCGGCGCCACGATCTGGATGCCGGCCTGCTTGGCGAAGGCCGGGATGGCGCTGACCGCCGGCTGGGCCGGCAGGTCGAAGCTGCGCGTCTGGGCCACGGCGGGCGCGCTGAACGCGATGACGGCGGACGCCGCGCCGCACAGCAGCATCGGGCGCAAAGATTTGAACATTCTCACTGACTCCCCCAGCAATATCAGTGTCTGACTGCCATTCGCGGGGCGTTCATCGCCCTCACGCCCCTTAGATTATTTTGGGGAGCCAATCAAGCCATCCGTAATGAAACTTTTATATTTTGTTGCTCTCATTGTTTAATTTGGATGACGTGGGCATTTCGACTTCGCGTCATAACCGTTCATCTGGATGCCGGTCTTATTTATAAAGGGTGATGATGTCCCCTTCCCGCTTGCTTTTGATGCGCAGGCCCAGGGCGATGGCGCGGGCGAAGCCGGCGGGATCGGTGGCGGCAAACAGGCCGGAGATGCGCTCATGCGCCGGTGCCCCCTTCACCACGATCTTCTGGACGGAATAACGGGCGAATTCGGCCGCCGCCTCGGCCAGGGTGACGCCCTCGAAGGACAACAGGCCCTCGCGCCACATCAGGCTGCGTCCCAGGGCGCCCGGCGCCACGTCGCGCAGGGAGACCTGCACCTCCTCCACGCCGGCGGCGTTCAGGCCGATGCGCACCTCCGCCTCCTGGTTGGCGGTGACGTGGGTGCCGTTGGTGGCGCCGGCCGATGGCGTCCACAGCCGTTCCAGCGCCTGCCAGGCCGTGGCAGGCGGGGCGGGCGGCGGCAGTTCCACCGCCACCCGGCCACTGGTCACCTGCACGCGCATACTGCCCTTGTCATCCTCCAGCCGCACGGCATAGGCGGTGCCGACGGCCCGCGCCTGGGCCTTGGGGCCCTGGACGATGAAGGGGCGATCAGGGTTCTTGGCCACCTCGAAATAGGCCTCACCCTTCAGCAGGCGGATGGTGCGGCTGTCCTCGCGGTAGTCGACCTCCAGCACGCTGTCGGTGTTCAGAGTGATCCTGGACCCATCGGGCAGCGGGATGCGCCGCACCTCGCCCACCTCGGAGGCATAGCGGCGGCCGGCGGTCGGCGCCGGGCGGCGGACGAGAACGGCGGCACCCAGGACCGACGCGGCCGCGCCCATCAGTACGGCGCGGCGCGGCAGCGTGCCCCACTGGGCCACGGACGGCGCCGGCGGCCGGCGCAGCATGCGCATGGCCAATTCCATACGTGGGCTGATGAAATAGGCCTGGGCGCGGGCCAACGCGCCGACGCAGCGGATGTCGCTGTCCAGCCAGGCCGACAGGTCCGCTTCCTCGGCCGGGGTCAACTCACCGGCGTCCTGGCGGGCGACCCAGCGGGCCGCCGCCTCATCAATGGACTTTGCGCTTTGCCGCTGCGTGATCACGCTCTACCGACCTTGTCTTCTTCTTTTGATCCGCCACGCCGTCCTCATCGGCCTCTTCCCGGCCCAATTGGGCCAACAGCAGCTTGATGCCCCGCGCCACCTGCTTCTGGATGGTGTGCTGCGACAGGTTCATGCGCCGGGCGATCTCCTGCTGCGACAACCCCTCCACCCGGCGCATGACGAAAGCGGCGCGCGTCTTACGCGGCAGGGCCTCGATGGCGCGCCGCACATGCTCCAGTTCGGACCGGGCCAGCACCGTGTCCTCCGGCGACGGCTGATCCATCACCGCCTCCAGCGCGCCGATGTCGGACACGGCAGTGATGGGCACCACGCGGGCATGGCGCAGCTGCTGCAGGATGACGGAATGGGCGACCTGGAAGGTGTAGGTCTTGGGATCGAGGATGGCGTCCACCGAGGCCTTGGTGGCCAGGATGGCGTACGTTTCCTGCACGACGTCGTCGATATCGCAGTGCAGGCCCCCCTTGCGCTTCAGCCAGGCGCGCAGCGCCGGCTCATGCGGCACGACGTGCAGCGCCAGCCACTGCGCCCGCTCAATCGTGATCTGCTTGGTGGATTTCAATGTCGCCCCGCATCTAAGCACTGCTCCCTAGATGCGCGGACTTTGTGACAGACGCCATTTGTCATGAAAATTTAGGAATTGGCGTCTGGCGACATCGGCGCATAATCCAATCATATTGTTTCCATATCAGAACAACGGATGCCGTCATGGATTTGAACGCGGTCGCGATGTTCGTCGCCGTCATCAAAGCCCAAAGTTTTTCAAAGGCGGCCACGGAACTGGGCGTCACCAAGTCCACCATCTCCAAGAAGATCAGCGAGCTGGAGGCCTTCCTCGGCACCACCCTGATCCGGCGGACGACGCGCAGCCTGCAACTGACCCAGATGGGGGCGGAGTTCTACGAACAATGCGCCACCTCCCTCACCGCGCTGCGGGACGCGGCGGAAAACGCCCAGGCGGCGGGGACGGAACCGCGGGGGCATTTGCGCGTGACCTGCCCGGCGGACTTCGTGCCCGCCATCATGGGACCGGTCTTTGCCGGCTTCATGCAGGCCTACCCCAAGATCACGCTTGAGGTCATCCTGACGGACAAGCCGCTGGACCTCGTCATGGACAACATCGACGTGGCGATCCGGATTGGAAACCTGAGCGATTCCGCGCTCATGTCCCGCCGCATCGGGCGTGAGGTTTTCCAGTTGCTGGCCAGCCCGGCCTATTTCGACCACGCCCCGCCATTGCGCGAGCCGGGCGACCTGCGGGATCACGAATGCCTGATCTTCGCGCCCAAGCCCGAATTGCGGATCTGGCACCTGCAGGATGGTGAGCGCCGGCTGCGGATAGAACCGGGCATCAAGTTCATCTCGAACAACATCTCGATGATCAAGACTTTGGCCGTCCTGGGCGCCGGCATCACGCTGCTGCCCGTCTCAAGCTGCCAGGAGGAGATCGCCGCCGGGCGGCTGTCGGTCCTTCTCCCCGAACTGTCGATGGGCGCCACGCCCATCCACCTCGTCTACCAAAAGCAGCCCTTCAAGTCGCCCAAGATCCAGACCTTCGTCTCATACGTCGAAACGCACGTCCGGAGTCAATTTCCGTAAACATCAATAGTTTCTTATAAGAAACAATGTTTTCATGCTTTCGTTCATTATCAAACAATCCTCGCCGGGGTACGGTTTGCCCGGATCGAAACGGGCACCGACCCGTTACCCGTTGCCCCCGCGAAGGATAAAGGCGATGAAGCCCCCCTCGAAATTCGGCCTACTGATGCTGGCCCTCTTCTCCACGGCCGCCGCCCGTGGCACCCATGCCGCCCCGGCCCAAACGCAGGTGCTGGATACTGCGCCGGCGACGAATGAGCAGATCGCGGCCGCCCAGACGCTGATCGACAAGCATTTCGCGCTGTGGAACAGCAACGACATGTCGAAATACCGGCAAGCCTACGACGCGATCTACGCCAAGAATTTCCTGATGGCGGATTACAGCGGCGTGGCCCGGAGCTACGACGATGTCGTGGCGCTGATCCAAAAGGTGCAGGCGGCGCATCCCGGTTTCCATTTCACGCCCAAGCCCGTCGCGATCAACCATGGCCTGGGCCGCGTCACCTGGGGCTACGGCCCCGCCGACGACCCCACCCTCATCACCGGCGAAGACATCTTCACCATCGAAGACGGCAAGATCACCAGCCTTCGCGTCTTCCTGAACAAATAAGCCGACAAGAGAGACATCATGAAATTCATCAACGCCTTCCTGGTGGCCGGGCTGCTGGCCACCGGCGCCCCCGCCCATGCGCAGGACGTGAAGGTCGCCGGCATCGACCATGTCGGCATCACCGTGCCGGACCTGCAGCAGGCGGAGGAGTTCTTCTCCAGCACCTTCGGCTGCGTGCCCGTCACCCACATCGGCCCCTTCCCGATGGCCACCTCCCTGTCGCCGGACCGCAAGCAGACCGTGGCCCCCCGCGCCACCAGCCTGTCGCTGGCCATGCTCCGCTGCGGCACCGGGTCCAACATCGAACTGTTCGCCTACAAGGACTCGACCGGTTCGACCATCATCCCCAATAACGAGGATCTGGGGCAGTCGCACATCGCCTTCTACACCGACGACGTCAAAGCCGGCGCCGCCAAGCTGAAGGCCAAGGGCCTGCAGATCATCGGGGAACCCATCACCATGCCCAGCGGCGACACCGCGGGGGAGACCTGGGTGCACTTCCTGTCGCCCTGGGGGTCGGAGATGGAACTGGTCGGCTATCCCAACGGCAAGGGATATGAAAAGACCGCCAAGGTTAAACTGTGGAGCGCCAAGCACCCGGCCGACTGACCCTGCAACAAAAAACGCCCCGACCGGTGTTCAAACCGATCGGGGCGCTTGTTCGGTAAAACGCTCACCTGCCCAGGGCCGACGCCTCGCGCGCCAGCTTGGTGATGACGGCCCAATCCTTGGCCGCCACCAAGTCCGCCGGGGTCAGCCAAGAGCCGCCAACGCAGGCGACGTTGGGCTGGGCCAGATAGTCGGGTGCCGTCTTCACGGTGATGCCGCCCGTGGGGCAGAAGGTGATCCCCGGCAGGGGCGAGGCCAGCGACTTGATCAGCTTCAGGCCGCCCACGGCCTCGGCCGGGAACAGCTTCACATGGCGCAGGCCGCGGGCCTGCAGGGCCATGACCTCCGACGGGGTGGCGGTGCCGGGCAGGAAGGGCACACCCTGGGCCAACACCTCATCCAGCAGGGCGGGGTAGCAGCCTGGGCTGACGATGAACTGCGATCCGGCGTCGCGCACACGGCCCACCTGGTCCGGCGTCACCACCGTGCCGGCACCGACCACGGCGTCCGGCACCTTGGCGGCGATGATCTCGATGGCGGCCAGGGCGGCCTCGGTCCGCAGGGTCACTTCCAGCACCCGCACGCCACCCTCGACCAGGGCCTCGGCCAGCGGCAGGGCGTCCTCGACCTTCTCGATGATCAGGACGGGAACGACGGGGCCCAGCGCCAGGATTTCGCCCACGCCGTACTTGCTCTGCGAACTCATGCGAAATCCTCTCCGAAGCTATGGGCGCCGTCCTCGGCGCCGGTCACATGGGCGCGCATGGCCCCGAACAGGTTGCGGCCCGTGCCCCAGGTGTTGGCGCTCAGGTCGGGCGTGGCGGCCGGGCGGGCGGCAAACTCGGCCGCGTCCACCAGGATGTCCAGCGTGCCGGCCTCACCATCCAGGCGCACCACGTCGCCGGTCTGGATGCGGGCCAGCGAACCGCCCTTCAGCGCCTCCGGCGTCAGGTGGATGGCGGCGGGCACCTTGCCCGACGCACCGGACATGCGCCCATCGGTGACCAGCGCCACCTTGAAGCCCTTGTCCTGCAGCACGCCCAGGGGCGGCGTCAGCTTATGCAGTTCCGGCATGCCGTTGGCGGCGGGGCCCTGGAAGCGGACCACGGCAATGAAGTCGCGCTCCAACTCACCGCGCTTGAAGGCGGCCAGCATCTCATCCTGGCTTTCGAAGACGATGGCCGGCGCCTCGACGACGCGGTGCTGCGGCTTCACGGCCGACACCTTGATGATGGCGCGGCCGGCGTTGCCGGTCAGCAGGCGGATGCCGCCCGACGGGTCGAAGGGGTCGCTGGCCGGGCGCAGGATGCTGGTGTCGGCGCTGGTGGCCGTGCCGGGCCGCCAGGCGGCCTTGCCATCCTTCAGCCATGCCTCATGGCGGTAGGCGTCCAGGCCGCTGCCCTGTTCCGTGCCGTCCACAACGGTGGCGACGTCGCCGTGCAACAGGCCGGCGTCCAGCAGGCTGCTGATCAGGAACTGCAGGCCGCCGGCGGCGTGGAAATGGTTCACGTCCGAGACGCCGTTGGGATAGACCCGCGCCAGCAGGGGCACGGCCCCCGACAAATCACTGAAATCCTGCCAGTCGATATGGATGCCCGCGGCGCGCGCGATGGCCACCAGGTGCAGGGTATGGTTCGTCGACCCGCCCGTGGCCAGCAGGCCCACGATGGCGTTGACGATGCTGCGCTCATCCACCAGGCGGCCGATGGGCGTGTAGTTGCCCGCCTGCTCCGTCAACTGGGCCGCGCGCTGGGTGGCCGCCACGGTCAGGGCATCGCGCAGCTCCGTGTTCGGGTTGATGAAGGAGGATCCGGGCAGATGCAGGCCCATGATCTCCATCAGCATCTGGTTGGAGTTGGCGGTGCCGTAGAAGGTGCAGGTGCCGGGGGAGTGGTAGGACTTTGACTCCGCCTCCAGCAGGTCGTCACGGGTGGCCTTGCCCTCCGCGTACAGCTGGCGGATGCGCGCCTTCTCCGGATTCGACAGGCCCGACGGCATCGGGCCGCCCGGCACGAAGATGGCCGGCAGATGGCCGAAGGACAAAGCGCCGATCAGCAGGCCGGGGACGATCTTGTCGCAGATGCCCAGGTACAGCGCCGCGTCGAACATATCGTGCGACAGGGCGATGGCCGTGGCCTGGGCGATGACATCGCGGGAGAACAGCGACAGCTCCATGCCGTCGCGGCCCTGGGTCACACCATCGCACATGGCGGGGACGCCGCCGGCGAACTGGGCCACCACGCCCGCCTCATGCGCCGCCTTCTTGATGATGGCGGGGAAGCGCTCGAACGGCTGGTGGGCCGACAGCATGTCGTTGTAGGCCGACACGATGGCGATGTTGGATTTGCGGTTGCCGGCCAGCGCCGCCTTGTCGTCGGCGGCACAGCCGGCGAAGCCGTGGGCCAGGTTGCCGCAGCCCAGCGCGCCGCGCCGGGGGCTCTGGCCCTTCTGCGCGTCCAGGCGCTGCAGGTAACGGGCGCGGCTGTCCGCGCTGCGCTGGATGACGCGGTCGGTAACCTGCCGCAGGGTGTCGTGTAGCGCCATGGGGTCCTCCCTGGCTGATGAGCCATGAACGTGGATACGCCGGCGGGACCGGCGATGCGGCGCCGGCCCCGGGGGCTGAAGTCGAATAAACGCCCGCGAACCCTTAGAGTTCGGGGTCGTGCCAACGGCGACCGTCGCGGTCCAGCAGCAGGGCCGCGCTGATAGGGCCCCAGCCGCCGGCGGCGTAGGGGTCCGGGCGCATGTCCGTCTGCTCCCAGCCGGCCAGGATGGTGTCGATCCAGGACCAGGCGGCGTCCACCTCGTCGCGGCGCATGAACAGCGACGGATTGCCCCGCACCACGTCCATCAGCAGCCGCTCATAGGCCTCGGGATACCGGTCCTTGAACGCCTCGGCATAGGAGAGGTTCAGCGGCACGGAGCGCAGGCGCAGGCCGCCCGGGCCCGGCACCTTGGTCATGATGTTCAGCTGCACGCCCTCGTCCGGCTGCAGGCGGATGACCAGGCGGTTGGCCATCAGCTCGCCCGAGCCTTTGGGGAAGACGCTGTGCGGCACGTCCTTGAACTGGACGACGATCTCGGAATAGCGGACTGGCAGGCGTTTCCCCGTGCGCAGGTAGAAGGGCACGCCGCTCCAGCGCCAGTTCTCGATCTCAGCCTTGATGGCGACCAGGGTCTCGGTGTTGCTGGACCGCGTCAGCTCATCGGCGTACCCCGGGACCGGCTGGCCGTCGATGGAGCCGGCGCGGTACTGGCCACGCACGGTCTTGACCTTCACATCGGCCTGGGTGATGGGGCGCAGGGCCCGCAGCACCTTGATCTTCTCATTGCGGATCTGGTCGCCCGACAGGTGGGCCGGCGGCTCCATCGCCACCAGGCACAGCAACTGCAGGAAGTGGTTCTGCACCATGTCGCGCAGGGCGCCGGCCTTGTCGTAGTACTCGGCCCGGCCTTCCACACCCACGCTTTCGGCGACGGTGATCTGGATATGATCGATCCAGCTGCTGTTCCACAGCGGCTCGAACAGAGCATTGCCGAAGCGCAGGACCATCAGGTTCTGCACCGACTCCTTACCCAGGTAATGGTCGATGCGGTAGATGCGGTCTTCGGGGAAGACGGCGCCCACCTCTTCGTTCACCGCATTGGCCGACTTGCCGTCATGGCCAATGGGCTTCTCCAGCACCACGCGGCAGGTATCGGTCACCAGGCCGGCGCTGGCCAAGTTGCGGCAGATGGCGCCAAACAGGCTGGGGGCCGTCGCCAAGTAGCAGACGCGGGCCTTGTCCTCATGCCCCTTCAACAGGGTCTGCAGGGGTTCCCAGCCGGCCGACTTGGTCGCGTCCAGCGACACATAGCCCAGGCGGGCGGCGAACCGCTCCCACACCGCCGTCTCCAGGTCGGCGGCGGGGACGTGGCGCTGCAGCGCCGCCCACACCGTGGCCCGGAAATCCTCCACCGTCTGGTCGGTGCGGCTGACGGCGATGATGCGGCTTTCGTCCGTCATCTGCCGGTCGCGCTCCCGGTAGTAGAGGCCGGGCAGCAGCTTGCGCATGGCAAGATCGCCGGTACCGCCGAAAACGACGAAATCGAAGGGATTGACTTGCAGCACTTCAGCCATGATGGCGCCTTGGCTTGGTTTCCCAGGGATGGCAGGGCCATCCGCCCGTTATCGATTATGCGGTTATTTCACTACCACAATTCCCTGGAAGCGCCACCGGAAAATCACGTACCCTGTAATCAGGCGGGCAATTTTCCGGTAATTCCGTAACATGACAGCCTTGCGGCGACGGGGAGCTCCAGGAGCGGCGGCGCGTGGGCTCAGGCCTTCAGGCCGCCCATCAGCAGGTATTTCACCACCAGGTAATCCTCGATCCCATACTTGGAGCCTTCACGGCCCAGGCCGCTCTGCTTCACGCCGCCGAAGGGGGCCACCTCGGTGGAGATGATGCCCTCGTTGATGCCGACCATGCCGTATTCCAGCGCCTCCGCCACCCGCCAGATGCGGCCGATGTCGCGGCTGTAGAAGTAGGCGGCCAGGCCGAACTCGGTGTCGTTGGCCATGCGGATGGCCTCGGCCTCGTCCTTGAAGCGGAACAGCGGCGCCACCGGGCCAAAGGTTTCCTCGCGCGCCAGGATCATGTCCGGCGTGGCGTCCAGCAGCAGGGTGGGCTCGAAGAAGTTGCCGCCCAGGGCATGACGCCGGCCGCCCATGGCGACGCGAGCGCCCTTGGCCACCGCATCGGCGATGTGGCGCTCCGCCTTTTCCACCGCGGCGGCATTGATCAGGGGGCCGGTGGTCACGTCCTTGTCGGCGCCGTTGCCCACGCGCAGGCGCCCCACCGCCTCCGCCAAGCGGGCGGCGAACGCCTCATAGACGCCGTCCTGCACCAGGATGCGGTTGGCGCAGACGCAGGTCTGGCCGGCGTTGCGGTATTTGGAGGCCACGGCCCCCTCCACCGCCGCGTCCAGGTCGGCATCGTCGAAGACGATGAAGGGCGCGTTGCCGCCCAGTTCCAGCGACAGCTTCTTCAACGTGTCGGCGCTCTGCTTCATCAGCAGCTTGCCCACGGGCGTGGAGCCGGTGAAGGACAGCTTGCGCACCAGCGGGTTGGAGGTCATCTCCCCGCCGATGGGCTTGGGATGGCCGGTGACGACGCTCAGCACCCCCGGCGGCACGCCCGCCCGCTCCGCGAGCACGGCCAGCGCCAGGGCGCTGTAGGGCGTCACCTCCGACGGGCGCACCACGATGGGGCAGCCGGCCGCGAGCGCCGGGCCCACCTTGCGGGTGATCATGGCGATGGGGAAGTTCCAGGGGGTGATGGCGGCGGCCACGCCGATGGGCTCCTTCACCACCACGATGCGCTTGTCGCCGGCGAAGCTGGGGATGGTGTCGCCGTAGGCGCGCTTGCCCTCCTCCGCGAACCATTCGATGAAGCTGGCGCCGTAGGCGACCTCGCCCCGCGATTCGGCCAGGGATTTGCCCTGCTCCGCCGTCATGATACGGGCCAGATCCTCCTGCGCCGCCATGATCATCTCGAACCAGCGGCGCATGACGGCGGCGCGGTCCTTGGCGGTGCGGGCGCGCCAGCCGGCCCAGGCGGCGTTGGCCGCCTTGATGGCCAGCGCCGTCTCGGCGGCGCCCATGGCGGGAATGGTGCCGATGACCTCACCGGTCGCCGGGTTGTCGACGTCTATGGTGCCGCCCTCGTCGGCATCGACCCAAGACCCGCCGATGTAGGCTTGGTCCCGCAGCAGGCCGGGGTCCTTCAGCCCAAGGGCCTGAGCCGTGCGGATGAGGAGCCCGTGGGGGGCGCGAACGGGGGTATCCATGGCAAACCTCTTGTAACAACCGCCTGGGGGCATGGTTCTTACGTAGGCGGGTTCTGGGGGCGTTGCAATGCGGGGGGTGCCCCGGCCCAGGCAGCTCACAACCGCCCACCCCCAGCCTGCGTTCCCAGGTTGGGCTGAAATCCGGATCTTGGACCTTGGGGCTCAGGCCGCTTCGTGATCCGTGTCCGGCTGGTCCCCCGGCCGGCCCAAGGCGCGGCGGGCGCGAACCAGTGCCTGGTCCAGGGTGCGGCCGACATGAACCCGTGGCGGCTTCAGGCCCTGGGTCAGCAGCAGGCGCCGCGCCTCTGGGTCGGCCAGGGCGATGGCCACGACCGCCCCCTGTTTACGCGCCTTGGCCGCCAGCCCGTCGATGACGGTGACGGCCGTCGAGTCCAGCAGCGGCACCGCCGTCAGGTCCAGCACGTAAGCCCGCGGCCGGGCGGCGATGCGGTCGAACAGGGCGGACACGCCGGCCGCCGCCCCGAAAAAGAATGCACCGGACAGGCGGAAGACCAGAATGTCGTCGTCGCGCGTCTGGGGCTGGTCCGGCAGCGGGCCGGCGCGATCGGCAACGTCAGGGGCCACCAGGGGGACGCCCCCCTCTATCCGCAGGGTTCCGGCCATGCGGTGGATGAACAGCAGCGACCCGGTGGCGAAGCCGACGACGATGCCCAGCGTCAGATCCCGCAGGATAGTCAGCAGAAAGGTGGAGAGCAGCACCGCGGCATCCCCCCAGGACGCCCTCAGCAACAGGCCGAAGGCATGCTTCTCCGCCATGTTCCAGGCGACAATCGCCAGCACCGCCGCCAGCGCCGGCAGGGGGATATAGCTGGCCAGCGGGGCCGCCACAGCCATGAACAGCGCCAGGAACACGGCGTGCGCCATGCCCGACACCGGCCCGCGCGCGCCGGCCCGCACATTGGTGGCCGTGCGGGCAATGGTGCCGGTGACACAGATGCCGCCGCAGAGCGCGCTGGCGATGTTGGCGACACCTTGCGCCACCAGCTCGGCATTGGCCCGGTGGCGCCGGCCGGTCATGCCGTCGGCCACCACGGCGGACAGCAGGCTTTCGATGGCGCCCAGCAATGCGAAGGCCACCGCGTCCGGCAGGACCGCCAACACCAGGTCCGGCGACAGGGGCGGCAGGTGTGGTGCCGGCAGGCTGCGCGGGATGCCGCCGAAGCGCGTGCCGATGGTCTCAACAGGAAGGTGGGCAACCGCCGCGACCACGCTGGCCGCCGCCACCGCGATCAGCAGGATGGGCCATTGAGGGCGCCAGCGCCGCAGCAGCACGATCAGGCCGATGGTCGCCACTGCCGTACCCAGGGCGGCGGGGTTCAACGTAGGCAGGGCGTGTCCCAAGGCCAGCAGTTTGGGCACAAGCGGCCCCGGCTCCTTGCCCGGCAGCGTCAGGCCCAACAGGTCGCGCGCCTGGCTGGCCGCGATGATGACGGCAATGCCGGCGGTGAAGCCCACTGTGACGGGATAGGGGATATACTTGATGAAGGTCCCCAGGCGCAGGGCACCAATGGCCATCAGGATCAGGCCGGACAGGATCACGGCCAGCGCCATGCCGCCCACCCCCAGCCGCTCCACCGACGCGGCGACCAGCACGATGAAGGCACCGGCCGGACCGCCGATCTGGAAGCGGCTGCCGCCCAGCAGCGAAACCAGGAAGCCGCCGACGATGGCGGTGTACAGCCCCCGATCCGGCGTAACACCCGAGGCGATGGCGATGGCCATGGACAGCGGCAAGGCCACGATGGCCACGGTCAGGCCGGCCACCAGGTCGGTCCGCAGGTCGCGCAGGCCATACCCCTCGCGCAGCACCGTGACCAGCTTGGGCTTATAAAGTTCCCGCCAGCTTGGCTCCGCCATCGTCCTGTGCATGACGCCCCCTGTCGTTAACGCGCCGCACCCATCCTTCGTCCCATACCATCATCGCCCAGCCGGACCATCCTGGCCTAACCCTTTCCCGCTCAGCCCTTCTTCTGCGCCGCCTTGCGCGCCTTCTGAGATGCGGCGAAGGCGGCGGCCCAGCCTTCCTTCACCACCTGGCGGCCGCGGCCGATGGCCAGGGCGTCGGCCGGCACTGGCTGGGTGATGGTGCTGCCGCCGGCGATGAAGGCGCCGTCGCCCACCTGCACCGGGGCCACCAGGGTGGCGTTGGTGCCGACGAAGACGTTGCGGCCCACCTGGGTGCGGTACTTGAAGGTGCCGTCATAGTTGCAGGTGATGGCACCGGCGCCGATGTTGGTCCCCTCCCCGATGTCGGCGTCGCCGACATAGGCCAGGTGGTTGGCCTTGGCGCCGTTGCCCAGGGTGGAGGCCTTGACCTCGACAAAGTTGCCGACGTGGGCGCCGGCGCCGATGTCGGACCCCGGGCGCAGGCGGGAATAAGGACCGATGATGGCGTCGCGCCGTACCACCACACCTTCCAGGTGGCAGAAGGGACGGATGGTCACGCCATCCTCCACCACCACGCCGGGCCCGAACACCACGTTCTGCCCCACGGTGACATCGCGGCCCAGCACCGTGTCGGCGGAGAACCACACCGTATCCGGGTCGGCCAGGGTGGCGCCGTTCAGCATGGCCTGCCGGCGCAGGCGGGCCTGCATCAGCTTTTCCAGCCTGGCCAATTCGACACGGGAATTGACGCCTTCCACATCCGCCGGGTCCCCCTCGGCCACGGCGCAGGCATGGCCCTCGGCGCGGGCCACGGCCACGGCGTCGGTCAGGTAGTATTCGCCCTTGGCGTTGGCGCTGCCGATGGCGTCCAGGATGGCCCACAGGCGGCGGCCATCGAAGGCCATCAGCCCGGCGTTGCACAGGCCGATCGCCCGCTCCTCCGGCGTGGCGTCCAGGAATTCCACGATCTTGGTCAGGCCGCCGGCCTCGTCCTGCACCAGCCGGCCATAGGCGGCCGGATCGGTTGGGCGCATGCCCAGCACCGCCACGGCCGGATCGCCGGCGCCACGCCGTGCCTGAACCAGCAGGGACAGCGTCTCCGGCCGCACCAGGGGCGTGTCACCGAACAGCACCAGCACGTCGCCATCGAAATCGCCCAGGCTCCCGCGCGCCGCCTTCACCGCGTCGGCCGTGCCCAGCTGCTGGGGCTGCAGCACGGTGGCGTGCGGCGCGACGGCCTTGGCCACCCCCTCCTGCCCAGGGCCCACCACGACAATGATCCGGTCGGGATTCAGCGCCGACGCCGCCCGCAGCACGTGGGCCACCATGGGCTCATTGGCGATGGGGTGCAGAACCTTGGGCAGGTCGGACTTCATCCGGGTACCCTTGCCCGCGGCCAGGACGATGCAGGCGAGGGCGGTCGACGTCTGAGCGGTCATGGCGATAACCTTATTCACGGCACTGTTTGGATTCACTGCACTGTTTGGAGCGCGACACGTCGTCAGATGGGATGAACCCATGCCCGACGCCATTGCCAGCGAGGTCCCCTTACTGCCACAACGATGGTGTCTCGCGAAACCGCCATCGCCCGGATGCCGCCCCATGAGCCTCATGCCCGCCGCCGTCCTGTTCGACTTCGACGGAACGCTGATCGACAGCGCGCCCGACATCCTGACCGGCATCAACCGCCTGCTGGATGAGGAGGACCTGCCCAACCTGGACCTGGCGCAGGTGCACCAGTTTATCGGCGACGGTGCCCCGATGCTGGTGACCCGCACCTTCGCCGCTGTGGGCCGGCCGCTGGATCCCGACTCGGTCCCCGCCATGACCGACCGCTACATGGCGATCTATGAGTCCCTGCCGGCCGATCCGTCCTGCGTCTTCCCCGGCGTGGCCGAGACGCTGGCCAGCTTGAGCGCCGACATCCCCCTGGCCCTGGTGACCAACAAGCCGGAACGGGCAACCCACGCGGTGCTGGAGGCCATCGGCCTCGCTCCCTATTTCAAGGCCGTGGTCGGGGGCGACAGCCTGCCGACGCGCAAGCCCCACCCCGGCCCACTGCTGCACGCCATGGCCCACCTGGCCGCCGCACCCGGCAAGACCATCATGGTGGGTGATGGTGCCAACGACGTGACCGCTGGCCGCGCCGCCGGCTGCCAGGTCGTGTGCGTTACCTATGGCTATCCGCGCATGCCCGTGGAACAACTGGGGGCGGACCGGTTGGTGGACCATTTCCGCGACCTGCCGTCCGCCCTGGCGGATTTGGCGGCGGATTTGGCCGCGGGGTGACGGCCGGGCCAACGTCACCGGCTTATTGGGGAAAGTCGCATATGCGTGGTTTGGATTTGCGGGCAGATCGGGAGGAATACCTGGACGCCCTGCTGGTGACGGGCACGGCCTTCATCCTGGCGGTGGCGCAGTGGCGCCACATCGTCCACTTCTTCGACCAATACCTGCTGCAGAACTTGCAGGCTGAGGTGGGGGTGCTGCAGGGCTATCCGCACTGGCGCTTCTTCCAGTCGCGCGTGCTGGCGCCCTTCCTGGAACATCTGATCGAGCTCACGGGCGTGAACCTGACCAGCGCCCACGCCGTGGTCGCCGTGTTCGGCCTGACCGGCGCCGGCCTGGCTCTGTTCTACGCCGCCCAGGCGGCGGCCGGCCAGGGAGCGGCCAGCCAACGAGTGGACGGGCGGCAGAAGGCCTGGACGGCCTTGCTGGCCATGCATGTCCTGTTCATGGCCCTGATGTCGAAGCCCTGGCTGTACATCTGGGACTTCGTGCTGCTGCTGACCACGGCAGTGTTCTACCTGCTGGTCCTGACCCGGGCGCCGTGGTGGTCCTTCCTGGCCCTGCTGGGCGTCGCCTGCTTCAACCATGAATCCGCCGTGTTCATCGGCGGCTACATGATGGCCAAGGCCGTCATCGACGCATGGGTGGAAAAGCGCCGGCCGGACTGGCGCTGGCTGGCCTCGGGCCTGCTGGGCAGCGTCGCCGCCTTCGCCGTAATCGAGTTCCTGCGCCGGACGCTGCTGAAGGAAGAGGTCGGCTACAAAATCTTCCGCGATATCCAGAAGTCATCCTCCACCACGTTCGACGCCTATTTCCATATCCAGGTGGGGGAGAATTTCGGCCAATTTTACGACTGGATCACCGATCCCGGCCTGTCGCTGGATCTCTTGATCCCCGTCTACCTGGCCACGGTGCTGGGACTGACGGTGGTGATGGTAAAGCGGCATGGTATCCGCGCCCTGTCCCTGGCGGCCTTCGTCCTGGTCCAGGTGCTGGCCGTGCTGGCCCTGGGCCTGACCAACGAAACACGCACGCTGCTGCATCTCGCGCCGTTCGTGGCCCTGGCCGCCGTGTGGCTGAAAAAGCCCACGGCGGAAAATCCCGGCCCCTTCGCCGCCTGATCGCATGGGGCGGGACCGCACCATACGATCGGGCCCTAAGCACCATACGGTCAGGCCTTAAAATGACGAACCTGGGAAGTGACATGCATGAAGTACCCGCCATCGGCCAGACGGGTCGCTCAGGCATTGTCGCCGTGGGGGCTACGGCCTTCCTGCTGGCCATCGCGGAATTCCGGCTGATCAGCTTCTATTTCCTCGATTATATCGTCCAAAACGTCGCGGCGGCGCAGGGCGTCTTGGACGGTTTACCGCACTGGCGCGTCTACCAGTCGCGGGTGCTGGGTCCCCTGGTCATGGCCGCCGTCAGCTGGCTGGGGCCATCCCTGATCAACGCTTATTTCATTACCGGCATCGGCGCCCTGACGGCCGCGGCCGTGGTCACCTTCCGCGTCGGCCAGCGGCTGGAGGGGCCGGCCGGCGGCTGGGCGGCGATGATGGGACTGCTCGCCCTCTTCCCACTGGTCTTGAGCCGACCCTGGCTCTATATCTGGGACTTCTTCATCCTGGTGATCGGCGCGACCTTCCTATTGCTGGTGGTTCGGCGGGCCCCCTGGTGGGCCTTCCTGGCGCTGATGGCCGTGGCCTTCCTGAACCATGAAAGCGCGCTGTTCATCGCCATATGGATGGCGGTGCAGGGCTTGGCCGACAACTGGATGCGGTGGCGGCTGGCCTGGCGGCAGTGGGATTGGCGCCTGCTGGGCGGGGGTGTGGTTGGCGGTGTGGTCGGCCTGGAAGTGGTCGAACTGCTGCGCACCCTGCTGTTGAACCGCGAGATCGGACCAGAACTGTTCGCCGATGCGAGCCAGATCGGCGACCACACCGGGGGCATGCATATCAAGCTGCTTCGCAACCTGGGCTCCGTCATCGATTGGTTCATCACCTTCGACTACAGCTTCCCGTTTCTAATACCTCTGTTGCTGCTGTGCGCCGTCGCCGTGGTCGGGGTCTTGCTGGCCGGTTACCGCCTGAAGGCCGCCGGGCTTGCCGTCTATGTCGCGGCACAGGTGGCGGCCCTCTGCATCGCCGCCGAATTGGCGGAAACCCGGGTATTGCTGCAGTTGGTCCCGTTCCTGGCGGTCGCCCCCCTGCTGTTGAACCGGACCCGCTGGCTGGACGAGGAGGCCATCAAGGCGCCCGCCCCTTGACCATAGGCGGACACGGGTGTGGCAAAAGCCGGGGGCCGCTTCAGCCTGGCCGGACCGGGCGCACCGCCGGAATGCGGATGTTACTGGCCAGTGGGCGCGGCGGGACGGGTGGTGGCGCCCTGGGTGGCGTTGCCCTGGGTGGCGTTGCCCTGCACGTTGATGGTGTAGGTCTGCTTCTGGGTCGTTCCCATGGGGTAGAAAACCTGCACCTCCAGCACGTCCGCACCGGCATAGCCTGGGGCGGGCTGGTACCACAGCTGTTGGGCGGGCATGGCCTTCTTGTTGCAGGCGGCGCGGGGATTGCCGGCAGGGAAGGTCGGATAGTCCGTCCCATCGCGCAAGCTGGCGGTGCCGTGGGCTGGCGCGGTGAGGATTTGCACCGTGATGCCAGAAATCGGGGCGCAATCCTCATGCAGGCCCTGATAGAAATTCAGCTCGCGCTCCTGTCCCACGGGAACGGTGCGGGTCAGCATGACCTTTTCCGGCGTGCCGACCGTACCAGCCGGCCGGGGCGCCGTGCCGCCGTTCATGGTGACGGGTACGACCTGCACATGCTGCACCGCGCAGCCCGCCACAAGGGCCACGGCAGCCATCATCACCATCCAACGCCCAGCGGTCATCGCATCCTCAAGGGGGAAGTCAGGATGCCGCCCCGCGCGACACCTCCCGCATAGGTCGCATTATTCCAATGAATACATCCATGTGACAAACGGCCGCCCCAAAGGCTTTTCCCCGGAGCGGCCGTGCATCACGTCATCTTGACCCGGAGGAGCCCGTGTCAACCCACCCGGCATCAGCCCAGGCGGGACAGCGCCTCGGCCAGCTTGGTGCGGGTGCCATCGGCCTCGGCCCGGCGCTCCCGCTGTTCCTCGATGACCTCGGGCGGGGCCTTGTCGACGAAGTTGGGATTGCCCAGCTTGGCGTCGACCTTGGCGATTTCACCCTCCAGCTTCTGGATTTCCTTGGCCAGGCGGGCCTTCTCCTTGCCGATGTCGATGAAGTCGGCCAGGGGCAGGACCAGCGTTGCCTCATCCACCACCGCCTGCACGGCACCAGTGGCCGGCACCTCCTCGGTCAGGGCGATGTCGGACAGGCGGGCCAGCTTCAGGATCAGGTCGCGGTGGGTGCCCAGGCGCGCAGTCGTCTCCGCCCCCGCCCCTTTCACCAGCAGCGGCAGCTGGGCTGACGGCGGCACGTTCATTTCCGACCGGATGGTGCGGATGGTGGAGATGAAGCGCACCACCCAATCCATCTCGGCCAGGGCACCGGCGTCCTTATAGGCGGCCGGGTAGTTCGGCCAAGCGGCGGTGATCAGGTCACCGCGCTGCTGGCCCTCGCCCAGCTTCTCCCACAGCTCTTCCGTCAGGAAGGGCATGATGGGGTGCAGCAGGTGCAGGATCTGGTCCAGCACCCAGGCGGTGACGGCCCGTGTCTCGGCCTTGGCGGCCTCATCCTCGCCGTTCAGGATGGGCTTGGTGAATTCCAGGTACCAGTCGCAGAAGCTGCCCCAGGCGAAGTGGTACAGGGCGTTGGCGGCATCGTTGAAGCGGTAACCCTCCAGCGCCTCGGTCACCTGGGCGGCGCAATCGGCCACCGCGCCCACGATCCAGCGGTTGACCGTCTGGGTCAGGTCGGTGGGGGCGAAACCCGGGACGGGCGCCACCTGGTTCATCTGGGCGTAGCGGGCGGCATTCCACAGCTTGGTCGCGAAGTTGCGGTAGCCCTCGACGCGCGAGGTCGCCAGCTTGATGTCGCGGCCCTGGGCTGCCATGGCCGTTAGGGTGAAGCGCAGGGCGTCGCAGCCGTACTGGTCGATCAGGTCCAGCGGGTCGATGACGTTGCCCTTGGACTTCGACATCTTCTGCCCCTTCTCATCCCGCACCAGGGCGTGGATGTAGATGGTGCGGAAGGGCACGTCGCCCATGAAGTGGATGCCCATCATCATCATGCGGGCGACCCAGAAGAAGATGATGTCGAAGCCGGTGACCAGCACATCGCCGGGGTAATAGCGCGCCAACTCCGGCGTCTTCTCCGGCCAGCCCAGGGTGGAGAAGGGCCACAGGGCGGACGAGAACCAGGTATCCAGCACGTCGGCGTCGCGGGTCAGGGGCGTGGCGGCGCCGTAATGGGCATCCGCCTCGGCCTGGGCCTCGGCCTCCGTCTCGGCGACGAAGAACTTGCCGTCCGGCCCGAACCACGCCGGGATCTGATGGCCCCACCACAGCTGGCGGCTGATGCACCACGGCTGGATGTTGCGCATCCACTCGTAATAGGTGTTTTCCCACTGCTTGGGCACGAACTGGGTCTTGCCCTGCTCCACCGCCTCCAGCGCGGGCTTGGCCAGGGTGACGGCGTCGCAATACCACTGGTCGGTCAGCCAGGGCTCAATGACCACGCCGCTGCGGTCACCGTGCGGCTGCATCAGGGTGTGCGGGTCGATCTTCTCCAGCAGGCCCAGGGCCTCGATCTCCTCCACCACCTTCTTGCGGGCGGCGAAGCGATCCAGCCCCTGATACTCGGCCGGCGCATGCTCATTCAGCTTCGCGTCGCGGTCGAACAGGTTGATCATGGGCAGGTTGTGCCGCTTACCGACCTCGAAATCATTGAAGTCATGGGCGGGGGTGATCTTCACCGCACCGGTGCCGGTCTCCGGATCGGCATACTCGTCGGCGACGATGGGGATGCGGCGGCCGGTGATGGGCAGGATGACATGGCGGCCCACCAGATCCTTGTAGCGCTCATCGTCCGGATGCACGGCCACGCCGGTGTCGCCCAGCATGGTCTCGGGCCGCGTGGTGGCAACGGTGATAAAGGTGTCCGCCATGCCTTCCACCGGATAGCGGAAGTACCACAGGCTGCCCTTCACCTCCTTCTGCTCGACCTCCAGGTCGGAGATGGCGGTGTGCAGCTTGGGGTCCCAGTTCACCAGGCGCTTGTCGCGATAGATCAGGCCCTGGCGGTACAGCTCCACGAACACCTTGCGGACGGCGGCGTTCAGGCCCTCATCCATGGTGAAACGCTCGCGCGACCAGTCGGGCGAGGCGCCCAGACGGCGCAACTGGCGGGTGATGGTGCCGCCCGACTCCGCCTTCCACTCCCAGACCTTCCGCAGGAAGGCTTCGCGGCCCAGATCATGGCGCGTCTTGCCTTCCTTGGCCAGGTTGCGCTCCACCACCATCTGGGTGGCGATGCCGGCGTGGTCCGTGCCCGGCTGCCACAGGGCGTCGCGACCACTCATGCGGTGATAGCGGATCAGCAGGTCCTGCAGCGTGAAGGTCAGCGCGTGGCCCATGTGCAGGCTACCCGTCACGTTGGGCGGCGGCATCATGATGGTATAGGGCTGGGCGTTGCTGTCCACATGGGCGGCGAAAGCGCCCGAGCGCTCCCAGCGCTCATAGCGGCTGCTTTCGACATCGGCGGGGGAGAAGGTCTTGTCCAGCATGGCGGGCACCTGAAATCGCACTAAAGCGGCAAAAGAAAAGGGCGGCGCGGGGTAGAGCGCCGCCCCCTATGAAATTACCTGGGGCTTGGCAAGGTTTATCGAAGCGGCGCGCCTCAGTCGAGTCCGCGCCGTACCACCTTCTCGATCTCGCGCTTGACCAGGCGCTCGACCAGGGAGGGCAGGTTCTCATCCAGCCATTCGCGCAGGATGGGGCGGACCAGGACGTGGACGATCTCCTCCAGCGTGACGTCGGAGCGGCCGATGGGCCCCTCCCCCGTCAGGCTGGGGCCGCCGCGGCGGAAGCCGGACAAACCGGCGAAGGCGCGGCTGGCCGCATCCTCCGTGAACTGCGACATCAGCCGGTCGTCGTCCATGGGCGGCGGCGGGCGGCGCGGCGGCGGCGGCTCGTACGCGAAGGGGTCCGGCAGGGGTTCGGGCGCCGGCTCGGGCTCATCCGGGATGATGTCCGTCAACTCCAGCACATCATCCTCGGGCGGAGGCGGAGGTGGTGGCGGAGGAGGCGGGGGCGGCGGCATGGGCACCGCCTCGAAAATGTCGTCCTCCGGCGGGGGCGGAGGGGGAGGCGGCGGAGGGGGCGGGGGAGGCGGCGGCGCCTCCGGCTCGGGCGGCGGGGCGTCGGTGTCTTCAGAAATGATCCGCCGGATGGAGGCGAGGATTTCCTCCATCGAAGGTTCTTGTTGTGACTTGTCAGCCATTGTTGCCTAACCTGACCTGTAACGGCGTGGACCTGTAAGCGCGCCGGCCCCGCACCGACGTATGGGCACCGACATTCGGGGCAGCCTAGGGCAAGAACAGTAAAAATGCCATTGGGTTAATCACGGCCGTGCCGGGCGCCAATGCTGGCCCGCGTCATCCCGCCCTCCCCTATTCGCCCCCGCTATTGCTTCCCCTCAAGAATAGGGTGGGTCGCCGCCTTTCCACAAAAGAAAAGGGCGGCTCCCAAGCCATGGAGCCGCCCGTCTGGCGCGTACGATCGGGCGGATCGCCCGCTTACTTCTCGATCGAAGGACCCCAGAGCTTGTCCTTGACCTCTTCATAGTGGGCTTTGGCGTCGTACAGCGGGACGTTCAGGCCCAGCTTGGCGGCGGTCAGGTCGCCCACGGCCGACAGCACCTCGTAGGACGCCACCTGCTCGTCATGTTGGGCGCGAACCAGTTGCACCTTGGCGTTCACCAGTTCCTGCTCGGCGTTCAGCACGTCCAGGATGGTGCGGGAACCCACCGACTGTTCCTGACGCACGCCTTCCAGCGCGATCTCGTTGGAGGCGACGGCGCTCTTGTAGGCCTCGATGGCGGCGCGGGCCGTCACCAGGGCCTGCCAGGCCTTCACCGCCGTCTCGTCGGCCGAACGCACGGCCTCCATCACTTGGGTGCGGCGCTGCTGTTCCGTCTGCTTGGCGCCGCGCACCTTGGCCGAGGTGCCGCCGCCCTCATACAGCGGAATGGTGACGCGGGCGGAAATGACGGCCGTGTCGTACTGCACGCCGGGAAGCGACTGGTCCCAGTTGCGGTAGTACTGGGCGCTGGCCGACAGCTGCGGCAGCATCTGGCCGAAGGCACCGTCAACCGCGTCCTGCGACGCCTTGTGATTGTAGCGCGCGGCGACGACCACCGGGGCCGACACCTCGGCCGCGGCCATGGTCTCTTCCTGGTTCACCGGCAGGTGCACCACGCGGGTCGGCTGCTTCAACGTGCCGGGCACCTGGCCCATCAGCTTGGCATAGGTGGCGCGGCTGGCGGCCAGAGCGCCCTGGGCCGAGATGCGGTCGGCGGTGGCGCCGGCCAGGCGCGACTCGGACTGGCTGACGTCGGTGCGGGTCAGCTCACCCACGCGGAAGCGATCACGCGACGCCTCCAACTGCCGGGTCAGCACCTGCTCGTTGTTGATGTTCAGGTCCAGGACGGCCTGATCGCGCACCACGTCCAGATAAGCGGTGGCGGCGGCCAGCAGCACCTGCTGTTCGGTGTCCAGCAGGCTGGCCCGGCCAGCCTCCACCTGATTCTCAGCCTGGCTGATGCCGGCCTGGATGCTGCCGCCAGCGTAGATCGCCTGGTTGATGGTAACGCCGGTCTGCGCCGGATTCATGTGCGTGATGGCGTTGCCCTGGCTCAGCCGCTCCTTGCCCAGGTTGCCGTCGGCCGTGACGGTGGGCAGCATGCTGGCGCGGGCCTGGGGCACGCCTTCATCCGTGGCGCGCTGGCCGGCGCGGCCGGCTTCCAGCGTGGGATTGTTCTGGTAGGCCTGGCTCAAGGCGTCTTCCAGCGACTGCCCGTGGGCCACGGTCGCCACGGTCAAGGCCAGCGCCGTCAGCGGCAGGGCGGCGGCCAGCCGGCGCGCCCGCTTCACCCAATGTCCGGTTCCCATGCCCTCTGCCCCACATCCAGCGGTGTTCACTTGCATCGCCATTTTCCCCAAACACCTTAAATAAATATCATAGGTGGGGCGCGCCCTGACGCACGCGACCGTAGCAGAACCACACCCCGAATCCCCATCGGCGCCAACGCGCCCCTTAAAAAACACTCTGTAACATGATCGGTGGAACCGCAAAGGTCCACTTAAGGCCATGTTTCGGGGGACCGTCTCCCCCCTAATCCGCCCCTTCCCGGCCCAGGTCGGCAGCGAAAGGGCGGAACGAAGCCCCATGGCGGACAGCGAGCACCCAGCCATGGGGCTTCGGATTAGAACACGAATTCGGCGCGGCGCCCGAAACCCGGCAGGGGCCGGACGGCGGCGTCGAACAGGATGCGGTGCGACACCACGCCACCCACCTTGCGGTAATAGCGCGCCTCGCCCAGGCCGGCGGCGTTGATGACCACAGCCACCAGGCGGCCGCCCTCGGGCAGCTGGTCCAGCAGGCTGGCCGGCACCTCGGCCACCGAGCCGTCGATCAGGATGGCGCCGTAGGGCGCCTTGGCGGGGTAGCCGGCGGACAGGTCACCCTGCACCACGGCGACGCCGGCGACACCGGCCAGCGCCTTGCGCGCGGCCTCGACCAGGGCGGGGTCGCTTTCCAGCGCCACCACCGAACCGGCCATCTCGGCCATGATGGCGGCGGCGTAGCCGGTGGCCACACCCACGGCCAGCACCTTGTCGGCACGGGTCAGGGACAGTTCCTGCACCAGGCGGGCCAGGACCATCGGCTCCATCAGGTAGCGGCCGGGGGCCACGGGCACGTCCTCGTCGACATAGGCGACGCCGGCCAGCGCCTCCGGCACGAACCGCTCACGCGGGATGGCCAGGAAAGCCTCAACCACGAAGGGGTCGGTGACCTTGTTGGGGCGAATCTGCCCCTCGATCATGTTGACGCGGGCGGCGGTGTAGTCGGCGGCCATGGGATATACCGATCTGATGGAAACGAGGCGGAGGAAGATGCGCGCCACAGGGCCGTTCGGCCCGCACACGCTTGAAAAACCAGGATCGGTATATATCTCCCCCGCCGCCCGAAGACAATTGATGCCTGCACCGGGCATCCATCCGCCGCCGCCCGCCAAGCCCTCGGCGCGGCCGGGGCCCCGCGCCGTCACCGAAACGTCAGAAAGCGACGCCAGCATGCTTGACCGCCCCGACGGGCGACGCTATAGAGGCGCCCTGCCCTGACCGCAGGCGCCGCTGGACGGCCCCTTCGGTCGGTTCTCGTGGATGGCGCGGTGGCAGAATGGTGATGCAACGGACTGCAAATCCGTGAATCCGGGTTCGATTCCCGGCCGTGCCTCCAATGACTTAGCAGAAAATCCAGACATAAATTCCAGTGCCAAGTCTCACCGGGGACTCACGGTAGAGCTTGGAATTGCCGGCCACGCCCTAAGGAGAAAGCCGCCGGCTGTCGCGGTTCGTTTCATGCCTGGCCACTCACGACTTACGCCAGTCCGGCGATCCCAGCGGTGAACTACGCCGCCAGGCCCTGCCGGCAGGGTTTCAAATGAACAAGAAGCCGTCCGGTCGCTCGTCCGTCTCGTAAACCGATGGGCCGCCTTCGCCGTGCATGGCCAGCGCAACCGCAGTCGCGCACGCCGCGGCGCCGTCGATCCGCTCCCGGGCCTTGCCCTTGCTGAACAGCCGATTCCCCGCCCTGTCCGTTTCGACCTGGATATTGTCGAAGCACCAGCGCAGCACCGGATGGCCACCATGCTGGAACTGCCGGCCGATGATGGCGCGCTCCAGATCCTTGATGGCGGGCGCCATGGTTACCCACCCTTGCCGCACCTCCACCGCCGGCAAGCCGTCTTCCATCAGGTTGTTGATGGTGTTGCGGGCCAGGTGCGGGTCGAGGCCAATCCCCTGGACGTCAAACTTGTCATACAGGTCACGGATGCAGTCCTCCACGGCTCGGAAGTCCACCACGTTCCCCGGGGTGGGTTCGATTAGTCCCTCCTCCGCCCAGCGCACGTAAGGCACGCCGTCGCGGTCCTGGCGAAGGCGTAGGTTGTCCTTGGGACAGAAGAAGTGAGGCAGCACCGCGTATCCGTCGCCGACGCGCCAGCAGGCCACCACCACCGTCAGGTCAGAGTTTGACGACAGGTCCACGCCAAGCCAGCACGGTTCGCGCTCCAGCTCGTCCAGGTCCAGGGGTTCGGCGCCTTGGTCATAGACGCCCATTTCGACAAAGGGGTCTGTCGAATGGTCCAGCCACACGTTCAGGTGCAGTTGCCGGAACGCCTCCCGGTCGGCGGGCCTGTTCTCTGCCTCACGGGCGAGCTGGCGCAGCCCCTCGATATCGGGGAAGCCGTGGACCAGGCCGGGGTTTGCCCGATACCACAGGGCCTCGTCCCGCCAATCGGCGTCCGCCGCCGTCTCAAACAGCACCGGCAACGTGCCGGGGTCATCAATATCGCCACGCGCCACACGGCGGGCGTAGTCGATGAGGTCGTGGGCGACGTTCTGCTGGCCCCGGCCGGCGGTGGTGATCACCACGCACAGGGAACCGGGCACCTTGGTAAGGCCGGTGCGGATGACGTCCCACAGGTCGCGCTTGGGCCAGGCGTGCAACTCGTCCACCAGGGCGAAGGTGGGGGTTGTACCGTGCTGGCGGGCCGCGTCGCAGGAGATGGCGCGCAGGCTGGCGCCGCTTTTCGGGTGTTCGATGCGGTGCCGGTAATCGATGAACCGCAGCTTGTTGGCAATCCGGCCGTCTTCCCGGCAGATGCCGGATGCCTCCTCGAATCCGATGCGCGCCTGTTCACGGTCGGATGCCGCGAACAGCGCCAAGCCGCCGGGCACGCGCTCGGGTCCGATGGTGTGCAGCAGGCCCAGGCCAGCGCCCAGGCTGGTCTTGCGGCCGCCGCGGGGCAGCAGCATCACCACATTGCGGACGATGCGCCGGCCGTCGGGATGGCGGGGGCCGTAGATGCGCCGGACAAGGCGCTCCTGGAAGTTGTATAGCTGGAAGGCCCGCTTCGGCAGGGTGGACTTTGGATGGCGCAGTACCCGCAGGAAATCGACGGCCCGCTGGCCATAGCCGAACGGGTCATCAATCGCGGAGCCGTCAAACAGCCAATCAGGATAGGTCGACTTCACAGGTCCAGGTCCCCCAGCTCGTCGTCGCTCTCGCTCGGGGCCGCCTTGTTTCGGCTGGCCGGCGTCAAGCCCAACTCGGAAGCCAGCCGGCGGGACTCGGTGAGGGCCTGGAACAGCGTTTGGAAAGCGGGGTGCCGGCGGCTGCCGCCCTTGTCGGTGGTGATGATGTCGCCCTCGGCCGCGATGGTCGCCTGGGCGCGGCGCACCGTGCCGGCGGCCAAGCAATAAGCCTCCAGCATGGGTAGATCGGCCTTGGTGATGGTCCGCCGGTCTTTCAGGGCCGGCACCACCCGCCGCCACTCGGCCTTTCCCTCCGTCGGCAGCCATGACGGCGCCGGCGGGAGGCGGGAAAGTCCACCTTCAATCGCCTTCAGGTCCGGCTTCCGTCCTCGCATTTCACACCTCAATTCCGTATTTGCTCAATTCGGTTCTGTCGGGAGCGTGACCCCCCAACGGTCCCTGACCCCCAGGCGGCCAGGGCATGACCCCCTACCCCCTGGGCCTGGGGCCTCCCTGGTCGCGGCGCGTCCGCTCGGAATGGTGGGCGTGGCAGTAGGGGCGAAGGTTGGTCGGGTCCAGGCGGCGGTGCGGCGCCTCACGCACGCTGACGATGTGATCGGCGTCGATCGCCGCACGGCCGCAGCCTGGCTCATCGCACACGGGGTTCGTCTTGATGAACTCAGCACGCACCCGCTTCCAGTCGCCGTCATAGCCGCGCTGGTGGGCCGTGCCGCGGGCCTTGTCATGGGCCTTGGCGCAGCGCGGACACCGGCGCCCATAAGGCACCAGCGCCCCGCATTTGCACGCCTTGGGTGGGGCATAGGGCATAGCGTCAGCTCCGGCTTGGGCGGTTCAGGTAGTGACAAGTCCGGTGGACGGCGCGGAGATTTTCCGGGTGGTTCGTTCCACCCTGCCGGCGGCCCCGAAGGTGATGCACGATGTCGGCGCCCGGTTGGCCGCACAGATGGCAAATGCCCCCGTCGCGCTCGATGATGGTCTTTGCCGTCTCGCGCCAGCGCGTCTTAGTCATGGATGGAGCAACGCGCGTCATCTGGCGTCACCCCGTAAAGTCGACTTCGATACGGACGGGAGCGGTCCCGATGGGCAATGGCCAGGCGAAGGTGATGACGCGCTGCTGACCATTCCACAGGATTTTGTCCGTAGTACGCAGCGGCAGGAAGCCGGCCGGAAATGGCGTCGGGGACAGGATGGCCCGGTAGTTGCCCTGGCTGCTGCTGGAGCCGGGACGGATGCTCTCCGCCGTCAAGCCGTTGACCCTGGCCCTGCAAGGCACAGAGGGCAAGCCCGTGCGTATGATCGTCACGTCTGCACCAGCGCGTGCCAGGGCACGGTCAAGCGCCGCGATTTCTGCGCTTACGCTCATCACACACCCGGCATCCTGTAGCTGCACAGCAGGGCCTCAACCTCGGGCGGGAGCGCGCCATCCTCACCGGCGCCCCCAACCGCCCAGGTGGTGCTGAGCACACCCGGCACCGTCTCGGACTTCACCAGCGGGTCGCGGGTGCGAGAGAAGTACGCCGACTTGACCAGAAGCACCGCGGCCCGCTCGATATCCTCGGGTAGGTCGCGGCCGGCATCCTCGGGCAGCAGATAGCCGGCGGTGTAATTCGCCACCACCTTGCCGCAGGCCCACGCCTGGAGATGGTCCTGGCCGTCCAGTCGCCAGACGGCGCCGTACTGGTCCACCTCGTATTGGATGGGATCGAGGGGGATGCCGGCTTCGGTGATGGAAGTCAGGGCCGCCAGCGGCCACCGCGTCAGCAAGAGGGACGGTTCAGGGTGCGATAGCCGCCACGTCTCCCGCACACCCTCGCGGGGAAGGACGCGGTTGACGTAGCGGCCTATCGTGGCGCTTGCGCTGTCGATCAGGTCGGCCATCCAACTGTCGTCCGCCGTGCCGGTCAACTGCAACTCAACCTTCACCGCGTCGAGCGTGGTGAGCCGGGTATGGGCGGCGGGCGTGACGACGGTCAGCATGGGCGGCCCCTTATGCCACGGGCGCGTTGCTGGGGAAGCCCAAGACGGCCACCGCCGCGTAGGTCCCGCCAGAAGTGGCGCCCGTGGGGGTCAGGGTCAGGCGGACGTACCGGCGGGAGCCGGAGTAGCCGACGCGCTTGGTCTTTCCGTCGTCCGTGGCGACGAAGCTGGGCAGCGTGCCCAAGATGCCGTCGCTGGTCACCGCGGCGCCGTCGGACAGGTTGGCGGCGTCACCCTCGGTCAGGGTGGCGGCCACCGTGCCATCGGTGATCGTGCCGGCGGTGACGACGAACTCCAGGCCGTTGAATCCCAGGGTGTCGATGATGGCGCCATTGACGGCGCTGGTGGTGATCACCTGGGCGGACAGGGCCGTGACGGCCCCGATGTTGTGGTGCAGGTCCCGCATTGGGGGTTCCTCCTTAAGACGTGGCGATCTTGAGCTTGCGGATAGCTTCGGCCCGGCGGACACCGGCGGCGACGCGGCGCCGGCCGTGGAACCGGACGCGACCCTTGGTTCTCTGGGTGAAGTCGTCGCGGACGATGGACAGGGCGACCCGGTCATAGATCCGGTAGCCGATGCCGAAGTCACCGAAGGCGATGGGGTAAGCCCCGCCGGCCACGTCGGGCATATCCACCGCCTCCACCACGGGGCGGCCCAGCAGCAGGGTTGAGGGCGCGTTGGCCATGCCGCCAATGTCCACCAGGTAGCGGCCCTGGCTGTCCTTCAGCTTCCGCACGGCGGCCAGGGTCGTGCTGTTCATCAGCCACACCCCGTTCTGGCGATAGGCCGGCTTCAGGGCGTGGAACAGGTCGATCAGGCCGTCCGCCTTCACCGCGCTCGCGTCACCGCCGGGCGTATAGGACAAGCTGGGGTCGGCCATGAAGCCCATCGGTTTCAGGGCGCCGTCGCCATTCACGAACGCCTGGCTTTCCGTCACCCCGAAGGCTTCGGCGAACTCGCTGGCCAGTTCGGCCGCCACGTCGACGGCGGCGTCTTCCAGCAGGCTCAGCGACACGTCGACGTAGGTCCCCAGCTCGCGGACATTGAAGGTCTGTTGCCCGTATTTGACTTCCGTCTCGGGCCGGTCGTCGTCCTCGCCAACCCAGGTCGCGGTGGCGGGGCTGGTGCGGCGCAGGGTGTTCACCTCGCTGCGGCCCGTCGTGCGGACGGTCGCCAGCGCCCGGATGGGGCTGAACAGGGTCAGGTCCTTGTCGATTTCAGCCTGGAAGTCCGGTGGCGCCAGATAACCAGCGGCTTCATCGTCCGACAGGCGCAGGGCCCGGGTTTCGTCGGCGCTCATGCCGGCGGTGCCGGTGCGCAGGTAGCGCGCGAACGCCCGGGTCTCTACCTGGACCGCTTGGCCCTGGTCACCACCGCCGTTGCCACCGCCCGGGCGACGCATCACCTGTTCCGTGCGGTCCATCCGGGAGCGCAGTTCGCTGGCGCCCGTCTCAATGGCGGTAAGGCGCTGCTCCACCGTGGACGTCAGCCCATCGACCGCAGCGCGAATTTCGGTCAGGGGGTCATTGCCGGTGCCGTCGTCGCGGGTTTCCCACGGCGCCGGTCGCTTGATCATGCTCATCACTTCATTCCTTTCAGACGTTCCGCGCACTGGCGGATATGCGCGGCGATCCCGGCCGCCTCGGGATGCGAACGAACCGAGGTAATCCGGGCCGCCGGCTGAGCCGGGCGCGCGACCAGGGACACCTCAATCAAATCCATGGCGTCGACCCGCCGGCCGCCTTGGGGTTGCTTCTGCGCTTTGGTGGTGCGGAAGCCGATGGACAGGCCGTCCACGGCACCGGCCTTCACCATGGCGAAGGCGTCGCGGCCCGCCGTGGCATCCATGACCAGACGCCCGGTGACCTTCAGGCCCCGGGTGTCTTCCTCGATGGCGTCCCACACCCCAATCGGCGTGGCTGGGTCATGGGCCCACAGCATCAGGGGGCGGGTGCCGGCGGCGCGGTGCTGCTCCAGGCTCTTGGCAAAGGCGCCAGGGGTCACCACGTCGCCAAAGGCGTCCGGCTTGCCCCACAGAGCGGCATAGCCGCTGATCAGCCCGGTATCGTCAGGCGTCAGGCGGATTTCTATGTCACGGCGTTCCATTGGTCGCCTCCGGGATGTTGGCCGCTGGCGTTGCCGGGCCGGCGCTTGGGGTGGGCGCCACGTTCACGGCCCTGACGAACTCGTCGCCACCGGCGTAGGGCGCCCTACCCTCCAGGCGGCGGGCCTCGTTCGGGTTCAGCACGCCGCTCGTGATCGCCTGCGAATAGCTGGCGAACCGGGCCGCCATGTCGGCGCGGGCGATGCTGTCGGTGTCGAACGCGATATAGAGGGTCTTGCGCTCCTCAGGGGTCAGGAGCGTCAGGGACAGGCTGTCCACCCAGATCCGCACCAGGGGTAGAATGCAGAAGGTCAGGAACTGGCTGCCCAGGATTTCGGCGTTGCTGTAGGTGATCCTTTCCAAGTCGGCGATCAGGTGCAGGGGCACGCGCCATACCCGGGCGATTTCCTGGATCTGGAACTTCCGCAGTTCCAAGTATTGGGCATCGGTCGAGTTGAGCTGAAGCGGCTGGAACTCGACGCCATCCTCCAGGATCAGCGTCCGGCCGGCGTTGTCGCCACCGCCGTAGAAGCCCTGGAAGGACCGGCGCAGGCGGCCCAGCAGGTCGTCGCCCATCTTCTTTCCGTACTTCAGCAAACCGGACGGGCGGGCGCCGCGGCCGAACAGGCCGGCGCCGTACCGCTCCAGCACGAGGCCCAGGCCGATTGCTTCGCGGGCCGCCGTGATGGGGCTGTCGCCACGATAGGTTTCCAGGCCGATGGTCCGCAGATGGACCATATCCCGGCGTGATACCTTGGTCTGCTGCCCCGCCAGGTTGCTAAAGATGTAAAGGGGTTCCTGCGTTACCTGGTCCACTTCGATTGCGACCTGGGTGGGCTTCAGCACCAGCAATTCCGCCACCGCGCCATCGGCGCCCCTGTTGGCGTAGGCATAGGCGTTGCCATAGGTGGATAGGTAGGTCTGCAGCTGCTGCCGAAACTCTGCGGCGGGGGTCCACTCGTTGGCGGCGGACGTCAGCAGAGGGTGCAAGGGGTGATCAGTCGCCTCATCCCCACCATCGCCTTCAGTGCGCCGATAGATCGAACAGGGAAGCTGGGCCAGCGTTTCGGCAAGCACCCGGACGCACCCGTAAACAGCAGTGTTCCGCATGGCGGTTTCGGGGGAGACGGGGACACCGGAGTCCGTTGGCCGGCCGATGTCCATAAATGCGTGCGGCGGCGTAACGGTAATCCCGCGCCGCTCAATCTTGCCAAAGATTGAAAGTAGGCCATTCAGCATTTGAGCCGACCGCTATAGTGAATTTGACGATGGTCGGTCCAAATTTCGGCACCAACAAGTCAAATATAGCTGGTGGTATGAGTTAGTTTTTCTGCTGTTTTCCCGAGTTTTCTGATGCTTTCTCGGGCATGACTATTATTCGATCTTAGTTCAATTGCCGAGATGGAACAAGTCATGGACATGTGTGTCAGGTGCGACGGCGGCGAGCCTACCGACTTACCCGTGTCGAGCTGGGCGCCGCGAAACGGCGGAGCGCGGCGCGGTCGATAAGCGTCAACTGGCCAATACGGGCACGCATCAGCACCCCTCGGGCGAAGGCGACTTGCGCACCTCGCTGGTTCTTATGGGCGAACCGTTCGGCCAGGGCCGGCCAGTCGAGCGGCGGTCTGTAGGCCTCAAGCTCCACCTCCAGTTCGCGGAGCCGCGCGTTCGCCTCCATTTGCCCTTCTATGCGGCCAGCCTCTTGCCCGCGCCGATACCCCTGGGCGTGGGCGGCTTCGAGTTGCGCACCATCGGCGCCCGCAGCAAGCCGCCCCTCCAGGTCGACCAAGCGCCTCCGGCACGCGGCCAGTTCACAGCGGAGGATTTGGGCCTCAAAATCGGCAACCGGGGTCACGGGCACGGGCGCCGTCATCGCTTCCGGCAGGCTCAGGCCAGCGGCCCTTGCCATAGCGGCGGCCTTGCGTACCGCGCCCAAGGCTTCGCCGTCATGCGGGGATTCCGACAGCGCCAGCAGCTTCAGCAGGCGGTCGCGGTTGATGGAGTGGTTGGCGACCATATCAACCCCGCAGAGTGGACAAGTCACGGAAGTGCGGCCCTGGCGATTCAATGGCAAACGCAGGGCGATCCTTCGATCCAACGTCAGCGACGGGCGTGAACCGGCTCGCCTTCATCTCCAGCCATCGGGACGGGCCGTCGGGTTCTCCGCGGATGAAGAACACCTGGTCCGCGTTGCGGGTAAGGCCGGTGCGGCTTACTGCCGTCGCCTCCCCATCATCCGCGAGCTGGGCGAGTATCATCATCCACATGCTCAAGCGCTTGGCGGCGGCGGCTAACCACTCGGCCACGCGGCGGAGATGCTCCTCCTCCGTCACCGTCCTATCCCGGCCACCGATCAGTTGCCAGTAGTCGATAACGGCGCCAGCGCATCCATGCCGGTGCTTGGCCGTCAGCACCTCGCTACGCAGTTGGTCGGCCGTGCCGCCGGGCATGTCGAGGTAGCGGATGTTGTCGGGGGCTTCAGCCGCGTACAGGCCCGCCCGGCTAAGCAGGTGGGTGGAGACGTTACCCCGAAACATCATGGCGTTCACGTCCAGATCCCGGGCCATGCTGCGCAGCTCGATTTCCTTGGCGCCCATTTCCAAGGCCGCATAGGCGTGGCGGACCCCCGCCCGGTTCAGGTTGGCTGAGATGGTGCCGGCCAGCAGGCTCTTGCCACTCTTGCCCTTCCCGGCGAAGGCATACATGCGCCCCACCTCCAGGCCGCCGCCCATCGCACGGTCGAGGGCCGGCAGGCCGGTGGGGTAGACTGGCGCCGGCTTCTCCATCGCGGCCACCGCCGTCCGCAGAACCTCTGCGCGGGTCTTCGACCGGCCGCCGTCGATCAGGGCCTCCGCCGTCGAGATCGTGGCGGAAATGGCATCGTCCACGTCGGGCCCTTCGGCCGCTGCAACCAGCGCGGCCAAGGCGGCATCCATCAGCCGACGGCGGCGGGCCGCATCGCGCACCTGGTCGGCGTAGTCCGGCACGGCCATTGGCGGGCAAGCGGCGGCCACAAGCTGGGCGATGTAAGCTATACCGCCGCCGTGGTCTTTCAATTCACCGTCCAGCGCCCGGCCCAGGTCCGCCAGCAAGGCCGCGTCCACCGTCTTGCCGGCGCCACGCCGCTCAGCGATGCCGGCGAACAGGCGGGCGTGGGCCGGGTCGAAGAAATCGCCAGCGTCCACACGGCCCAGGGCCCTGCCCCAGGCGGCCGGGAAGTTCAGCAGCGCCCCCAGCAGCATCCGCTCCACCTCGTTGCAGGCCGTGGCGGAAACGAGATGCTGGACGGCGGGGGCCTGGTTCAGGGCGTCAATGGCGGACAAGGTCGAACTCCGGGACGTCTGCGGCTTGGGGGCGGGACTTGGTGGTAGCTGTCGGCGGGGGCGCCAAGTGGTCGGCCCATCGCTCCTGCCGCAGCCAGGTTGCCGCCTGCGCGACGAACTGCGGTTCGGTCTTCTCCCGCGCCACCGCCGCGGCGTAGTTCGCAGCGCCGCGGATGATGGCCAGCGGGTCGACACCGCGCCTCACCGCCGCCTGGAACTTCTCCGCCGCCGGCTTGCGGGGGTTCCCGTGGGTGCCCCGGCTCGGGTACGCCGACCAGAACTTTTCGAAATTTTCATCCGGCTTCTCGGTCCCCCGTTTTGGGGGACTATAGGGGGTTATATTAGGTGTAGGTGTAGGGGCATCGAATTGGGATGCGTTTGGCTCTGCCACGGCATCACCAGTTTCCTTTGTTTTCGACCACTTAGCCTTTGCATTGGCCGATTGAGAACGCCGCTTGCGATTCACAAAATCGTGTTCCCTTAACAACTGGTCGTGCGTCCAGAATCCCGCTTTCAGATTCCAAAACGACATGATGCGATCCCGCACTTTCGGCCACCGCCTGGGGTCAATGCGGCTCCAGCGCTGGAGCAACGTTTCGTCGTCCGGAAGGTCGCAATCCGGCCGGCGCCAGGCACACATCATCAGCATCAGCAGGCCGCCCGTTTCCTCGGCTGTCAGGGCCGACGTGTCGGCAATGAAGGCGTCGGTCAGCAGGGGCATCGTCGGGAATACGGACATCACCTCTCCGCGAAACGATCGGTGTAGATTTTCCGAAGGGTGGCCACCTGCCTGTCGCTGAGGCCCCGGACCTGCTTCAACTGCTCCAGGACGGACCCGACGAAGCCCTGTTCCCATTCGGTGAGCCGCTGGCAGCGCCAGAGGGTTTCGGCCATGACGCGAGTGTTGGGATGGGCTGCCCGGGCGGACTGGCTGAGGCGCCCGGGCGACGGGTCCAGAGCGGCCACGACGTCGTGCCAGGTCAAGCCGGCGCCCGCCAGCGTTCGCCCGATGGCCGCAGCCGTGGCCACCACTTCTCCCGGCTGGTCGGACCCCAACAGGGGGATCAGCTTGACCAACCGCGGCGCGATCGGGGAAAGCGAGGGGGCGCCCATGATGATCAGGTCCCGGCCTTGGGTGTGTCGTACTCGGAGGTGCTGGCCACCAGCTTGCCCAGGCGGGCGGTGGCCCAGGCATCCAATTGGCTGGTGGGATATAGCGGGCTCCTCCCCACAAGCTGGTAGCTGGGGCCGCCACCGACGCTGGCCAGCTTTGCCAATGTGGCGGGCTTGATGGCCAGGCCGTGAACCAAACCGAGGTAGTCGGCCGCTTCCCAGCGGCGCAGGCGGGGCTTACGGAGGGCGGGCGGCAGGCAAACCTCAGGCGTTTCCAGCCGAGGGGTTTCCCCCGGCTGGCTCATCGACATGATCATGGTTCGATCTCCTATCGGGGCGGATTACTCGGCGTCGTCTTCCTCGCCGAAGGTGTTGCGCTCCACGTCGATCGCATCCGCGATGATCTTGCGGACATGGTTGACGTAGAAGTCGATCGTGAACAGCACCGGGCCAACCCCGGGATAATGGGTGCCATTCTTGGTGTGGTCCGGGTCGTACTGAATCTTAACCTCGCCATTCAGGAGGCGAGCCGTAGGGGCGGTAAAGAACGAGCCATAGACGCCCTTGACGAACGTGATGCGGTCGTTGTGCTTCGCGTTTTCCAGACGGCTTTCCGTCGCAATCTGGCAGGACATCGGCCCAGCAACCGAAGCCGGGAGCCCCAGGTCGGTGAGCCGCGCGAAGAAGTACAGCGGCAGCAAATCCTCCTCATGGAAGAGCCTGGCGGAGCCCTTCATCGTGTGGGGCGCGCAGGGGTAGCTGCCGTTGGAAACGGCGTCGTTGAACTTCACACGGTCCAGGCCGGCGATGCGGCAGGCCAACGCGGCGCGGATGCGAACCTTAGACATGGGAATCTCTCATATGGCTGTAACTGCGATGGGCCAGTTATAGCAAAACCATAAGTACATTCCTAAAGCTTTTTTGGCATGGTTTTTACGCCGCTTCGACCTTTCCGCTTCTGACCACGTAACTTTTAATCATGGGGTCGTGGGTTCGAATCCCACCCCATCCGCCACCCAAGGAAACGGCAGGGCCGCAGCAGATGGCCGGCGTTCTTCGGGCCCAGGGCGACGGTGGGAAGGGCGGTCATGATACCGCCCTCTCATCGGCCATGAGGACGGCCTGAATCAGATTGCGGATCACCGGGCCCTCATCCGCCCCCAGAAGGCCCCAGCCGGCGCCATCAAAGACTTCCGGCGCCGGGATCTCATCATAGTAGACGAAGCGCTCCGCATAGGTTTCGCAACTGACCTGGGTAATGCAGTAGCGAAGTCCTGCCGCCAGGCCGGCCCAGGTGGTCCCGCCCTCGATGGCGTTGAACTCATCAAGCGCGGCTTGCGCCCGATCCCACGCAGCCAGCTTCTCGGGCGCCTCGTCGGAGCCCTCGTCGCGGAATTCCAACCAGATACGCATGGCAACCACGTGGCGCTGCCAAGCCGCCAGCCGGGCCGCGCCGGGGTCTTGGGCTGGTAGAGGGGCCGCCACATTGGCCACGATGCCCGCGGTGGGCGCCGCGACCGCCAGACCGGCCGCCAGCGCCTGCATGAACCGTCGGCGGTGCAAGGGGGATGCTTCAGCCATGGCGCAGGCCCTCCGTCTGAGCGGACGGCACCAGGCAGCCGCCGAAGATGTCGCCCAGCTCCTCCGCCGGGGCATCGTCCTCCAGCGACTCCGGCTCCAGGTCTTCCGCCGGCGCGTCACGGCGGTCCAGCTCGTCCATGAGCGCGTCGATGGCGGCGTGGATGATCGACCGCGGCATGCGGGCCAAGATCTGGCGCACACCGGGCAAAGGGGTGGTATTCTCGGAAACAGCCATCGGCCGTCCTCCTATCCAGGTCGGTTGTGGTGAGGCCGGGCGCGGGAGCTACTACCTTCCCGTCCGGCCGCTCATAACCTTGATCCAAGGTCAGAACACAGTTACGATAGCGCCATTCGCCCCCATGGGCAACAACTTCGTTACGGTGTTACGATGATTGCAGCACAAAGCCGGATGGCTCGGGCGGCCCTTGGATGGGGAGTCCGCGATTTGGCGTCTGCGGCAAAAGTATCCCCAGACACCATCGCCCGGCTGGAGCGCGGTGAGACGCTATATCCGCGAACCGTGGACGCCATCCGCGGCGCCCTGGAAGCCGCCGGCATCATCTTCATCCAGGAGAATGGCGAAGGGCCTGGCGTGCGTCTGCGGAAAACGGCGGCCGAATAATGGCCGATGCTGTTAGCCGGGCCAAGATCGCCAATTCACGCGCCCGATGGCGTTTGTTGGATACGATCGCCGAGTCTGATTTGGACCCGATGGTGTTCAGGGTCGCCTATCTCATCGTCGCCAGGATGGCGGTTCGAGATAAGCCGTATCGCTGTGCCTACGGCACGTTGGCGAAGCGGGCGCGATGCAGCGTGGATACGATCCGCCGAGCCGTTCAAACACTCAGTGAGAAAGGCTTCCTCCAAGTCACGAAAGGCGGCGGCCATACCTCCACCACCTTCAGCTTTGACTGGTCCAGATGGAGCGGCCCGGGCGACGATGAAGACAAAGGCAAGACCATCTCGGATGCCACCGATATCCCGTTTTGAGGCCCCAAAATGGCATAGGAAGAGGTGGCGTACATGCTAGGGGAAGGTAGCATGCATGCCCCCTCTGAGGTGGCATCGTTACCGGCCCTAAGGTTGCACGTATGCAACTCCGGAGGTAGCGTGTGTGCTATCCATATATCACAAGCACTACGGCAAGTTCCGGCATGGTTGTGGGGCATGCCAACGGCATGATGGATCGCGACGATTTTTGCGATCTGGCGAAATGGGCTGTAGCGCCGGCCGATGGGCGCCCCTGGAGAGCCCCGGTAATTGGGCGCCGGAGCCTTTCGAATAGAACATCGGCGGGCCAAAACACGCACATGCCAAGAACGGCCACCAGACGGGCTCTGGATGCGCTCTGTGTTTTCTGGCTAGGGTGGTAGCAGTCGACGCACCAGAGGCCATCCAGCAGCCGCCGGGCCGGCAGGAAACGGGTTTCAAAAACTGGTGTTCGGGATTTCCGCACTTTGGGCAGCCGTTCCCCCTTTGCCCCACTCGACCCGAGCCGCGCTGGCAGCATAATCATTCTCGCAAAACGGGAGGTTCAATTGCATAAGCTCGCCTTGGCGTTTAGCATTGCCGTAGTTGGCCTGTCCGCTAATGCGGTGGGCCAGGAAGCCAAGAGCGGTGGCGCGTATTGTGTCGCCGGCACAGCTCTGCTCATGAACGACAGTATGCAAGAGACCCTCAAGAAGGTCGGAGCCATGTGTCGGCCAAACGACATCATTGCGATTCCCCCCGGTGCTGGTGGGAACGACGCCATCGCCCAATTATGTGACTTCCGCCAAGCTATAGCCGTTTCCAACGGAACCACCTATTGCGCGATTGTCCCCGCTCGCCCACTTCGTAACAAGTGATCGATTGACACGGCGAGCATCATCCGCGTCGCCCCAGAGGCTACCGACGTCGAGTTCATCCCGAGAAAGGATAGGAAAAATGGCTGATGGATTCACTGAGATAAAAATAAAAGAATTAGATGATGAAGCATCTGCACCATCTGGTGTTGGGTCATTAATGCGGATTGTTCTCCGCTTGTCCAGCCATGCCCCCATAGAATGGGAAAACTATTTTAATGCGGCATGGGAACAGCACTTCTATATGTCAAAGCGACAAGCCTACGTTGCCGGTGATCGGCTTGAAATAATTTGCGCGCTTTCTAACCTCGAGAGCGAGCACATTCCTGAGTTAAAGAAGGTGATTGATGATACCAATCGCACATATCAAAATTACAAAATAGAACAAGATCGCATAGCTGAAGCGGAAGAGCATAAGCGGAGCCTGGAGAGGCAGGAGCTATCCGACCTAAAGGGGCGCCTTAAATTCGATTAAATGGAAAATCCTAATGGATGACGATACTTTCTTGAATATAACTACGCTTACCGCTCATGAATGGCGAGGCGTCGAACAGCTTGCCAACGCCATTTCTGAATTTGAACCTCTCGCCAAACGAGGAAATCTAGGCGTTGTCGTCGCCGAACGCCTGGTCGATCTTCGCTTGGCCGAAAAAGGACCGTGCTCACCCCGTTATGCCGCGATTGGTTACACGGAAGGTTATCGGTTGAGTGATCTGGGATGGAAGGTAAAGCAGCGAGGCAGGCAGGCCGGTCCTCGGTGAGGAGGCTCTATTCGCAGGCTGCATTAACATACAAAATTGCAAGGAATGGGCAAGGGTGTTGCGCGGTCAGCTCACGAGCCGCTGCCGGAACCAATCCGCCAACGCCTCCTCGCCAAGGGTCCCGCCGGCAACGGACTCCATGGTCTTGACGGCCTCCAGCTTGTCGAACTGGAGACGGTGCCCGTTGTCGGCCAGGAACAGGCGGGCAATGACCCAGGCCGTGCGCTTGTTGCCATCGGCGAAGCCATGGTTGCGGGCCAGGCCGAAGGCGTAGGCCGCCGCCAGCGCCGCGGCGTCGGGGGTGCCGTAGGCCGCAAGGTTCTGGGGCCGCGCCAGGGCGGACTCCACGGCGCCCCGGTCACGCACACCATCAAGGCCGCCGTGCTCGGCCAACTGCCGGTCATGGATCGCGTAGACCAGGGAGGGATTGACCCAGCGCCAGGTGGTCACTTGGCCAGCGCCCGGAGGATGTCCCGGTCCTCGTGCATGATCTCTTCCGCCAGCGCCATCTGACGTTCGAAGTCCGGGTCATAGGGCGTCAGGCGATACCCGCCATCCGGGCTTTCGGTCAGATAAACGGTGTCGCCCTTCTGGATCTTCAGCCGTGCCATGGCTTCCTTGGTCAGGATGAAACCGGCCGACGAACCAACGGTGGTGACTTTGAGGGTGAGCATGATGCGGCTCCTATCTATATAATGTTTGTTATATAGCTGGGGGCAGCAGGGTTCAAGGGTCATCCCCGCCCTTCCACCTTACCCCCCGCCTTCAGCGCCCCCATGATTCGCCCCTCCACCTTGTCGGACAGCTCGCGGAGCGGGTTGGCGTCCTTACTGACGTACCGGCCCGTCATGGCCAGGGTCTTGTGCCCCAGCTTGTCGCGGACCAGGAAGGCGTTCGCCCCCGTCTGGCCGGCGAAGGTGCCCACGGTGTGCCGTAGGTCATGCACGCGGGCGTCTTCCAAGCCGGCTTCCTTGCGCAGCTTCCGCCACATCACATCCACGGCGATGACGCCGATGTGGGTATCCGTCTCCCTGGACATCAGCACCCACGGGCCCGTGCGCTCCAGACCGGACAGGAAGTCGACGGCAGCCGCGCCGATGGGGTGCCGGCGCCCGCCCGCCTTGGCATCGCGGATGACCAGCATCCCCTCCCCTAGCTGGACATCCTCCCAGCGCAGCGCCACAGCCTCACCCACACGCATCCCGGTGAGCAGGAGCAGGGTGATAGCGGAAAGGGACGAGGACGCACCGTAGGCCTCCTGGCGGGCGTTTATGGCCTCGCCCAAGCGGGCGATCTCCTCCACCGACAGGAAGCGCTCCCGTTTCACCTCCTTGTAGCGCTCGATTGCCCGGCATGGGTTGGATGCGTCCGGCCGGAAACCCCATACCTCCGCCAGCGCCATCATCTTGGACAGGACGGCCAGCACATGATTTGCCTGCCGGGGCGTCTCCCGGAACTTGTGGTGCAAGGTGGCGACGTCCGCACGGGTGATCGATTCGACTGCCCTGGCGCCCAGCTCGGGCTTGATCACCTTCTCGACCAGGCGCGTTGCTTCCGCGACAGTGCTGGGCTTGTTCTTGGTGCCGGCGTGCTGGAGCAGGTAGCGGTCGGCCAGGTCCGCCACGGTGAACGCCTGGACCAAGCGGGCTCGCTTCTCCTCCACCGGGTTGCCGCCCAGGCGCACCCGGCCCAGCAGCCTCTCCGCCTCGGTACGGGCGGTTTCGGGCGTCCAGGGGGAGCCGTGACGGCCGATGGTGAACTTCTGCAGCGGCGTCGCCCGTCCGCCCATGCGGTAGCGCACCAGGTAGGTCTTCGTCCCCTTGGGCGTGACCTTCAGCAGGAAGCCCTTCAGCACCGTGTCGAAGATCACGATATCGACATGGCCGGGCTGCACCTGGTCGACCAGCTTCTTGGTGATTTTCGCTTGCATGGATCTACTCGTATTTTTTCAGGACCCACCGGGAGGTCTCACCGGGGACTCACCGTTTCGACAATCTGTGGGTTTTCCGTACAAGCGGGGAAAACTGAGCGTCGCCGGTAATAGACTGAAATTACACGAGTTTCGACACACGGAAAAGTGGGGAAAATGCTGGCAAAAAGGCGGTTATATAAACTGCAAATCCGTGAATCCGGGTTCGATTCCCGGCCGTGCCTCCAACTCCCTCTTTATATAAGTGTTGTTAAACGGCCCAAAGGTTGCGCAAAACGGCGCATAATCCTGCGCGATTCGGCGCACAGCCGGCCAGTCCAAGACGCGCGGCGTCCTGAACGCAGCCGGCGGCACGGGCAAGACCGGGCTATCTTGTCCGGGGGATGAAGCCGGGCACGCCGGTTTCGACCACCGTATTGAACCGGATGTTCGTCCCGATGTCGTAGCGCATCTCCTGCATGGCCGCTTCCGGCAGTGCCGTGATCTCGAAGTTTTCCCGTATATGGTCGGGATTGATCGATGTCGTCAGGAACGCGGTGCCCCGTTGCACGGCCCAGGCCAGCGCCACCTGCGCGGGCATCCGGCCAAGACGGGCCGCGATGGCGACCAGCACCTTGTCGCCCAGCACACGGGGTTCCATGGCGTGCCCCAAAGGCGCGAATGCCTGCATGAGGATGCCGTGCTGCCGGCAAAAATCGAGCAATTCCCACTCCTGCAGGTAGGGGTGGGATTCCACCTGCACCATGGCGGGCTTGATCCGGGCGATGGCGACGATGTCCCTCAGCGCCTCCAGCGTAATGTCCGACAGGCCGATCGAACGGCACCGTCCCTCCTCCACCAGGCTTTCCATCGCGCGCCAGGTGTCCGCCAGCGTGACATCGGGATCATAGATCACCTGCCCCTGCGCATCCCGCGGATCCTGCTCCTCACCTGGGCGAAAGGCGAAGGGCGTGTGGATGATGTAGCAGTCGATGTAATCGACCCCCAGCCGCCGGCAGCTCGCCTCAAAAGCGGGGCGGACGCGCTCCGGGCGATGGTTCGTGTTCCATAATTTGGTGGTCAGGAAGACATCTTCACGCTGAACCCCGCCCGTCCGAAACGCCTCCTGCAGCGCCTCGCCCACCGCCGCCTCGTTGCGATAGCGTTCCGCGCAATCGAAATGCCGGAACCCCACCTCCAAGGCGGCCTTGACCGCCCGTCTCGTGGCCGCGGCGTCGGGGATCAGGGTACCGAAGCCCATGACCGGGATCTGTCCCGCCCCATGGTCAGACGGGAAGGTCGTACGGAAAAACGTCTCATTAGTGGTCATGATCATGGTTCCTTGCTTGCGCTGGCCACACGCCCGTAAGAGCCGGAGGCATTGCCGCCGAGCGCGATGAAGAATTGCACCGTGTCCAGATACCGGGCCGTCTTCGCCCGGATCTGGCCTAACAGCGCACGTTGATGGGCCCGTTCGGCATCGAGCACCTGCAGGACACCTGTCTCACCCGCCCGGTAGCCGTCCCGGTTCAAGCGCAGGCTGGTCGCCGCGGCGGCCAGAGCCCGCTCTTGGGCGGAATACTCGTCGCCGTCGTGGTCGAGCGCCTGAAGCACATCGGCGACCTGTCCCAATGACCGGACCACGGTCCGCTGATAAGTCGCACGCGCCGCGATGTAGCCGTCAACCGCGGCCCGGCGGTTCGCTTCCAAGGCACCGCCGTGGAAAAGGGGACTGGCCAGGCCGGCGGCGACACCCCAAAGCGAATTGCCGGCCTGGAACACCGATGCGGGATCGGCACCGGCCTGGGTCAGCGAGCCGGACAAGGTCAGGTGGGGGTAAAGGTCGGCCGTGGCCACGCCCACGGCCGCGCTGGCGGCCCGCAGGGCGGCCTCGGCCTCAAGCAGGTCGGGGCGGTCGTGAGCCATTTCGGACGGCAGGCTGAGCGGCAGATCCGGCGGCAAGCTGAAATCATCCAGGTCGAAGTCCGGCACCCCCCCCTCCGCCGGCCCCTGCCCCGCCAGGACGGCCAGCGCGTGGCGCGTCGCGCCCCCTTGCTGGGCCAGCGGCGGCAACAGGGTCTGGTCCTGCGCCAGCTGCGTTTCAGCCAGTGCGACATCGGGCTGGGCGACACCGCCCTGCATGTGCGCCCCGCGCAGAAGGGCCAGCATGCGCTCGTCGTCGGCCAGCAAGGTCCGTACCGCCGCGATCTGGGCCCGTGCGGACGCCAGCAGAAAGGCTTGGCTCGCGACATCGCCGGTCAAGGTCAGATAGGCCGCCTCGAAACGATGTTTCTGCGCGTCGGCCAAGGCGCCCTGTTGCTCGACAAGCCGCTTCGTCCCGCCGAAAATATCAAGGTCGAAGCTCACCCGCGGGCCGACGGCATAGAAGTTGGCGGTCGCCGGTGTGGGCGCATTCGACCGGCCCCGGCCGATCTGGGCCCCCAAATCCACTTGCGGATAGAGATCGCCCCCCGCGGCCCGGACGGCCTCCGACGCCTGTGCTATCCGCGCGTCAGCGATCTTGAGATCGAAATTCCCGTCGATCGCCCCGCGCATGGTGAGGTTGAGCCGCGGCGAGCGGAACACCGTCCACCAGTCCCCGTCCAACGCTTCGCCAAGCTTGGTGCGCTGGTCGCCCGGCCGATCACCGCCAGAGGCGAGCCGGCTTTCCGCCTCGCGATCATAATGCGTCGATACCGGCGGCGCCGGCGGCGTGTAATCGGGACCGACGGTACAGGCCGGCAGGAGGACCAGCGACAAGGCCGCCGCCACCGCAGCCCGGGGAAGCCGCCCGTCAGGCAGGGATGCAAGGGACGCCATTTCACGGACCTCCTGGATTAGCGGTTGGCGGAGCGCGGCGCGCGGAGCAGTGCGACGAGCGGGCTTACGGCCAGCACCGCAAGCATCAGGATCTTGAATTGGCCGATGATGGCGACCGTGGCCGCCTGGCCGGTGACCATCTCATTGAACCGGGCCAGCGTCGGTCCGGCGGCCTGCGCCAGACCGTGGGCCGCGGCGCGATAAGGCGTCAGGTCCTTGGCCAGCGCCAGGTGCATGGCCTGAGTGTTGCCGTAGAAGAAAATCTGGACCACCGCGATGCCGATGGTGCTGCCGTACAGGCGCGACAGGTTGAAAAGCGCGGCGCCGTCCGGGTGGAACTTGCGATCGAGCGTGCTGAACGCCGCCCGCCCCAGTGCCGGCAGCAAGATGCCAAGGCCCAGGCCCTGCAGCAGGCCGGCGATGGCAACCGGCCGCCAATCCATCGCCGGCGAATAGCCCAGCATGCGCCAGTTGGCGTACGCCACCAATGCCATGCCAATCAGGAGAGGGACGCGGTTATCCACACGCGCCGGCATCCGGCCGGCCAGCATCAGGGCCCCCACCAGCGCGACGCCGCGCGGAATGGCCATGTAGCCGGTGGTATCGACCGGATATCCGAAGAGTTCCTCCAGCATCGGCGACGTCAAGGCCAGGGTCGGTAGCAGGACGAAACCAGCGGCGAAGACCATGATGACCGACAGGACGAAATTGCGGTCCCTGAACAGCGCCTTGTCCAGAAAGTGTGCCTGCGCCGTCAGGACATGGATGACGAAAAGATAGAAACCGAGTGCGGCGGCGATGGCCTCCACCCAAATCTCCGGCGCGGCGAACCACTCCAGGCGCTCACCCCGGTCGAGAAGCATCTGCAGGCCGACGATGCCCAGCGAAAAGGCGGCCCAACCGAAGAAATCAAAGTGCGGGTTCCGCTCGGCTTTCTTCTCCGGCAGCCAGAGCGCCATCGCCAGGAAAACGAACCCGACCAGCGGCAAGCTGACGTAAAAGATGGAGTGCCAGCCGTGATAGTCGCTGAGCCATCCGCCGAGGGGCGGGCCGCTGCTGATGCCGAGCAGCGTGCATGCCGCGTGCGTCACGCCGACCTGGGCGTGCCGCGCCGGTGGCTGCACATCAAGCAGGAGTGCCAGCGCCAGGGGACCGAGCGGGCCACTCGCCGCCCCTTGGATGATACGGGCCAGGACGAACTGTGTGGAGGTCCGCGCCAGGACATCAAACACGAGGCCGGCGGCGAAGACAGCGATCGACCACTGGAAGAGCGCCTTCCGCCCGAAGCGGCCGGCGAGCCAGCGCGTCATGGGCAGAACGACGATGCCGGCCGTGACATAGGAGGTGAATATCCAGCCGATCTGATCATCCGCCATCGACAGCGTGCCCTGCATGTGCGGCAGGGCGGCATTGGGGATGGATATGTTGACGCCCTGCATGAAGGTCGCCGCGAAGGCCGCGATGGTGAGCACACGGCGGCCTTCAGATGGGGGGCCAGCGGTCATTTGGCGCCCCCCGCCCCGGACGCGGACTCAAAAGGTGCGAACCAGTTACGCCGGTGGGCGGTATCGACCCGGGCCGTGACGCTGATGCCGGAGAACAGCGACCCGTTTGGTGTCGGGCCATCGAGTTCCAGGCGCACCGGCAGGCGCTGCACTACCTTGACCCAATTGCCGGTCGCGTTCTCAGGCGGCAGGGCCGCGAAATCCGACCCCGTGCCCGGGCTCATGCTGACGACATGGGCGCGGAAGCGGCTGTCGGGAAAGGCATCGATGCGGATGGTCGCGGACTGGCCAGGCTTCATATGGGTCAGGTCGGTTTCCCGGAAATTGGCTTCCACCCAGACATGCTGGCTGGACAACAGGGTGAACACGGGCGCGCCGGGGGTGACGAAGTCACCGACCTGCAGCTCATCGACCCGTGTCACGATGCCGTCGTCGGGCGCGGTCACGGCCGTGTAGGAGAGGTCGAGCCGGGCCCGGTCGAGTTCGGCCCTGGCCGCACGCACAGACGGGTGGCGGTCGATTGCGACATCCGGATCCCCGTCCAGGGCGACCACGGTGCTCGCCATTTGTTGCTCCAGGGATGAGATGCGCCGGCGTGCGACCTTTAGGTCCGTCTCCGCCCGCTCATAAACGGCGCGCGAGGCGAAATCCGACGCGACGAGCGCCTTCTTACGGGCATAGTCGCGATCATAGAATTCGGCGGAGTCCCTGGCAGACTGCAGCTCCGCCAACTGTTGACGGTAGGTCGCCTTCAACGCGCCGATCTGAAGGCGCGCCGTGTCGAGCCGCGCCTCCGCTTGGTCGACCACCAGGCGGTAAGGCTGGGGATCGATCTGGAACAGCAGTTGCCCTTTGCGGACGCGCTGATTGTCCCTGACGGCCACGTCGACAGCCTGGCCACCAACACGGGCGTTGACCGATTCCTTGGCCATGCGGACGAAGGCGTCGTCGGTCGAAACATAGGGTTCGTCGGCGATGTACAGCCGGGCGCCCACCGCGGCCAGCACCAGAGGGAACGCCACAAACAGGGGCAGGCGCAGTCGTTCCCTGAGGCTCTTCCCCGACTTCGCCGCCCCCGTCGTGGGCGGGTGAACATCAAGCGGCCTTTCGATTTGCGCGTCCATCGCGGGACCTCTCGTTCGAGGATGGTTGATCCGGCAGCCGCGCCCCCTGCCACGGGGACGCGGGCCGGAACCAGGTCAATTGGGGGCCAGGCGGGCCTGGATCAGCGCGCCTTCCAGGTTGGTGGCACAGCGGGCATAGCCCGCGCTGCCGGGCAGCAGGCCGACCTCGGCGCAGGCGGAGCTGCCGCCCGGCGCGCTATGCCGCTCTGCGGGCAAGGCCACAGCCAATGCCTGTTCCAGCGTGCTGACGCAGGCGGCATAGTCCACGTCGTTGATCGTCAGGCCCAGGGTCTGGTGGCAGGTGTGCCGGACGGCGGCGGCGTCCCCGGCCGCGATCGGCGCGGTGGCCGCCGCGGCGAAGGCAGCCGGAGCGCCCAGAACCGCCGCCCCCGCCAGCATGGCGGCGGTGATGTATTTGATCGAATTAGACAAAGTCCGGGTGTTCATGGCCTTTACTCCATGGTCGAGTGGGTCGGATTTTCAGTGGGGTGATCTTCAGCGTCGCCCATGACGGCGACGGGCGGTCGCCTCAGCCGGGGGGGCTGGAGCCGGAATGCCGAGGCGCCGAATGGCACGTCGGCGGCCCTTCACGTTGCGCGTTCATCATGGAACCTCTTTCAGGAAGGCGGCACCGCGCCGCCCTTGTTTTTGTACTGCTCAGTATATATATCCATCCCAAGACCCGCGTCAAAGGATTTTATGCGATATGGTACAAAAAAAAGATGGCGACGAAGCGAAGCGTCGCGGCCGCCCCCGCGCCTATGACCCGGAGGAGGCCCTTCGGCGGGCGATGGACGCATTCTGGAAAAGCGGCTACTCCGGCACCTCGCTCGATGACCTTTCCGCCGCGACAGGCATGAACCGGCCCAGCCTCTATGCCGCGTTCGGCGACAAGCGCTCGCTCTATCTCAAGGCGTTGGCTTATTATTGGCAGGTCGCCCTGGGCACCATGCGCGCCGATCTTGCCCAGGACAGGCCCTTGGCGGATTCGCTGATGCGGGCCTATGAGGGGGCCCTGTCGATCTATTTTTCGGGAGACGATCGCCCGCGCGGCTGTTTCGTGGTGGGCACCGCGGTCACGGAAGCGATGGAGGACGCCGAAATCAGAGAAAGCCTGATGACGGGCTTCCTGGAATTCGACGCGGACTTCGAGGCGCGGTTCCGGATGGCGCGGGACAATGGCGAGCTGCGGGAGGACGCGGACCCGGCCACGCTGGCGACGCTCGCGACCGCGGTGATGCACACCATCGCCATCCGGGCCCGGACCGGCACCCCTCGCGCCGATCTTGCGGAATTCGCCCGCAAGGCAGTCCGTGCCATTTGCGGATGACGGTGACCCCAACATTGCCGGACATCCTGGCGCCCGACCTGGACGTCGTCTTCTGCGGCATCAATCCTGGCCTGGCCGCGGCGGCGGCCGGCCACCATTTCCTCGGCCGGGGAAACCGTTTCTGGCGTGTGATCCACCTCGCCGGCTTCACACCGGTGGAAATCCGGCCCGAGAACGACCGGTCGATCTTGCAATACCGGTGCGGACTGACAGCCGTCGTTGATCGCCCAACGGCCCAGGGGGCACAGGTGGCGGTGCAAGAGTTCGTCGCCGCAAGCGCACGGTTCGAACGAAAGATCACGCGTTATGCGCCACGCTTTGTCGCCTTCCTGGGAAAGGCCGCCTATGCCGCCCTGTCCGGCCAGGCCGCCCCCGCGTGGGGCCCTCAGGAGCAACTTTTTGGCGGGGCGACCGTGTGGGTTCTACCGAATCCCAGTGGGCGGAACCGGGCCTTCACCGTCGAACAGTTGGTGAGCGCCTACCGCCGTCTCCATTGGGCGGTGGCCGAAGACCGGCAAAGCGGTATGCCTCTTGCCACTCGGCCATAGGCGCGCCGTCCGTCGTGATTCGGCCGCAACGCCCCTGGCCTCATGCCCCTCCCACGGTATCCGCGATGGAACCAGCGGGCGGGGATCTCGGTTGCCACCGCCGAGACCACCGTCCGCGTCCCCTTTCCCGGTTTTCCGACAGGGCGTCGCATGGCGGCGCGTCCCCCGCAAAATATTGTCATATCAAAGAAGTGACGCGGGCGGGTGGCGGCCTATCTGATGGTGTCGGTCAATATTGCCGCGGTGCAACAGACATGCAAAGCTGATGCGGCGATGTCTTGCTTCGAAAGGAATGACAGCGTGATCGACCAGCCTGTCCCGTCCGTCCCCCCAGAAGACTCCGTCCAGGCAGACCCTGTCCCTATCGCTGATGAGGCGCCGCCGCCGGCGCCCGTGGACCGTGACACGATGCGCGCGGCCATCGTCGCCAAGCTGATGTACGCGGTCGGCAAGAATCCCGAAGTCGCCAGCCAGCGTGACTGGTTCATCGCCACCACCCTGGCGGTGCGCGACCGCATCGTCGACCAGTGGATGGCCTCCACCCGCGCGACCTACGAATCCAAGCGCAAGCGGGTCTATTACCTGTCGCTGGAATTCCTGATCGGCCGCCTGCTGGTCGATGCCCTGATGGAAACCGGCCTGACCGAGCCGGTGCGCCAGGCGCTGGACGACCTGGGCGTGGACCTGGATCAGCTGCGCAAGATCGAGCCGGACGCGGCCCTGGGCAATGGCGGCCTGGGCCGCCTGGCCGCCTGCTTCATGGAAAGCATGGCGACCCTGCAGATCGCCGCCCACGGCTACGGCATCCGCTACGACCACGGCCTGTTCCGCCAAGTGATCAAGGACGGCTGGCAGCGCGAATATCCGGAAAACTGGCTGACCTTCGGCAACCCCTGGGAATTTGAACGGCCGGAGGTCGATTATTCCGTGGGCTTCGGCGGCACCGTGGAGACGGTGGAGGTCAGTGAGGAGATCACCCGGCATTACTGGCGGCCGGAGGAGACGGTGGACGCCATCGCCTTCGACACGCCGGTGCCCGGCTGGCGGGCGCGCCACGTCAACACCCTGCGCCTATGGTCGGCCCGCGCGCCGGACGCCCTGCGGCTGGACGCCTTCAACCAGGGCGACCACGTCGGCGCCCTGGCCGCCCGCGTGCGGCTGGAGGCCATCTCCAAGGTGCTGTACCCCAGCGACGCCACCCCGGCCGGCCTGGAGCTGCGCCTGCGGCAGGAGTACTTCTTCGTCTCCGCCTCGATGCAGGACATCATTCGCCGCCACAAGCAGCACCATGGCGAGCTGGAGCTGCTGCCGGAAAAGGTGGCCATCCAGCTGAACGACACCCACCCGGCCATCGCCATCGCCGAGCTGATGCGCGTGCTGATCGACCTGGAGGATTTCGGCTGGGACGAGGCGTGGGAGATCACCAAGGCCGTCTTCTCCTACACCAACCACACCCTGCTGCCGGAGGCTCTGGAAAGCTGGCCCGTCCCGTTGATGGAACGGTTGCTGCCCCGGCACATGCAGATCATCTACATGATCAACGCCCGCCACCTGGACCTGGTGCGGTCCAAGGGCGAGCATGACGGCGGCGTGCTGTCGGAACTGTCGCTGATCGATGAGAGCCATGGCCGGCGCGTGCGCATGGGCAACCTGGCCTTCATCGGCTCGCACAAGATCAACGGCGTGTCGGCCCTGCATTCCGACCTGGTGCAGCGCACCCTGTTCTATCAGCTGAATCGCTTTTATCCGGGCCGCATCGTCAACAAGACCAACGGCATCACCTTCCGCCGCTGGCTGTTCGAGGCCAACCCCGGCCTGACCGAGCTGCTGGTCGATTGCTGCGGCTCGCGGGTGATGGACGACCCGGCCGCCCTGATCGACTTCGAGAAATACGCCGGCGACGCGGGCGTGGTGGACCGCTTCCGCGCCATCCGCCGGGCCAAGAAGGCGGAGCTGGCCGGACTGATACGCCGGCGGCTGGACGTGTCGGTCAGCCCCGACGCCCTGTTCGACGTGCAGATCAAGCGCATCCACGAGTACAAGCGCCAGCTGCTGAACATCCTGGAGATCGTGGCGCTGTACGACGCCATCCGCGCCAACCCCGGCGGCAACTGGGTGCCGCGGGTGAAGATCTTCGCCGGCAAGGCCGCCGCCAGCTATCACCAGGCCAAGCTGATCATCAAGCTGGCCAACGACGTGGCCCGGCTGGTGAACCGCGACCCGGTGGTGCGCCGCCTGCTGAAGGTGGTGTTCCTGCCAAACTACAACGTCAGCCTGGCGGAGGCCATCATCCCCGCCGCCGACCTGTCGGAGCAGATTTCCACCGCCGGCATGGAGGCGTCGGGCACCGGCAACATGAAGCTGGCGCTGAACGGCGCGCTGACCATCGGCACGCTGGACGGCGCCAATGTCGAGATCAAGGAGCATGTCGGCGACGACAACATCTTCATCTTCGGCCTGACGACGGAACAGGTGGAGGAACGCCGGCGCAAGGGCATCGACATGAGCGACGTCATCGCCGCCTCCCCCCTGCTGGAGGAGGTGCTAGACGCCGTCGGCGCGGGTGTCTACTCCCCCGGTGAGCCGGGCCGCTTCGGCGACCTGGTGAACAGCGTGCGCCACCACGACTATTTCATGGTGGCCGCCGACTTCGACGCCTATTACGCCGCCCAGCGCGCCGTCGACGCCCGCTGGCAGGACACGGCGGCATGGTGGCGCTCGGCCATCATCAACACGGCGCACATGGGCTTCTTCTCGTCCGATCGGGCCATCGCCGAGTACGCGACGGACATCTGGGGCCTGCCGGCCCCCCGTATGGGTTGAGGGAGGCCTGATGGCCCGGACCAAAGGCGAGGCATCCTGGACCGCCCGGCAGGAGGACATGGACGCCTTGCTGGGCGCCCGGCACGACGATCCCTTCGGCGTGCTGGGGCCCCATGTGTCGGAGCGGGGTATCACCATCCGCGCCTTCGTGCCGGGGGCGGAAACGGTGGAGGCGGCGACCCCCGACGGGAGCCTGGTCCTGCCCCTGACCCGTGTGCATGACGCCGGCCTCTTCGAAGGCCGGGCCGCCCGGCGCAAGCGCCCCTTCCGCTACCGCCTGCGCTGCGCCAACACCGGGGGCGCCTGGGAATTCGACGACCCCTACAGCTTCGGCCCCCTGTTGGGCCCCATGGACGACTATCTGTTCGCCGAGGGTACGCACAAGCGGCTGTATGAAAAGCTGGGCGCCCATCTCAAGACCCACGAAGGCGTGGACGGTGTGCACTTCGCCGTGTGGGCCCCCAACGCCCGCCGGGTGTCGGTGGTGGGCGACTTCAACGGCTGGGACGGCCGGCGCCACCAGATGCGGCGGCGGCTGGACAGCGGGGTGTGGGAGATCTTCGCCCCCGGCCTGGACCAGGGTGCCGTCTACAAGTACGAGATCGTGGGACCCGACGACACCGTGCTGCCGCTGAAGGCCGACCCCTTCGGCTTCGCCAGCGAGCTGCGCCCCTCCACCGCCTCCGTCGTCGCCCGCACCGACAACTTCACCTGGGCCGACGACGCCCACATGGCGCACCTGAAGACCATGGACGCGCGCCGTTCACCCATCAGCATCTATGAGGTGCACCTGGGTTCCTGGCGGCGGGGCGACGGCAACCGCTATCTCACCTGGGACGAGCTGGCGGACCAGCTGGTGCCCTATGCCGCCGACATGGGCTTCACCCATCTGGAATTCCTGCCCATCTCGGAATTCCCCTTCGACCCGTCCTGGGGCTACCAGCCCATCGGCCTGTTCGCCCCCACCGCCCGCTTCGGCACGCCTGACGGCTTCGCCCGGCTGGTGGACCGTGCCCATCGGGCGGGCCTGGGCGTGCTGCTGGACTGGGTGCCCGCCCACTTCCCCACCGACGTGCACGGCCTGGCCCGGTTCGACGGCACCGCGCTGTACGAACATGCCGACCCGCGCCAGGGCTTCCACCCCGACTGGAAGACCGCCATCTACAATTTCGGCCGGCATGAGGTGGTGAATTACCTGGCGGCCAACGCCCTCTATTGGATCGACCGCTTTCACGTCGACGGGCTGCGCGTCGACGCCGTCGCCTCCATGCTCTACCTCGACTATTCCCGCAAGGACGGGGAGTGGATCCCCAACCGCGAGGGCGGCAACCAGAACCTGGAGGCAGTGGCCTTCCTGCAGGCCGTCAACACCCTGGTCTATGGCGAACATCCGGGCGCCATGACCGTGGCCGAGGAGTCCACCTCCTGGCCCGGCGTGTCGCAGCCCACCTACGCCGGCGGCCTGGGCTTCGGCTTCAAATGGAACATGGGCTGGATGCACGACACCCTGGAGTACGTGTCCAAGGAGCCGGTGCACCGCAAATGGCATCATGACAAGCTGACCTTCGGCCTGCTCTACGCCTTCTCGGAAAACTTCGTCCTGCCGCTCAGCCATGACGAGGTGGTCTACGGCAAGCGCTCCATCATCGAGAAGATGCCGGGCGACGACTGGCAGAAGTTCGCCACCGCCCGCGCCTACTACGCCTTCATGTGGGGGCACCCCGGCAAGAAGCTGCTGTTCATGGGCCAGGAGTTCGGCCAGCGTGCCGAATGGGATTTCCAGCAGAGCCTGGACTGGCACCTGCTGGCCTATCCAGCGCATGAGGGCCTGCGCCGCCTGGTGCGCGACCTGAACGCCGGCTACCGCCAGGAACGCGCGCTGTATGAGACCGATTGCGTGCCCGAGGGATTCCGCTGGATCGTCGCCGACGACAAGGACCAGTCGGTGTTCGCCTTCCTGCGCTTGGGCGGCGAGGGCGCGCGGCCCGTGGCCGTGCTGTGCAACTTCACCCCCGTGCCGCGGCCGAACTACCGGGTGGGATTGCCCGCGGCGGGCCGATGGCTGGAGATCCTCAATACCGATGCCGGCGGCTATGGCGGCACCGGCATGGGCAACCTGGGGGCGGCGACGGCCACCGACCAGCCCGCGCACGGCCTGCCGGCCTCGGCCGTGGTGACCTTGCCGCCCTTGGCCACCCTATGGCTGGCCCTTGACGAGCATCAAAGCTAAGTGACGGGCAATACTTGATAATTTCAGGCGGCGCGAATAGCCGCCCCAGGGAGGAAGAACGTGACAGGACCCGCGAAGCGTTTCAATAGGGCAACCAGCGATCGTCACGCCGGCCGCGGTCCCCTCGCCCGACACGCCATGGCCTATGTGCTGGCGGGCGGGCGCGGGTCGCGCCTGATGGAATTGACGGACAGGCGGGCCAAGCCGGCGGTCTACTTCGGCGGCAAGTCGCGCATCATCGACTTCGCCCTGTCCAACGCCCTGAACTCCGGCATCCGCCGCATCGGCGTCGCCACGCAGTATAAGGCGCACAGCCTGATCCGGCACCTGCAGCACGGCTGGAACTTCTTCCGCCCGGAACGGAACGAGAGCTTCGACATCCTGCCCGCGTCCCAGCGCGTGTCGGAAGAGCATTGGTATGAGGGCACGGCCGACGCCGTCTATCAGAACCTGGACATCATCCAGGACTATGAGCCCCGCTACATGGTCATCCTGGCCGGCGACCACATCTATAAGATGGACTATGAGTTGATGCTGCAGCAGCACGTCGACTCCGGCGCCGACGTCACCGTGGGCTGCCTCGAGGTCAGCAAGGAAGAGGCCAAGGGCTTCGGCGTCATGCATGTGGATGCGGAGGACCGCATCATCTCCTTCGTGGAGAAGCCCAAGGATCCGCCCACCATGCCGGGGTCCACGGACCGCTGCCTGGCCTCCATGGGCATCTACGTCTTCAACACCGAGTTCCTGTTCGACCAGCTGCGCCGCGACGCCGCCACGCCGGGGTCCAGCCGCGATTTCGGCAAGGACATCATCCCCTACATCGTGAAGCACGGGAAGGCGGTGGCCCACCACTTCTCCCGCTCCTGCGTGCGCTCCAGCTCCGAGGCCCAGCCCTACTGGCGCGATGTCGGCACGGTGGATGCCTATGCCGAGGCCAATCTGGACCTGACCGACCTGGTGCCGGGCCTGGACCTTTACGACCAGGACTGGCCCATCTGGACCTACAGCGAGATCACGCCGCCCGCCAAGTTCGTCCATGACGAGGAGGGCCGGCGCGGCCAGGCCATCTCCTCCCTGGTGTCGGGTGGCTGCATCGTCTCCGGCGCGTCGCTGAAGCGGGCGCTGCTGTTCACCGGCGTGCGCATCAATTCCTTCTCCTCGGTGGAAAACGCGGTACTGCTGCCCTATGTCGATGTCGCCCGGTCGGCCCGGTTGACCAACGTCGTCGTCGACCGCGGCGTCCACATCCCCACCGGCCTGGTGGTGGGCGAGGATCCGGAGGAGGACGCGCGCCGCTTCCGGCGCAGCGCCAGCGGCACCTGCCTCATCACCCAAGCCATGATCGACCGCCTGGCCTGATTTGCCTGCCTTGATTTGCCTGCCCTGATCGCCTGCCCTTGATCGCCTGAAGGACTGATGCCCCATGCCGATTTCCGTGCTCTCGGTCGCCTCGGAGGTGTTTCCCCTGATCAAGACCGGGGGGCTGGCGGATGTGGTGGGGGCCTTGCCCGGGGCGCTGGCGGCCGAGGATGTGGCCGTCACCACCCTGGTGCCCGGCTACCCCGCCGTGACCGAGTCCCTGCAGGACGGGCGGGAGGTTCATGCCTTCGCCGAGCTGTTCGGCGGGCCGGCACGGCTGGTTGCCGGCACGGCCCACGGCCTGGACCTGATCGTGGTGGACGCTCCGCACCTGTATGCCCGGTCGGGCAACCCCTACATCGGCCCGGACGGGCGCGACTGGCAGGACAACCCCCTGCGCTTCGCGGCACTAGCGCGCGCCGCGGCGGAGATCGGCCTGGGCCGGGGCGGCGTGCCCCAGCCCGACATCGTCCACGCCCATGACTGGCAGGCCGGCCTGACCCCGGCCTATCTGGTCTATGATGGCTGGCAGCGGCCGGCCACGGTGATGACGGTGCACAACCTGGCCTTCCAGGGCCAGTTCGAAGCGACGCTGCTGCCCCGCCTGGGGCTGCCGGCGCATGCCTTCAACATGGAGGGCGTCGAGTATTACGGTGCGGTGGGCTACCTGAAGGCGGGGCTGCAGCTGGCCGACCGCATCACCACCGTGTCCCCCACCTACGCCCAGGAAATCCGCGGCCCTGACGCCGGCATGGGGCTGGATGGCCTGCTGCGCGCCCGGGCGGGGCAATTGAGCGGCATCATCAATGGCGTCGACACCGCCATCTGGGACCCGGCCGCCGATCCCTTCCTGCCCGCCCCCTTCTCGCCCAGGCAGATGAAGGGTCGTGCCGCCGCCAAGGCGGCCCTGCAGGAACGGTTCGGCCTCGCCACCAGCCCCAACGCCCTGCTGTTCGGCGTGGTCAGCCGCCTGTCCTGGCAAAAGGGCCTGGATCTGCTGCTGGAGGCCATCCCCACCCTTATCGCAGCCGGCGGCCAGCTGGTGCTGCTGGGCGCCGGCGAGGCGGCGCTGGAACGCGGCTACCGCAACGCCGCCGCCGCCCACCCCGGCCGCATCGGCTGCGTCATCGGCTATGACGAGCCGCTGGCCCATCTGATCCAGGCGGGGGCGGAGGCGCTGATCGTGCCCTCGCGGTTCGAACCTTGCGGCCTGACCCAGCTGTACGCCCTGCGTTATGGCGCCATCCCCGTCGTCTCCAGCGTCGGTGGCCTGGCCGACACCGTCATCGATGCCAACGAGATGGCGCTGGCCAGCGGCGTGGGCACGGGCCTGCGCTTCCAACCGACCACCACCTTGGCGCTGGAGGGGGCCATCCAGCGCGCGGCCGCCCTGCATGCCGACCAGACGGTGTGGAAGCGCCTGCGCCGCAACGCCATGGCGACGGATGTGTCCTGGACCAATCCGGCCCGCCGCTACGCCGCCCTGTACCGCGACCTGGTGGGGAACCGCGCATCGTGAGCGTCCGCCGCCCCGCCGATGGCCCCGGCACCTCCGAACCGCTGGGCGTCACCCTGACGGCGCACGGCATCAATGTCGCCGTATATTCCGCGCATGCCACCGCCATCGAGCTGTGCCTGTTCGACGCGGACGACGGCACGGTGACGGAAACCGTCCGCGTCGCCCTGACGGAGCGCACCGGCGACGTCTTCCACGGCTTCGTGCGCGGCATCCGCGCGGGGCAGCGCTATGGCCTGCGGGCCCACGGTCCTTTCGACCCGCGCGCCGGCCATCGCTTCAACCCGGCCAAGCTGCTGCTGGACCCGCACGCCACCCGGCTGGACGGGCCTTTCCTGCCCCACCCCGCCCAATTCGGCCACAAGCCGGGGGAGCTGGACGCCGACTTGACCGCCGATACGGTGGACAGCGCCCCCTTCGTGCCCAAGGCGGTGGTGGAGGGGCCGTTCGATCCCGGCCCGGTGACGCGCCCCCGCGTGCCCTGGGGCCGCACGGTGATCTACGAATGCCACCTGAAGGGTTACACCGCCCTGCATCCCGAGGTGCCGGAGGACCTGCGCGGCACATTCGCCGGGCTGGGCCATCCGGCGGCGGTGGATTACCTGAAGCGGCTGGGCGTCACCACCCTGGAAATCCTGCCGGCCATGGCCTGGGCGGATGAGCGCCACCTGGCGCCCCTGGGCCTCAGCAACGCCTGGGGTTACAACCCCATCGCCTTCTGCGCCCCCGATCCCCGCCTGGCGCCGGGCGGCTGGGCGGAGGTGCGTGCCGCCGTGGCGGCCCTGCACGCCGCCGGCATCGAGGTCATCCTGGACGTGGTGCTGAACCACTCCGCCGAATCCGATGAGCTGGGCCCCACCCTCAGCCTGCGCGGCCTGGACAACGCCAGCTACTACCGCCTGCGCTCCGATGATCGCCGCTATTACGTGAACGACACCGGCTGCGGCAACACCTTGCCCGTCGAGCGGCCGGTCCTGATGCGCTTGGCGCTGGACGCGCTGCGCACCTGGGCGACCCGTGCTGGGCTGGACGGCTTCCGCTTCGACCTGGCCGCCACCCTGGGACGGACGGACAGCGGCTTCGACCCCAACGGCGCCTTCCTGTCCGCCCTGTCCCAAGATCCGCTGTTGCGCGACCTGAAACTGATCGCGGAGCCGTGGGACATCGGCCCCGGCGGCTACCGTCCCGGCGGCTTTCCCGCCGGCTGGGGCGAATGGAACGACCGCTTCCGCGACGACATGCGCCACTTCTGGCGTGGCGACGGCCATAAGCTGGGGGCTCTCGCCACGCGCCTGGCGGGCTCTGCCGACCTGTTCGGGGCCAAGCGCCGCCCCTCGCGCAGCGTCAACTTCATCGTCGCCCATGACGGCTTCAGCTTGGCCGATTTGGTGAGCTACCAGGGCAAGCACAATGAGGCCAATGGCGAGTACAACCGCGACGGCACGGACGACAACGCCAGCTGGAACCATGGGGTGGAGGGGCCCAGCGACGATCCGGCCGTGATCGCCGCCCGCCGCCGCGACATGCGGGCCCTGATCGCCACGCTGATGGTGGCGCGGGGCACGCCCATGCTGGGCATGGGGGCGGAGGCGGGACGCACGCAGGACGGCAACAACAACGCCTACGCCCAGGACAACCGCCTGAACTGGCTGGACCATGGCGCCATCGACGCCGGCCTGTACGATTTCACCCGCCGCGCCATCGCCCTGCGCCAGGACCATCCGGCCCTGCGCGCCGACCACTTCCTGACCGGTGAACCGGATACGGCCGGCGTGCCCGACGTGGAATGGCTGCGCGCCGATGGGCACGCGCTGTCCGGCGGCGACTGGGATGGCGAGGGCCCGCTGGTCGCGGTCTTCGCCGCACCGGCCGGGACGGGCGACATCGACCGCGTGGCCGTCATTGTCAACCGCGCCTGGGAGGCGCGGACCGTTACCCCGCCGTGGAACCGCGCCGGCCACGGCTGGTGCCAAGTGCTGGACAGCGGGGCGGAGGCGGATGTCGACGGCGACGATGCCCCCATCGCTGGTCCCTTCCCGGTAGGACCGCGCAGCGTAATGGTCCTGGCGGAGCAGCCGGCCGACGAAGGCCGCCGGCAGTCCCCGCCCACGGCCGACCTGCTGGACCGCTACGCCCGCGCCGCCGGCATCGCGCCGGACTGGTGGGACGAGATGGGTGGCCACCACCCCGTGCCCGACCAGACCAAGCGCGCGCTGCTGGGCGCCATGGGCCTGGACGCGGAAACCCTGGGCGCCGTCCGCGACGGGCTGGAACGGCTGTCCGAAGAGGGACCGTTCCGTCCCCTGCCCCGCACCTTGGTGGGCACGGCGGCACGACCGCTGCGCCTGGTGGTGCCCCTGCCGGACACGCCGGCGCTGGACCTAGCGCTGCGGCTGGAGGATGGGACGGCCCGGCCCTTGAAGGTGACGTTGGACGGCCGGCGCCTGCCCGTCACCGCCCCGGACGGGCGCCGGTGCACGATGGTGGAGGTGACGTTGGACGCCTTGCCGGCGGGCGTGCACCGGCTCTGCCTAGCCAACCGGCCGGAGATCGCCGCCACCCTGGTGGTCGCCCCGCCCCGGGCCTACCTGCCGCCGGCCCTGGCCGACGCGCCGCGCTTCGGCATCGGCGCCCATCTTTATGCCCTGCGACGCGCGGGCGACCAGGGGTCCGGCGACTTCACCACCCTGGCGCGGCTGGGTGCCGGCGCGGGGGCGCTGGGCGCCGTCACCGTCGGTATCAACCCCCTGCACGCCCTGTTCAACGGTGACCGCGACCGCGCCAGTCCTTACCAGCCGTCCGATCGCCGTTTCCTGGACCCCCTCTACATCGACTTGGCCGCCCTGGGCGATGCCGATCCAGCGGGCGCCGCTGCCGTCCTGATGGCGGCCGAGGGGGCGTCGTTGGACCAGCTGTCGGCCCGGCGCGCCATCGACTATCCGGGGGTGTGGGCCCTGAAGCGCCAGGCCCTGGCCGCCGCCCATGCCGGCTTCCGCGACCTGACACGGCGGCAGCCGGACCACGCGCTGGCGCGGGACCTCGCCGCCTTCGTCCACGCGGGCGGCGAAAGCCTGCAGCGCTTCGCCCGGTTCGAGGCCTTGGCCGAGATGCATACCGGCCCTTGGGCGCATTGGCCCGAGGTGGCGCGCGTGGCGGACGCCACCGTCGCCCCGGAGGGCATGGACTTTCCCCTCTGGCTGCAATGGCTGGCCGACCGCCAGCTGGCCGCAGCCGACCAGGCCGCCCGCCAGGGCGGGCTGCAACTGGGCTTATACCGCGACTTGGCGGTGGGGGCCGCCTTCGACGGGGCCGAGACCTGGGGGAATAGGGCGGAATTCGCGCTGGACGCGTCCATCGGCGCGCCGCCGGACCTGTTCTCGGCCGAGGGCCAGGTGTGGAACCTGCCGCCGCCCAATCCCCTGGCGCAGGAGGCCAATGCCGGCGCCGCCTTCGCGGAGTTGCTGGCAGCCAACATGCGCCATGCCGGCCTGCTCCGCATCGACCATGTCATGGGCCTGAAACGCCTGTTCTGGGTGCCCAAGGGGGCTGCCGGCCGCGATGGCGCCTATGTGGCGGCCCCGTTCGACCTGCTGCTGGCGCGCACGCTGCTGGAAAGCCAGCGGGCCGGCGTGGCCGTGGTGGGGGAGGATCTGGGCACCGTGCCCGAAGGCTTCCGCGAACGGCTGGGCGAGGCCGGCATCCTGTCCTACCGCGTGCTGTGGTTCGAGCGCGAGGGAGAGCGTTTCCGCGACCCGGCGCGCTGGCCGGCCAACGCCGCCGCCTGCGTTTCCACCCACGACCTGCCCACCCTGGCCGGCTGGTGGATGGCGGCCGACATTGCCGAGAAGCGCGCCCTGGGCCTGCTGGACGACGCGGGCGAGGCCCAGGCCCGGGCCGCCCGGCGGGAGGAGAAGCGCGGGCTGCTGGACCAGCTGGTGGGCGCGGGCCTTCTGACCGACGGCGGGGATCTGGACGGAGACCTGGACGACACCCTGGCCGCGGCCATCCACGCCTTCGTCGCGGCGGCGCCCTCAACCCTGATGCTGGCACAGGTTGACGACCTGGCCGGCGAGGTGGACGCGGTGAACCTGCCGGGCACCGACCGGGAGCGGCCGAACTGGCGCCGCCGCCTGGCCCCGGACGTGAACACACTGCTGTCCACCAGCCGCAGCCGCGCCATCATGGCAGCGGCGGCGCGGGAGCGCCGGTAGGGCCGCCGCCTATCCGGCGAACCCGGCCGCCACCAGGGGCGCCAGATCGGGTGGCAGCGTGCCTTCCAGGTGCATGAGGCGGACCCGCAGCAGGGCGGCTATGGTCATGGCGTCCAGAATCTCGCCCGATAGCGCCATGTCCAGCGCCGCGCGCAGGGGCAGGCGGCGGATGGTCAGCTGCTCCGTCTCATCCGGCGCCACCGGCACCTCGGTCAGGTCCCAGGCCAGGTAAAGATGGGCATGCTCGTTGCCCACGCTGTTGGACATGTCCATGCGCTGGATTTCCAGCCAGCGGCTGGCGCGCAAGCCCGCCTCCTCCCGCAGTTCCTCGGCGGCGCCGGCCAGGGGCCCGACCGCCTTGGGACCCGCCAGGGGTATGCCGCCCTCCACCATTTCCCAGCTGTAGCGGCCGGCACCGAAGCGCCACTGGCCGACCAGCCAGGTGTCGCCGTTGGCCGCCACGGGCAGCACGCCCACCGCCACGGTGGCGAACTCCACCGTGCCGAAGATGCCAGGGCTGCCGTCGGGGCGCAGGACCTCGTGATGGAACACCCGCAGCCATGGGGTCTCATACCGCAGGTCGCGCGACAGCACGGTCCACGGGTTCTGCTCGGACGATGGCGGCGTGCGGGCGGGGTCGGACATGGGCTTTCGGATTCCTGATGGGGCATCGGCCCTAGGGATACGGCAAACGGCGCCGGGGTTCACCCCCTATCCGGCGATGCGCCATCATCCATTGCTTCGGCCACCATCCGCAAAGGACTGTTTTCCAAGCCTTTCCCGAAGGAGGCACCCCGCCTCCACCCCTCTCCATCCGGGGTCCGTCATATTTTTTTCGATTTTGCCAAACAAAGGGGTTCCCATCCCAAAAACGCTTTGCTATATCACCGCCCACCGCAGCGCCGCTGACTGATCGGTCAGACGAAAACGAAGCAGGCGCGCTGATCCCAGGTAGCTCAGCCGGTAGAGCAGGTGGCTGTTAACCACCGGGTCGGGGGTTCGAGTCCCTCCCTGGGAGCCAATAGAGCCCCCGGAACCGCAAGGTTCCGGGGGTTTTTCTTTGCCTAATGGCCACCATCTCCTTAATTACATGATATTTCTGGTACGTCGTCGCACCGGGTCGTAGGCGAGCGCAGGTGGTCCAACGAGGGTCGCTGTACGAAATTGTTGGTATCCTGGCTGTACCGACGTCGCCGCGTTGGTATCCTTGGCTGTCACTGGACAGGTGATGGCCATGGTCCTTAACGACTTGAAATGTCGCGTGGTTCGGCCCACCGGCAAGCTCAAGAAGTTTTCGGGGAGCGGCGGTCTGTAAATCATCAAGATAAATGACCCTGCTGATTTCAATAAGATCAGACGGTTGCTCTTTTTTACCTCTTCAACTGCCTTGTCCGTTGCCTCGCCTTTCCCAAGAGGCCCACTTCGATGCCGGTTCACACTTGGTGGAGAGATCGACTGGGGCTTCTTGGAACAACGCCTGGGCGGGGTCTATCGCGACGACCTAGCCCTCCCGCTTGAGCTGGCGTCAGACCTTGCGTACGCCATGGACGGCCAGCCTACGCGCATAAGCGTGCCCAACCCCCTAGATCCGAAGGGGTTGGGCACCCATTCAGTGGGTCGGAAAGTCTTTGGCCTCTTCCAGCACCGGCAGCGTGACGGCACCGCTGGCGGCCCATTCGGTTCCCCGGAGCATCAAAGTCTGCAAACCTGCGAAATGCAGTGAAACCTCGTCGTGCCCCAGCGTGATCGAGAAGACGCGCCCCTTGCCATAGTCCGCCGTCCAGACCTGTGGATGGTCGGCGTCCATGCCCTTCATCGCCTTGAGCTTATCAGGAGTATAGGCCGCGACTGGATATTTCGGCCCGGCCAGTTCGGGGGCGTAGCTGGCAGAGGAATCGTGGGCCGTGGCCAACACGTGAATCTTCACCTCGGGATCCATCTGCATGTTGGTGTACATGTCGTCGTTGTACGTCCAGATATATTCCCGCATCCCCTGGGTGATGGGATTGGTGCGATCGACGATGTGGACCGGGAAGGCACCAGGCGGTGACCGGCGGCTGTCATGCGGAGTCATGACCGCGCCGATCAGCTTCCGATACTCTGGAATGTCTCGGCCCCAGGTGAAGGACGAGTGATAGGCGACCAGGCCGCCGCCCTGACGCACATAGTCATAGAGGGCTTTGAACGCCTGGTCGGACCAGAGGTGCTGTGAGGCGTCTGCGTAATTCCACCGGCTTGAATAGTTCAGCAGCACGACATCATAGGCCTTGAGCATTTCCAGCGTGCCCTGGTCGAAGTCCTCCGTCACTCGGACGTCGAAGCGGCCGGTGTCCTGCATCAGGGTGCGCAGCATGTTGTTCACGCCGGTCCAGTCATGCTCATAGCTGTTTTGGCCGCTGATAATCAGCACCTTGAGACGCTTCTCCGCCGGGTTTACCGGGATGGCCACGCGCTGCACGGTTTCAGGGGGCCGATAGTTGACCGTCACGATGACTTGCGCGCTGGCGGTCGTCGCCACCAGCGTCAGCGCCGCGATCTTCAGAGCCTTGGCTGCATTCATGATTTTTCCTCCCGGAATTGTTGATTGCCTCACCGCCATCAGGTACCCGCGGCGGTTCTAAGGTGTCCGCCCGCCATAGGTTTGTCTATATAGAATTAATGTTCTTATTATAATGTAAGGGTGCCGCTAGAGCCATCCCGGTTTTAAACGGGCGAACTGCGCCTAACCGGCTGACCGAAAGCATTTTCGCGTGGCCGAAGAGGCTGAGAGGCCTTAAATCGCTTTCCTGTCAGGGGAGGAATGTGGAAGCCCTTGACAGGAGGCGCAGCATTTTAGAAATTAGAATTCTAATTTCATGGTTCGGAAAGCGCATTGCCGTCGAACCATTACGCAAAAAAAACCGGGGAGGGATTGCCTATGTCGAAAATGTTCCTGAAAGGCATTTTGCTGATCGGCGCGTGTGGCTGCGCCCTGAACACGGCCGCCCGCGCACAGAGCGTGCCGACGGCCGACAGCGATATTCTTCAAGAAGTGATCGTCACCGCGCAGCACCGTGCAGAGAACGTGCAGGATGTTCCGATTGCCATGTCCGTGGTTTCGGGTGAGGCGCTGGCACAGAAGGGCGTGACCGATTTCACGTCGATGCAGAAGCTGGCGCCATCGCTCAACATCACCAACGACACCAACAATACCCGCGTCAGCGTGCGCGGCATCGGCACGCTCAGCAATAACGAAGCCCAGGACCAGTCCATCGCCGTCAATATCGATGGCGAGTACATCAACCGCCCCACCATTCTGAACGCCGCGATCTTCGACGTCGATCGCGTGGAGGTGTTGCGCGGCCCCCAGGGCACGCTCTATGGGCGGAACACCACGGGCGGTGCCGTGAACTTCATTACGCGCAAGCCCGGCGATACCTGGGGCGGGAACGCGGCGGTGACCTACGGCAACTACGACCAGGTCATTGTCGAGGGCGGCATCGACATCCCGCTGGGTAACGTGGGTGGTCTGCGCATCTCTGGCGTCCACCGCTCGCACGACGGCTATGACGAGCATACCAATACGCCATTCAGCCCGACCTCGGCCTATATCCCCAGCAGCGCCAACCGCAGCGACACCGACGACACCAACGCTGGCCGTGTCACCTTGGTCCTGAAGCCGGTGGAGGGCTTGACCGTCCAGGCGGCGGTGGAGCGCATCGTGCAGGACATCATCCCGGCTTCCCAGGCCTGGGCCGATATGACCAGCGCGCAAAACAACCCCGGCACCAGCACCACCACCTGTGGCAACGGCTGGGTATCGGCGGGCACCGCGGGCGGCAGCGTGGCCTGCATACCGCAGAACACCCATGCCCTGTCCGGCATCAATCGCCATACCTATGATTCACCGCTGATGGGCGTGGGCTGGCTGCAACAGCATTCCACCGCGGCGCGCGGGCAGATCGCCTATGATTTCGGGCCGGCCACGGTGACCTACACCGGCGGCTACCGCACCACGGCAGACACCAACGTCCTGACCTTGGCGCCTGCCTTCCTCTTCACGCACTACAACGAGACGGTGGAAACCCAGAGCCACGAGTTGCGTTTCAATGGCGTGTGGGACGGTGTGCTGTGGCAGGGCGGCGCCTTCTATTTCCGTGAGTTGCAAGCCACGAATGGCGGTCTCTACACGCCCTTCGTCGGCGACAAGGGCTCCTACGTGAACTACTTCCAGCACCCGACCGACAGCCGCAGTTGGTCCGGCTTCGGGCAAGTCGAGGTGCCGCTTTTCGATGCGCTGACCGCCGTGGTCGGCGGCCGCTACACGTCGGATGTGCGTACGGCCACCTTCGCGAATTTCAATCCGTTCTACTATGTCTTCTCCGGCGGCACCGGCGCCTACAACACCGGCCCGACGGACCTGTCCGGCATCGCCAGCTCGATCGGCGCCAGCCGGTTGCCGCTGCATTACGAAGGCAGCAAGTTCACCTGGCTGGCTGGCCTGAACTACAAGCTGGACGCCGATACACTGATCTACGGCAAGGTTTCGACCGGCTTCAAGGCCGGCGGCTTCGACGGGACGGGAAATTCGTTCCGGCCGGAGACCAACACGGCGTACGAGGGCGGCGTGAAGCTGACGCGCGGCGACAACAGCCAGTACACGCTGGACGTCGCCAGCTTCTATTACGACTACAAGGACCTGCAGAACGACGTGCTGCTCAATCCCGCCGCCGGCGCACAGACCTTCAATGCCGGCAAGGCGACCATCTATGGCATCGAAGTGGAGGGCAAGGTGCGGCCGACCCGCGACGACACCATCTCCGCCTCGGTGAACTGGCTGCACGCGACATACGACAAATTCCTCGGCAGTGTCAGTTATTACAATGAATCAGGCGCCGAGGCGCCGACCATCGACTTGTCCGGCAATCGCCTTCCCCAGGCGCCCGAATGGGTGCTGACATTGGGCTACGACCACGTCTTCCATCTCGGCACTGCCGGCAGTCTTACTGCGTCGGCCTATACGCGATATAAGGGCGACTATTATCTCGACTTCTACAATTACAGCGACTCCCATCAAGTCGGGCATACCGAGACCGACCTAAGCGTGACTTACAAGCCTGAGAGCAAGGCCTACAGCGTTCAGCTGTATGTGCAGAATCTGGAGGACTACCGGTCCCTCGCCTACGCCGGTAACACCGTCGTCCCCGGCCAAGCGAATATCTGGAACTGGCAGTTCGGCCCGCCGCGTACCTTCGGTGTCCGCGCATCGGCCGACTGGTAAGCAATCCCTCCCGTTGCTCCCGGTCCTCTTCTCACCCGGCGCCGCCTCCCTGCGGCGCCGGGCTTTCTTTTGGTTCATCGCGGAACACCGGGGAATCGGAAGAGCGAGGTTGAGTGCGAGCGAGCTCGGGGGCCCCTATCGGCGCCGGTTCACAGTGGGGCTGGGCATTATGCTATGCGGCAGCGGCCCGCAAAAACGCGCCCATGCTGGGCGCACCAACAAAAAGCCCCGCCGGATCGCTCCAGCGGGGCTTTTCGTTGGATGCGCTTGCTGGCCTCAGAAGCTCCAGCTGGCGCGCAGGACGCCGCCGTGGCTCTGGTAGTCGTGGCGGTACTCGCCGTTGTACTCCAAGCGCAGGCTGAAGGCTTCGCTCTGCTGCAGGGTGGCGCCCAGGTTGACGGCCAGGCCGTCGGTGTTGACCCGGCCGGTGGTGCTGGCGAAGGCCACGCCGGCCAGCACGCCCGTGGTCGGGATGGGCCCATCCTTGAAGTCGTGCACCCAGGCCACCCGCAGGTCCGGCGACAGCAGGCCGACGCCCGTGTTCCACTGCGTGTCCACCTTCAGCCCCAGCTCCTGCGTCACCGCGTTGGTGCCCAGGACATCCACCTTCAGGTCGGCCGGACCGGCGTCGTGTTCCTGGTAGGCATGGTTCACCAGGCGCACGAAGCGCAGGCTGTACTGCGGCGTGAAGGTGAACGCCCCCTGCTGCGGCAGGTCGTAGCCCACCGTCACCTTGCCCAGGTACTGCTCGCCACCGTAGTTGGCGTTGGCACGCGCGCCCAGGAAGGCGATGTCGCGGCGCTGGTCGAAGTGGTTGTAGCCGAAGCCCACCTGGCCCTCCACCGACAGCTTCTGGTCGGCGAAGTCCGGACGCCAGACGCTGTAGGCCGTCAGCTGGTAGCTGCCCACCCGTGTCAGG